>CACXCB010000099.1 GCA_902766005.1 uncultured Erysipelotrichaceae bacterium | reverse complement strand
GAAATTCAGAGATTGATTTCATGAAAAGCTATTCAGCATTAAGGCAAAAATACACAGAAATTCAGAAATAAGAAATTGTGTTATAATGAATGCATGTTATTAAGGCAAATACAATATTTTCAAAAAGTCGTAGAATGTAAATCTTTTACCGAGGCTGCAGATGCATGTCATATTTCTCAATCTGCTATTTCCCAGCAGATCAAGGCATTGGAAGATGAGCTTGGTTTTATGCTGCTGATCAGAAAAAACAGAAGTTTTGAATTAACGCCTGCCGGAAAATACTTCTATGAAAAAACATTGGATATCTCAAAACAGCTGGATAAATTATGCACGGAAACAAAGAAGATCGCAATGAATGAAGGTGCTGTATTACGCTTGGGATATTTAAAGAATTACGGCGGACATGAATTCAGATATGCAGTGGCAGAGTTCGCTAAAAAATATCCGAAAGTGGATATACAGTTATCTGCGGGAACGCATGAAGAACTGTATGAAATGCTGATTAATGAGCAGGCGGATCTTGTCATGAATGATCAAAGAAGGGCATTTTCCAACCTCTATAATAACCTTGTCCTTGTTGAACAAAAGGGGTTTGTAGAAGTCCCGGAAGGCAGTTTCTATTCTTCACTGGATAAAATAACCGTTGAAGAGCTGGAAGGGAAAACATGTATTCTGGTTACTTCACCGGGACAGGAAGAAACAGACAAGGAATTCTATCGGGATATTCTCGGTTTCCATGGAGAATACATCTATGCATATAATCTGGAAGAAGGAAGAATGCAGGTTCTGGCAGGAAAAGGATATCTTCCTATAGAAGGATACTTCAATCATGCAATGTCTAAGATGATTAAAAGAATCCCTTTATACCGGAAAGATAAGCAGGTATATCGCCGATATTGTGCATTCTGGAAGGAAGATAACTCCGGTTACTACATAGAAGAATTTGCGGATATATTGAAAAAACAATTTGAAGAAGGAAAAGGTACTTTATGATGAAGTGCCTTTTTTCAACAGCATAATAAAAGCTATGTTTGTAAAATACATATCCAAGAGTTTTGGCGGATTTCATTAGTGTTACTTATGGAATGCTTCAGAAAACAAAATTGTTCTAAAAATCAGAATCTTCTAAACTATAACCATGAACGGAGGCAACGGTTCTGGAATGAATGATCGTGAAAAGATTATAGAGTGTTATAAAGGCATGTATGAAGGAATGATTCACAAGGATACAGATCTTCTGAAAAATTATCTTGATGATTCCTATGTACTTGTACATATGACCGGTGCAAGGATGAATCTGCAGGAATACTTTGATGCTTTACTGGATGGAACACTCAATTACTACAAATACAGACATGAAAATATTTCCGTGGAAATAGATGGAAACAATGCAAAGGCAATCGGTGATACAAGAGTGGAGGCGGCTGTATATGGCGGATCAAAACATGTATGGCCGTTACGATTGAAATGTGAATTTAAAAAGAAGGGAGATCAATGGATGATGACAAAGTCAATCGCATCCACATATTAAGATGATGAAAGTTATATGGAATGAAAAAGAATTTACAATTACTACAGAAGACAGTACTACCGTCAGGGATATCATCCAAATGCTTCCATTGAAGCTAAAAATGAGAAGAAACGGTCCGGTTGAATTTGTGGGAGATTTGCCGCAAAAGCCTGTTAATGACGGAAGAAAAACATCAATTGTGAAACCAAATGAAGTATACTACTATGCCGGATGGAATGTGCTTTGTCTGAACTATGCTCCTGCAGATATTTCTCCATATGATATTACATATCTTGGAAAAGCAGAAGATGAATCACTTGCAGAATTACTGAAAGAAGCACCGGACAATATTGAAGTGAGAGTAGAGGGATAATATGAAATACAGAACATTGGGAAAAGATTTACAGGTATCGGCAGTATCACTCGGATGCATGGGTATGACACATGCCTATGGTGCACCGTCTGATGAAAAAGAGATGATTGAAAGAATTCATGAAGCATTTGATTTGGGGTACACCATGTTCGATACAGCTGAATGTTACACAGGAACGAATCCGGATGGAACAACTGCATATAATGAAGAACTGGTAGGCAAAGCGATCAAACCATTCCGGGATAAAATCGTGCTGGCTACAAAATGCGGCGTATTCTGGGATGAAAACGGGAAAATGATCCGAGACAGTTCCAAGACCTCTATCCGTAAATCCATAGAAGGAAGCCTGCAAAAACTGGATACAGATCATATCGATCTGTATTATCAGCATCGTATTGATCCGAATACTACACCGGAAGAAGTCGCTGAAACCATGGCTGACCTGATGAAGGAAGGAAAGATTACGCATTGGGGTATCTCGGAAACAGATGAAGAATATCTGAGAAGAGCGGATGCAGTCTGTCCGGTAACCGCAATACAGAACCGTTATTCCATGATTACCAGGGAATATGAATCCATGTTTCCTGTTCTCGAAGAATTGAATATAGGATTGGTTGCTTTCAGTCCTTTAGCGAATGGATTCCTTTCCGGTGCTTATACAAAACAGGATAAATTTACAGATCCTTTGGATTTCCGTTCTCATATGAAGCAGTATACCGATGAAGGTTTTGATGCGTATGCACAATTATTGCAGATGATACAGGAAATTGCAGAAGAAAGAAAAGTGACACCTGCAGCTGTATCCCTGGCGTGGATGATTGATCGCAAACCGTATATTGTACCGATTCCCGGCACAAGAAAATCTTCCCGTTTAAAAGAGAATGCAAGTGCAGCAGATGTTAATCTGACAATTGAGGAAATCAATCAGATCGATACGTTATTAAATCAAATCGGATAGGAGAGCTAACATGAAAACAGCAGTTGTATTTTTATCCATGAAGGGAGAGACAATCGCTCCGGGTATGAAGATTGTCAATCTTGAAAAAGGCTATACAAATATCATGGCTGAATATATTCAGGAAGTTCTGCACAATGACCTTGTTGAGATTGTTCCTGAAAGAATATACAGCACAGATCATTTTCAGATGATCAATGAGGCAAAAGAAGAATTTGAGAATAATGAAAGACCTGCAATTCAGCCGATCAATGCAGATATTGATGCATGTGAAATGATATTTCTGGGCTTTCCTAACTGGTGGGCTACAATGCCGATGCCGGTATTTACATTTTTGGAACAATATGACTGGACAGGAAAGAAGATCGTCCCTTTTGTGACCAGCGGAGGAAGCGGTTTTGCGCATGCAATAGAAGATTTGAAGAAAACATGTCCTGAAGCGGAAATCTTGGAAGGATTGGCAGTATTAGGCCATGAAGTGGAAAATGAAAAGAAAAAGATCCAGGACTGGGCATGGAGAGTGTATCAGGAAGAGGAGATGAAAAAGAATCTGAACGATTTTGATTCTTTCAAAAATGAAGATGCACTGAACTTCGGACTGAAGGTATGTGAAATAGCTGAAAGAGAATATAAAAGACAGGTCAGAATCCGTGTGGTATATGATGATGTGATTGTATTCCAGTATCTCACAGGTGATCTTGTCGGTGGGGAATGGCTGGATAAGAAAGAGAAGACGGTCAAGAAAACCGGTAAATCCTCAATATGCACTTATTATCATCCGGAAGAATTCAAAGAAATTCAAGGAGATAATTCCTGTGCAATGTTCGGAGGAGGAGTTCCCTACCTCATCAACGGGGAAAATCACGGTGCATTTATCGTATCCGGATTAAGACACAGAGAAGATCATGATTTGGTCATGAAAGCACTTGAAAGTATCAAAAAGAATTAATGTTTCAGATCATAAAGTTTCATGCTTTTGTAAAGAAAAGATTTAAACTATATCCATTTGATCAAACGGCAGTAATGCCGGGGGAATTAAATGGATTTTTTGTTCTGTTGAAAATATTTATGAGTATTTATCATCTTGCTAAAGGGCTTGCTCTCTTTATGGAAGAACTGCTTGTCCCGTGTTTTCTAAGACGAAGCGGTTTTAAAAACTTCAAAAGTACTATATGTCATCGTGTCAAGGAGATAGCTGATATTGATTTTATTATCGATTTGATTGAAAAACGGAAAGCATTACCTGAATCATCAAGGACATTTATAGAAAATGGTATGGAGATGGGAAATTTGAAGAATTGTATAACCAGATAATGAGCAGTGAAAAAGAGTAATGGTGATGAAATTGCAGAACTCAGAAAAAGAAAATCTGAAGAAAAATAGAGCGTTTAGAGGTTATATTCCGTATAATAATTGTAACGAAGCAATCAGTAACATAATGGAGGTAAAAATGAAAAAACGAATGTATGCTTTACTATGTGCATCTATGGCAATTGCTTTAGGCGCATGCAGTGGTCAAAAGCAAAGCACAAGTGTAAAAGAAGAAACAACAGAATGGACTCGTGAAGGATACTTCCTTGATGATAATGAAAACATGCTGACCGTCATGTGGATGGAAGATACCGATGAGCCGGGATGGTATGTATCATGCATGCTGGGAGAAGACTTTATGGAAGATTCCTGGAGTGGTATATTACCGCAGGAAGGCAATTCTCTCCATGGTGAATTGCCGACATACGGAAGTAAAGATCCGATTACCGTTACTGTCAGCGAAGAAGGTGAAAAAGGCATGATGCTTGTTGTGGAAGGTGGTGAAACATATCACTTTACAGAGATGGAAATGGAAGAAGCTACAATCTTTGTATCTGTGAATACCGAAGGATGGGGCAATATTGAATATGCAGAAGGTGAAGAAGCACCTGAAATTGATCCGGAATATCCATACCAGTCTGCACAGATTAATATTGCAGAACCTGCAACATATACATTTACGGCATGGCCTGAAGCAGGCAGTGTATTTGTAAAGTGGACAAAGAACGGCGAAGAGTATTCTGCTGATCCGACAATTACCGTTCTTCTTGATGAGAGTGCGGATTTCATAGCTGTATTTGAAGAAGATCCGGATTATGTCAATCCGATCACAGACTATGTGGGAAATTATCAATGTGACAGGGCAAATGCGAAAGTGGAGACTTTCGGAGTCAGTGATACATGGATCACGATTGAATGGGGCTCAAGTGCTTCAGAAACGGCACGCTGGTATATTGTAGGCAGCTTTGATCCTGAGACAAAGACAATCAATTATACCGGTGCCAGCAAAGCCAATGTCACCTATGATGAAAGCGGTGAAATTACAGAGGAAGAATCTGTATATGATGATGGAACAGGAACAGTTGTCTTTAATGATGACGGAACCTTTACATGGCATGAGGATCAGTCTGAATCCGGAGAAGACATGGTATTTGCATGGCTGTCACCGCTTGAAGAAGAGTGAGCAAATTGATAAGTTTTACTTATCAATATCTTCTGAAAACAAAATCGATTCTTTATAGACAATTCTATATATTGTATGTGTAAGAAAGGGAAAATAATATGGAAAAAAGAAGATTAGGCAAAAGCAACATCATGGTCAATCCTGTAGGACTTGGATGCATGGGTTTCTCACATGCTTCCGGTGATCCTACACCGGAAGAAGAATCCATCAAAACATTGAGAGAGGCTTATGAAATCGGATATGATTTCTTTGATACGGCAGAAGCATATACAGGTGTTTATCCGGATGGAAGCATATCCTATAATGAAGAACTTGTCGGTAAAGCACTAAAAGATGTCAGAGATAAAGTCATCATCGCTACTAAGATGGGTGTAGGGCA
The DNA here is from genome assembly GCA_902766005.1 of uncultured Erysipelotrichaceae bacterium. GTDB lineage: Bacteria > Bacillota_I > Bacilli_A > Erysipelotrichales > Erysipelotrichaceae > Bulleidia. Next base: position 21,964 of record CACXCB010000099.1, on the reverse strand, counting down.
TAATGAAGACCGTTCCTTGAGATTAGACAGCAGTCCTGCTACAATCCGCAAATCACTGGAAAAATCTTTGGAGAGATTGGAAACAGACTATGTAGATATCTATTATCAGCATCGTATTGATCCGAAGGTTGAACCGGAAGTAGTCGCTGAGACAATGGGCGAACTGATCAAAGAAGGAAAGATCCGCAGCTGGGGAATCTCTGAAACAACTGAAGAATATTTAAGAAGAGCGAATGCAGTTACACCGGTAACCGCAATTGAAAACAGATATTCCATGATGGCAAGATGGCATCAATCCATCTTCCCGGTATGTGAAGAACTGGATGTTGCTTATGTAGCATTCTCCCCGATGGCAAATGGTTTCTTAACCGGTGCTTACAGTCCTAAGACAAAGTTTGAAGGAAGCCAGGATTATCGTGCAAACATGCCGCAGTATACAGAAGAAGGATATGCCAAGGCAAAAGATTTACTGGATCTTCTGGAAAACATGGCAAAAGAAAAAAACTGCACACAGGCACAGTTATCTCTTGCTTGGATGATCTGCAAGAAACCGTATATTGTTCCGATTCCGGGTTCCAGAAAGATTGAAAGATTAAAGGCGAACTTTGAAGCAGGCAATATTCTTGTTACACCGGAAGAGATTGCCTTAATCGATGCAAAACTGGATACAATGCATTTCGATGTATTCGGCGGACACAGCGCAAAATAAAAGGAGTTGAAAACTCCTTTTTACTTTAGCTGCCATCCATGATCGCCATGGTAGATCATTAATTTCGTCATTCCGCCATCGATGCAGATATTTTCACCGGTAATAAAACCGGCTTTATCAGAACAAAGATATAAAACCATATTGGCAATATCTAATGGATGACCCACTCTTCCTACGGGCTGCTGATATGCATCGGGACCGGTGTATTGTATATCAGAAGTATCAATCCATCCGGGTGATATGGAATTCACACGGATCTTAGGTCCTAATGAGATTGCCAAGGCATGGGTTAATGCAGCTATGCCGCCTTTGGCAGCTGTATAGCTTTCTGTCTGTGGCTGGCTCATTCTGTCTCTTGAGGAAGAAATATTGACAATAGAACCTCTGTCATTGAAATATGGAAGGAATAGTTTGCTGAGATAGAACGGTGCAGCTACACCGACTGACAAGGCATTCATGAATTCCTCATATGAACAATCACGGATGCCTTTCATTTTCGGAAGGGCATTGTTGATGAGATAATCGATATGACCGTGTTTCTTGATGATGTATTGGACAAAGTCTTCCAATACTTCTTTTTTTGATATATCACCGACATACCAGTCACCTTCCTGTATATCTATAATTTCAACAATTGCACCTTCTTTTTGAAATTCTTCAGCAATGCATTTGCCAATGCCTTGTGCACCGCCGGTTATCACGACAACCTTGTTTTCGAATTGATACATAAGACTCCTTATTGATCAAGAATCAGAAAATGATTCTTTCGGTATTCCGTAGGGGAAATATTCAGTGTATTTTTAAACGCTCTTGAAAAATGGAGCTGATTGTCATAACCGACTGCTTTACTGATATCGGCAATAGGCATCTGGGTATGTTTTAACAAGTCACAGGCTTTGTTGATCCGGTAACGGATCAGAAACTGTTGCGGAGATTCTCCGAAGGTTTCTTTGAATAATCTGCTGAAATAACTGCGGTTCAAACCGCTTTTTTTCGCCATCTCATCAACGGATATATCCTTTTGATAGTTACTTTCAATGAAGGTAATTGCTTCACGCATATAGAAATCACGCAATCTCTTTTTTTCTGCAGTGACATGAGTTTTGCTGGTCTGGATAATATCATCCATCAGCATTAAACCCATTCCTACAAGACGGATCGGTGCTTTTTCTGCATTTTCAACAATTTTGAGCATTCTGTTTTCAACAATTCTTTCGGGATTTGGCAGAGGATTGTAGATTGGCTGATTTTCACTCAGTCCTGCTAATAACATGCTTTCACGTGCTCGCAAGCCGTCAAATTCAACCCATGTATAAAACCATGGATCATCATTGTCAGCATAATAGCTGCTGACTTGATCAGGACAAAGCAGAAAACCCTGATTTGCATGTAAATTATACGTGTGTCCGCTGGTTTCCAGTTTTCCTTTTCCTTCAATGATGTAATGAAAAAGAAAATGATTTCTTTTGGCAGGACCGAACATATGCATCGGGCTGCATTTTTCCCAGCCGAATTGAAATAAAGTCAGATCTATGAACATGTCATCCTGCGCAATATGGAAGCGGTATTTTGTCGTATTATCATTATTTTCTTTTGACATAATAAACACTCCTTAGAATATTTTCTTATTTAACTAACATTATATAGCAAAATGTGACTTGAATACACATTTTTTTGTCTAATGAGAAAAATTGGGATATAAGTTATCACACATATAAATATGTTTGAAAAAAAGTAAATGCTAGAATTTAATCGACAAGAGGAACGTCATTGAAAACGCTTACAGCGCACGGTAAGCGCTTAAAAAGAAAGACTTCCTATGCCATTTGATACTGCCGGCATTTACTAATTTAAAAGGACAAAAGAGGAGAAAGAACATGCAGAAAAGCAAAAGACCAGTCTGCGCTGCTTTGGCATCCTTACTGTCAATGACAGTTTTGACAGGATGTATGTCTAAGCCAACTACAACAACAAATACTACTACTCCAAAAGTAGAAGCACCGGAAGACATCTGGGCACCATATGAAGAGACAGTAGTAGTCACAACAATGGGTGAAGAAAACAGTGGTACAGAATTCCAGGGCGATGATGACTATGGCAACAACCCTTGGTATCGTGCGTACAAAGAACGTTTTAACATTGATCTGCAGAATAAGTGGATCAGTAATGATTATGGTACAAAACTGAATCTTGCAATTGCAGATAAAGATATTGCTGATGTATTCTATGTCGACTCTGCTCGTTTAACAACATTATATGAAGCAGGAATGATCATGAATCTGGAAGATGTATTTGAACGTTATGCTTCCGATACATTGAAGAACTATCGTAAGGACTATGCTGATACATGGGAAACAGGCTGCTTCGATGGCCAGCTGTATGGCATGCCGCAGATGAGCTATGGTATCATCGACCAGTTCCAGTATGTATGGATTCGTCAGGACTGGATGCAGGAATGCGGTTTTGAAGAACCAAAGACAATGGATGATGTCATTACTATCGCTACAACATTTGCACAGAAATATGGCGGATATGCATTGCCTGAATGTCAGACACTGGAAAACTTATATCGTTTAGCTTTGAGCTGGGGCGCTCATCCTGGCATCTGGGTTGAACAGGACGATGGCACATTAGGCTATGGTACAATTCAGCCGGAAATGAAAGAAGCTCTTGCACAGTATGCAGAATGGTATAAGGAAGGCATCGTTAATCCTAACTTCACAACATTGAACTGGGATAAGATGATGCAGGGCATGATCAATGGTGAATGCGGTGTTATCCCATTTGCACAATGGTTCGGTTATAACCCGTTACCAGACCTGATCAAGAACCAGGGTCCTGAAGCTATTTTCTATCCATACGAAATTCCTACACAGGATGGTTCCCCGATTATGGGAAGCGTAACCTTCAACAACAATGGTTATGTTGTTATCAGCAAAGACTGCCAGAATCCTGAAGCAGTTATGAAGATCGTTAACTTCTATATCTATACGGTAAATGATGCAGTCGGTGTTGAATCCAATGAATATCTGTCTTCACTGCATAGCTTCAACTATCCAAACGTTGTTCGCGGAACACGTATCATCAACCCGATGAATGACTACAACCAGTACATTCAGGTTAAGGGTGCATTCGATGCATACCAGAGAGGAGAGGAAGTTGATACTTCTGAACTGGGTACAAACCTTTCCAAATATGAAAGCTGTGTCAACTGGATCACATCACAGGATCCAAACGGCGTAGGCGACTTCCTGCAGCAGGGTAATGATCGTTCTGCTTACGGTATCGCTAAGAAGTATGTCGATGAACATCAGTATGTTCAGGATGCAAAATGGGGACCTGATACACCTACATTGCAGACTGCAGGAAGCACTCTGGATGATATCCTGATTGAAGGTTTCACAAAGATTATCATCGGTGAACAGCCGATTGACTACTTTGACATACTCGTTGAGCAGTGGAAGACTGCAGGCGGAGCTCAGGCTACTGCTGAAATCAACGAAACATACGGAAAATAATCTCTAATTCATAAAAGTATTATCAGCTGGTTTTACCGGCTGATAATACTATTCGATATGTCAGGAGCATATAATGAAAAAGAAAAAATTTAATTTAAGCAGTCTCTGGCAGTATTATCTGATGCTGATACCAGGGGTAATCCTAACCTTTATTTTCAGTTATATTCCTTTATACGGTGTCATTATTGCCTTTGAGAAATATAACGTAGGATTAGGATTCAGCTCTCCATGGGTTGGTTTGGAAAACTTCCGTTATTTGTTCAGCCAGCCGACATTTACACGAACCATCTGGAACACATTGTATATTTCCGTATGGAAACTTGCATTAGGTATCGTTGTTCCTGTAACAATCGCCGTATTACTGAATGAGATGAAGTCAGATAAATTAAAGAGATTCTATCAGACTTTGATTTATATCCCGAACTTCCTGTCATGGATTATCATGGCCGGTGTATTGATGGATATTCTCAGCAGTACAGGTGCTATTAACATTATTTTAACGAAATTAGGATTTGGTACAGTGGATTTCCTTGGTAATGCAAAGATATTCCCATGGACGATGATCGTCAGTGATGTGTGGAAAGGATTTGGTTACGGAACCATTGTCTATCTTGCTGCTCTAACCGGTATTGATCCGAGTTTGTATGAATCGGCAATGCTGGATGGTGCTACACGCTGGCAGCAGATCAAGAATATTACCATTCCTCTTCTGATGCCGACAATTGTATTGATGACTGTTCTTGCTTTGGGTAGTGTTCTTAACGCAGGTTTCGATCAGATCTATAACTTGTACAGCCCGGCTGTATGGGAAACATCTGATATCATTGATACATATGTTTATCGTTTAGGTATCCAGCAGGCACAGTATTCTGTCGGTGCTGCCGTAGGTTTATTTAAGTCATTGATTTCTGCAATCATGGTTATCGTTTCCTACAGACTGGCAGACAAGCTTGCAGGTTATCGTATTCTGTAAGGAGGCATAAGGATATGAAAAAGAAGACTACCGCATTTGATATTATTTTAACGATCGGACTTGGCATAATCTGTATCACTTGTGTCTTACCGTTTATTCATCTGCTCGCCGTTTCCTTCTCGGGAAGTGCAGCAGTAGCAGCAGGCAAGGTAGCATTCCTGCCTGTAGATTTTACACTTGCATCCTATGAATATGTTATTACAGGCGGAAGATTCCTCAGAGCTATGGGAATCTCCATCGAAAGAGTTATCCTCGGAACATTATTGAATATTGTTCTCATGGTACTTACCGCTTATCCTCTGGCAAAAGATGATCTGCCGGGAAGAGGTATTCTGGCAGGATTCTTCGTATTAACGATGTTGATCGGCGGCGGTATGATTCCGACTTACTTGCTCGTTTCAGGTTTAGGCTTGAAGGACACAATCTGGGCTTTGATTCTTCCGGGTGCATTACCTGTATACAATATGATTATCCTGATGAACTTCATCCGCGGTCTTCCTCATGAACTTGAAGAAGCTGCCTGGATTGACGGAGCTTCACCATTCCAGACATTGATCCATGTTATCTTCCCATTGCTTGGACCAAGCCTTGCAACAGTAGGTTTGTTCAGCATGGTAGGACATTGGAACGACTGGTTTGCCGGAATGATCTATATGAGTGAACCGCTGAACTATCCGTTACAGACATACTTGCAGACATTGCTTGTTGACTTTGAAAAACTGTTACAGTCTGATACAACAGGCAACATTCAGGATATCTTATCCAAGATGAATGCAAGAACCGGTCGTGCAGCACAGTTATTCCTTGGTGCATTACCGATTATGTGCGTATATCCTTTCCTTCAGCGTTACTTTACCAAAGGTTTAACTTTAGGCAGCGTAAAAGGCTGATGACTTTCCCATTCCCCTCTCTTTAAGGGAGGGGATGCGGGAAGATTTCAAAAAAGATGACAGGAGTATTATATGTTATTCTTTTCAGATTACAATAATCCGGGACCGGGAATATCCCCGGATGAACCTCGCGCAAAAGGCTTAAAAAGAATATGGGAAGTGGTTTCCAGAGATTACATACACTTCTGGTGTTCGGGAATCCTTCAGATATTTTCCATCCTGCCGTATTTATTTGCGGTAGGGCTGGGGTGTATAACACACAGTCTGCTGGTGACGGCTGTTGCCGGTATAATCGGCGGACTGATTGCAGCACCATGCTTCTATGGCTTGGCTGATACATTGTTGCGCAGCTTGCGTGATGAGATGGGTTTCTGGTGGCATCGATATTCCAAAGCAATAAAAGAAAACTGGAAAATTACATTGCTTCCGGGCATGTTGTTTGGATTGATATTTGCCTTACAGATCTTCATCCTTGTACATGTTCAGGCATTGGAGATCGGCCTTGGAATGTTCATCAGCGAAATTATCAGTATTACGGTTGTGATGGGTATCTTCTTCTGGATGCTTTGTCAGCAGGTATTGATGAATCTCAGCTTTATTGAACTGATCAGAAACAGTGTACTCTTGTTCTTCAGGTATATCGGAAAATCCCTGAAGGCATGCGGCATTGCATTATTGTATATATTCCTGTTACTGCGGTTATATCCGGGATCCGTATTTCTGCTGATCACAGCGGGATTATGGTTACCGCTGGTATGCATACTTCAAATCATCTATCCGCAGATTGATGAAATCTTCCACATCGAGAAAGAATTAGACAAAAAACAGAAAGGATAAACAAGGTAGAATTATATGTCAGTTATTTATAATCCTACAGATCAAACCATTACATTAAATACTAAAAATACAAGCTATCAGATGAAAGTCGGACCGCTTGGTTATCTTGTTCATACATACTATGGTCCCCATATTGATACGGATGCAAGTTACTGCATGGTATTCCGTGATCGTGGCTTTTCACCAAATCCATATGATGCAAAATTAGATCGGACAATCTCTCCGGATACAATGCCGATGGAGTATCCATGTGATGGCAGCGGCGATTATCGTGCAACAGCAGTAAGTATCAAACGTCCAAATGGTGTAGTAAAGTGTGATTTCCGATATGACGGACATTCCGTAGTACCCGGCAAATACAGTTTACCGGGATTGCCTGCAGTGTATGTTGAAAATGAAGAAGCAGAAACATTAGTTGTTACTTTAAAAGATAAATATTCCGATATTGAAGTGATCTTACAATATGGAATTATTCCGGAGCTGGATGTCATTACCCGTACTGCTAAAATACAAAACAATACAGAAGAAAACATTATTTTGAATAATGCGGCAAGCGGATGCATTGACATGATGTCCGGAGAATGGGATTTAGTGCATTTCTATGGACGTCATGCCGGGGAAAGAGCATTTGGACGAACAGAGATCGGCCAAAGGGAAATCTTAGTCGGCAGCCGTCGCGGAACCAGCAGCCATCATGAAAATCCATTTGTGATTCTGGCGGAAAGAGATACAGCGGAGATGCATGGTGCTTGTATCGGCATGAGTTTATTGTACAGCGGTGCATTCAGCTGCAATGCCGGCGGAGATGCATTCGGCGGTGTCCGTGCAGTGATGGGTATTCAGCCGGAACACTTTGATTATCCTTTAGCACCGGGTGAATCTTTCCAAGCACCGGAACTTGCTTTGGCATACAGTGCAGATGGCTTCACAAAACTCAGTCATATCTTCCATAAGCTGATCGCCAATAACATTTGCAGAGGACCATGGAAGAACAAGCGCCGTCCGGTTTTAATCAATAACTGGGAAGCAACCCAGATGAATTTCGATGGTGAAAAGATATTATCCATTGCCAGAAAAGCAGCCGATTTAGGCGTTGAAATGATGGTACTGGATGATGGCTGGTTCGGGGCAAGAAATGACGATTATGCCGGTCTTGGAGACTGGGTAGTCAATACCGAAAAACTTGGCTGCACAATGGGTGAACTTGCCGATCAGATCAGAGCCATGGGCATGAAATTCGGTATCTGGATTGAACCGGAAATGGTTAATGAAGACAGTGACTTGTTCCGTGAACATCCTGAATGGGCAATGCGGGTTCCGGGGACAGATCCGGTTATCGCAAGAAATCAGCTTGTCCTGGATTATTCAAGAAAAGATGTTGTCGACTATGTTTTCGATCAGATCGCAAAGGTGTTAGATGAATGCAAAGCAGATTATGTCAAGATGGACATGAACAGACCGTTAAGTGATATGTATACTGCGGTTTCCGATTGCCAAAGCAGAGGCAAATTGCAGTATGAATATGTCCTTGGCGTATACAGATTCATGGAAAAACTGCTGGAAAGATATCCGGATCTTCTGTTTGAAGGATGTTCCGGAGGCGGCGGAAGATTTGATGCAGGCATGCTGTATTACAGCCCTCAGATCTGGTGCAGTGATAATACCGATGCGATTGACAGAATCCGCATTCAGTATGGAACAAGCTTCGGCTATCCGATCCGTACAATGGGTGCACATGTATCCGCAGTGCCAAACTATGATACATGGCGTAAAACACCTTTACATACCAGGGCAGTTGTTGCGATGGAAGGCACATTCGGATATGAGCTGGATCTGAATCTGATCTCTGATGAAGAAAAGAAGGAAGTTCCTGAGCAGATCGAAACATTTAAGAAATATTGGAATCTTCTGCATAACGGATTATATTACCGTCTGACAGACGTCATGAAAAATCATCAGGAAGCAGCGTGGATGATGGTTGCAGAAGATGGAAGCGAAGCATTGGTAAATATTGTCAAGCTGAATACAACCGGCAATTGTCCGAATCGTTATATCCGTTGTGCAGGATTGACACCGGGTGCAACGTATATCAACGAAGCAACAGGAGATATCTATTCTGCTAATGCATTGATGACAATTGGCATACCGATGCCGAGAGTTATGCGTCCGGGCACATTCTGGTGGAGCAATGCAGGGGAATACGATGCATTCCAGATCCACCTTTGCCGAGTATAAAAACTACTATTGAACTCCACATTAATATAATCACAAGAAAGGAGATAGCCGTTAACTCACGGTGCGACAGTGTGGAGACCTGTCGTAATGCCTGTGCTGTTTTACCCGGCATAGAGCGAGTGCATATATTGAGGAGTCAGTATGCACAGAGTAAAAAAGAAATATGGCAAGTTTAAGCTTAAGAAATATTAAGAAAATATACCCGTACAATGCTGATGAGGCGAAAAAAGCAAAGAAGAAAAAGAAGGATGATGAACCGGAGAAAAAACAGATTAACCTTCAGATTACAGATGAAGGTGTTGTTGCGGTACAGGAATTCTCATTGGAGATTGCTGATAAGGAATTCATCGTTCTGGTCGGCCCGTCAGGATGTGGTAAATCAACTACATTGCGTATGATTGCAGGTCTGGAAGAGATTTCCGGCGGCGAATTATATATCGGCGACAAACTGGTAAATGACATTGCACCGAAAGACCGTGATATTGCCATGGTATTCCAGAACTATGCATTGTATCCGCATATGACTGTATACGATAACCTGGCATTTGCGTTAAAGCTGCGTCATACACCGAAAGATGAAATCGATCAGAAAGTAAAAGAAGCAGCAAGTGTTCTGGATATCATGCAGTATCTGCCTCGTAAGCCAAGAGCTTTATCCGGCGGACAAAGACAGAGAGTTGCGATCGGACGTGCGATTGTACGTTCTCCTCAGGTAATGCTGATGGACGAACCTCTTTCCAACCTTGACGCAAAATTGCGTAACCAGATGCGTGCAGAAATTATCAAACTGCGTCAGAGCATCGATACAACATTTATTTACGTTACACACGATCAGACGGAAGCTATGACCCTTGGTGATCGTATTGTCATCATGAAGGATGGCTTTATCCAGCAGATCGGTACCCCGCAGGAAGTATTCAATCATCCGTATAATCTGTTTGTAGCTACGTTCATCGGTACCCCGCAGATGAATCTGTTCCAAGATGCAAGACTGGAAGTCGTACAGGGCAGATATGTTGTGACAGTCGGTGATTATGCGGTTGAATTATCCGAAGATAAGCAGGAAGCATTAGCTAAAAATAATGTTCAGCCACAGGATGTTGTCTTAGGTGTTCGTCCTGAACATATCTCCTTAGGCAATAAGGGCATCAAAGGACATGTCGATGTATCGGAAATGATGGGTTCATCTGTACATCTGCATGTAACAGCACTGAACCAGGATGTTGTCATGGTTGTTTCTACATTAAATATGACAGATGAAGAAGTAAGATCATTGAATAACGGTGCTGATGTCAAGTTCAGCTTCCCAGGCAATGTCTGCCACATCTTCAATAAAGAAACAGGCATCAATTTAGAAGCATAAAAAAATTCATTCATAAGGATTCAGACTGATAGTTCTGATATATATTGAGTCCCGTTGGAGAGTCAGTCTAAACGGGACTCATATTTTTTAAAAGAAAAGAATTGATCATTCGGAAAGGTATAAAAATGTTGGATAAACAAGAGATCAAAAGCGTAATGGACAGTAAAGCATTCCTTGAGAAGATGGAATGGCTGTATTGTTGTGATGAAGCTGAAGCAAAAGAACATGAACAGAGATTCTGTGATATTATCGCAAATTTAGAAAAAGAATACGGACCGCATAGTGAGATCGGTTTGTTCAGTGCCCCTGGAAGAACGGAAATCGGCGGTAACCATACCGACCACCAGCATGGATGTGTCTTGGCGGGAAGTGTAAATATCGATATGATTGCAGCTGCAGGATATAACCCGGGAAATGTTTTCCGTTTAACAAGCGAAGGATATGATCCATGTGAAATTGACTTCAATGATCTGCAAAAAAAACCGGAAGAAGAAAATACGACAATTTCATTATTGAGAGGCATATGCAAGGCATTTCAGGATCGCGGAGCGGTATTAAAAGGACTGGATGTCTATGTGGCTTCAAATGTTCCAAAGGGAAGCGGTGTATCTTCCAGTGCGGCTTTTGAAACATTGATCGGTGTGATTTTAAATGAATTGTGCATGGGTGATCATAAAGTCGACGCAGTTGAAATCGCAAAAATCGGACAATGGGCAGAAAATGTTTACTTTGGCAAACCATGCGGATTAATGGATCAGATGGCTTCCAGTGTAGGCAGCATCATCGGTATCGATTTTAAAGATCCTTCTGCTCCGGTAATCAGTAAAGCAGCATTTGACTTACATAAAGAAAAGCTTGCTTTATGTATTATCGATTCCGGTGCAGATCATGCCGATCTGACAGATGAATATGCGGCTGTACCGGCAGAATGTAAATCTGTAGCGAAGTATTACGGATATGAAGTATTGAGAGATCTTCCGCAAGAAGTATTCTGGAAAGATATCAGCGGATGCAGAAAAGAATGTGGTGATCGTGCTGTTCTAAGAGCGATTCATTTCTTCCATGAAAATAAGCGTGCACAAGATGAATGCAAGGCATTAGAGGAAGGTGACTACAATCAATTCCTGCAGCTTGTTAATGCATCCGGTGACAGCAGCTGGCAATATCTGCAGAATATTACACCGGCCGGTGCCGTGAAAGAGCAGGCAGTAGGTATTACCATTGCCTTGGCAAAAGAACTTTTGCAAGGGAAAGGAGCAGTCCGTGTACATGGTGGGGGATTTGCCGGTACTGTACAGGCATTTGTCCCTTTGGAGATGTTAAAAGAGTTCCATGATAAAATAAATGATTGTTTGGGTGAAGGTCATTGTCATATAATGTCTATAAGACCGGTTGGAGGCCTTGAAATATTATAGGGGGTCAAAATGATAATAGATGAAATGATAACGGCACTTGTGGATTACGGGATCGAAAAAAAGCTGATCGAGCCGGAAGACAGAATCTTTACGCAGAATCAGATATTGATGACATTGGAAAGAAATGACTATGCGAAAACAGAGACACATGGCTCATTTGCCTTGCATGAAATACTGGAGATTCTGACACAGGATGCGGTAAACAGAGGCGTTTGTGAAGATAATACAGTGGCAAGAGATCTTTTCGACACAAAGCTGATGGGTTGTTTAACACCGAGACCTTCCGCAGTGCAAAAGAAGTTTGCGGAATTACTGAAAGAAGAAGGATCGGGAGCTGCTTTAAACTGGTATTATGATTTCAGCAGAAATACGAATTATATCCGTAATGACCGCATTGCCAAGGATGTTAAATGGGTAACCAAAACAGAGTATGGCAATCTGGATATTACGATCAATCTTTCAAAACCGGAAAAAGATCCTAAGGCAATAGCGGCTGCAAAGAATGTACCGCAAAGCAGTTATCCAAAATGCCAGTTATGTGTAGAAAATGAAGGATATGCGGGAAATATGAATCATCCTGCAAGAGAGAATCACAGGATCATTCCCGTAAATCTGAACGGCAAACACTGGTATCTGCAATACAGTCCGTATGTTTACTACAATGAACATTGCATTGTATTCCATGAAGAACATATTCCGATGAAGATCAGCGGTGAAACCTTCCGCAATCTGTTAGCCTTTGTCAAACAGTTTCCGGAGTACTTTGTCGGTTCAAATGCCGATTTGCCGATTGTCGGCGGCAGCATATTGACGCATGAACATTTCCAGGGTGGAAGATATACATTCGCAATGGCAGAAGCACCGATTGAAAAAGAATGGGTGTTTAAGGGATTTGAAGATGTAAAAGCAGGTATTGTTCACTGGCCGATGAGCGTTATCCGTATTTCCTGTAAGGATGAAGAAAGACTTGCATCATTGGCAGAAAAGATCTTAAAGGCATGGCGTGGATATACGGATGAATCTGCATTTGTATATGCATATACAGATGGAGAAATGCATAATACGATTACACCGATCTGTCGCAAACGTGGTGATAACTTTGAGCTTGATCTTGTCTTACGCAATAACATTACTACCGAAGAACATCCTCTAGGTGTGTATCACCCTCATGCAAAATGGCATCATATCAAAAAAGAGAATATCGGTTTGATTGAAGTCATGGGATTAGCTGTTCTTCCCGGACGTTTAAAGAAGGAGATGGAAGAACTGGCAGAGGCATTGGTCAATCATACTCCGTTTGATGAATATCCCGAAGAATTAAAAAAGCATGCAGAATGGGCGGAAGAAATCTCACAGAAATATGATATTTCCAAAGAAAACATCGAAGATATTTTGCATCATGAAATCGGTATTGTTTTCTCACATGTTCTCGAAGATGCCGGTGTTTATAAAAATGATGAGCAGGGCAGAAATGGATTTATTCGTTTCTTAACAAGCGTACAGGAGGATAACTAATATGGCAATTCTTGTTTCCGGCGGTGCCGGCTATATCGGCAGCCATACCTGTGTTGAATTATTAAATGCAGGATATGATATCGTGGTGGCTGATAACTTTTATAATTCTTCACCTGTCGCTCTTGAAAGAGTGAAACAGATTACAGGAAAAGATTTCCGTTTCTATGAAGCGGATATGACAAACAAAGAAGATGTGGAACGCATCTTCACAGAATGCAGTGATATCGATTCTGTGATTCAGTTTGCCGCATATAAAGCAGTCGGAGAAAGCACCCAGAAACCGATTGAATACTATACAAACAATTTAAACTGCACATTGAATATTCTTGATGTCATGCGTCATTTTGATTGTCATAATTTTGTATTCAGCTCTTCTGCAACCGTATATGGCGATCCTGCAAGTGTTCCGATTACCGAGGAATTCCCGGTAGGAAAAACAACCAATCCGTATGGAACCACAAAAGCTTTTACAGAGAGAATTCTTACCGATGCATGTTCTGCAGATAAAAACCTTAATGTAGCGATTCTGAGATACTTCAATCCGATTGGCGCACATTCTTCCGGTTTAATCGGTGAAGATCCTAACGGTATTCCGAATAACCTTGTTCCTTATATTGCTAAAGTAGCAGTCGGCAAACTGGAAAAAGTACATGTATTCGGTAATGACTATCCGACAAAAGACGGCACGGGTGTAAGAGATTATATTCATGTCGTAGATCTTGCCAGAGGTCATGTATGTGCAATTCAGAAACTGCATGAAAATCCGGGACTGGTTATTTATAATCTCGGTACAGGTAACGGCTATTCTGTTTTGGATGTCATTCATGCATTTGAAGAAGCAAGCGGCAAAGAGATACCGTATGTGATTGATCCGCGCAGACCCGGTGATATTGCCGAATGTTATGCAGATCCTGCCAAAGCTGGAAAAGAACTCGGATGGAAGGCAGAATATGATCTTCTGCAGATGTGCAAAGACAGTTGGAACTGGCAGAGTAAAAATCCTGACGGGTATAAATGATGAAAAAGGCACGATGTGCCTTTTTCTTATGCCTCTAATGATTGCAATGCTGCTTCTTCTCCATGAATCAGGGTGGTATCATAAACCGGAATATTTAAGTTTTCCTGTTTCACCAGAAGGCCTAATTCCGTACATCCAAGAATTACGCCTTGTGCTCCTTTATCTTTTAATCTTCTGATGATCGCAATTAATTTTTCTTTTGAAGATTGTAGAAAGATGCCTTTGCATAATTCATCATAGATGATGGAATTGACAGTATCAATCTCTTCCGGTATGAGAACCGTTAGTTGTGCATCAATCAGTTTTTGTTTATAGAAATCCTGGCACATTGTATATTTTGTGCCTAACAAGGCAACAGTTTGAATATGATCCTTTTTTAGTCTGTCTATTGTTGCTTCGGCAATATGCAGGATCGGAACAGATAATTTATCTTTGATCTGCGGTATGACTTTATGCATTGTATTGGCACCGATTAAGATGAAATGTGCACCGGCTTTTTCTAAATTCAATGCAGCTTTTAATATGATATCTGCACATGTATTCCAGTCATCCAATTCCTGTGCTTTTGCGACTGTATCAAAATCAATACTGTAGATGATGATTTCAGCAGAGTGAAGATCACCTAATGTCTTCTTGATTGTCTCATTGATGACCTGATAATAGGTGACAGTGCTTTCCCAGCTCATTCCGCCGATTAAACCGATTTTTTTCATTTGTTTTCCAGCTTTCTATGCTTTTATTTTTTCTGTTTTCCAGATGCTTGTCAAAGAATATGCACTGATTCACATGCAAAGATATTGAAAAAACCAGTAAAAATAGTAAAGAAAGTAAAAAGAATTAAAACCAGTAAAAATAGTAAAAAGAAGGTGGGCAATATGAATAAAAATACATACTCATTGATGTTTGGAAAAGAACCTTTACAATTTATTCCACGTTCTTCACAGGTTACAATGATTACAGAGAGTTTTATAAGCGAACCTGTTGCACAGCAGATCTATTTACTTACCGGATTACGAGGATCGGGGAAAACGGTAATGATGAATGAAATACAGCACAAAATGATTACCAAAAAGGATTGGATTATTGTTGAACTAAGTCCTGAAAGGGACATGCTTGAAGCTTTGGCTTCAAAACTGAGCAGTGAAAAACAGCTTGCTCAGCTGTTTCAGTCTGCTGGTATTAATTTGTCTTTTTTCGGTTTTGGTTTATCTGTGCATAACAGTGTGCCGATTACAGATATTGAAACTGCCCTTTCAAAAATGCTGGAACATTAAAAAAGCATGGAAAAAAAGTGCTTATTTTGGTTGATGAAGTTGTCAATAATGTCTATATGAAAGTGTTTGCCAGTACATTTCAGATATTAATCAGACAAGACTTGCCCTTATTTCTTTTGATGATGGGTCTGTATGAGAATATATATGCATTACAAAACGAAAAATCGCTGACATTTTTATACAGGGCACCTAAGGTTGAAATGAAACATTTAAATCTCAAAATGATTGCAGAGAATTATCAAAAGAATTTCAATTTAGCTGATGAAGATGCGTTGGAAATAGCAAGACAGACTAAAGGATATTCTTTTGCATTTTAAGTATTAGGATACTTTACATATGAGCATAACGGAAACTGGAAAGAAGCGATAAATGCATATAAAGAATATCTATTTATCTATGTTTATGATAAGATCTGGTCTGAATTATCGGGAAATGATAAAAGAGTCATCTATGGCATGGCAAAATCAAAGGATGGAAAAATAAAAGAAATCCGTGAATTTCTGAAACTTGAGACAAATCAATTCAATCCCTACAGAATCAGATTAATCCGGAAGGGAATTATTGATGGCAGTGTATACGGTCATGTGAAATTTACATTGCCTTACATGGAAGAATTTGTTATTGAGAACTATGAGCAGGAACAGATGTAAAAGGAAAAAGGCTTTCGCCTTTTCCTTACACTATTGCTCAGATGTCTGTTTCGGTGTTGGTTTTTGCTGATTGGCCATTAAGACAAATGGCGTATAAACAGCAGTAGATACAGCAAGACAGATAATCTGTGTTATGCCTGCGCCGATATTTCCTCCGGCGGATAAGAATCCCTGGATAAAGATCGGTGTGGTCCATGGTGCCTGGATATACATTGTTCCCGCAAAACCGATGGAAGTTAAGAAATATGCGGTAATGGATGTAGCTACAGGTGCTAAGACAAACGGTATTGCCATTAACGGATTCATGACAATCGGAAGGCCGAAGACAATCGGCTCATTGATGTTAAAGATGGCACAGGGCAGTTCCAGCTTGGCAATGGAACGATAATCTTCTCTTTTAGAGAAGAGGAAGATGGCAACCATTAAGCCTCCTGTAAATCCTGAACCTGTGATGTATGTATATGCTGAGGCAAATGATGCATTGATGACATTCGGCATAGCTGCACCTGCCATATGGGCATCGGTATTGGCTAATAATGCGCTTAATAATACCGGTGTTGTAATCGCACTTAATACCTGTGTTCCATTGATGCCAAGACACCACAGAAGATTGGCAATGATGTAAATCAATAAGTATCCCGGCAAGCCGGTTAATACCTTTGTGAGCGGTGCCTGGATAAATGCGGTGATTGCATCAAATACCGTCATGTTGACCAGAAGATGGAAGATAAGGCCTATTGCGGAAGTGATAAATACGGAGAATACCACAGGCAGTAATACCGCAAAGGATTTGGATACAATCTCAGGAACAGAGTCGGGAAGCTTGATCGTTAAACTTTTCTTTCCCGCAAAATAGAGATACATTTTTGCAGAGAAGATACCCACAAAGATCGCCACAAATAATCCAGATGCACTTGTATACTTGCTTGAAAGGACATTGGTAACTGTTGTCATGAATTCTTCGCCGGAAGGAGAAGTGACATTCAGATCCAGTGTCGTAGCACATAATGTGATAAAACAGGCAATTGCATTTAAGCCGATTGCTTTATCATGGTTTCCATAGCTTTCACCGATGTGGATGGCAATCATCATGACGATGC
Source organism: uncultured Erysipelotrichaceae bacterium (assembly GCA_902766005.1). Taxonomy (GTDB): domain Bacteria; phylum Bacillota_I; class Bacilli_A; order Erysipelotrichales; family Erysipelotrichaceae; genus Bulleidia. The sequence goes on along the minus strand of CACXCB010000099.1, from coordinate 4,467 downwards.
CGATGGACATGAAGTTCATACATGCATAATTGATGGCGGTAAACATCGGTGACAGGACAGATAACCAGGACATGCCGGGAATATTCGCCAGGGATAAATATCCTTCCTGTGTGGAACAGATGACATTTTGAAATAAGATGGCAAATGATCCGCAAATGATCAAAGGCATCATATTCATGAAGGAGTCTTTGACGGCTGAGATATATCTCTGTTTTGCCAGCTTGTCAGAAAAATCTGTTAATTGTTGCGTGAAAGCTTTCATGTTCATTCTCCGAATACATGTTTATAAAAGAACTTTCCGAATCCATCCTGATCTACAGGATATTCCGTGATGATATCGGCAACAGCTTTTGTGGAAGCACCGCCGTTGATCATGCATACGCCAAGTCCTGCAGTTTTTAACATTTCAATGTCATTTTCTTCATCCCCTACAGCGATGATATTATCAAGGGAAATGTGATTTCTGTTTGCGAATTCTCTTAAGGCATATCCTTTATTGCACTTAGGATTCATGAATTCGATGGTTCCGGTAAAAGTTTTTACGGTAATCCAGGAATCGGATTTATGGTTTTTTATTGCCTCATACAAAGCTTCTTCTTTATCTTCGGTATAATGCACTTCGATTTTTCCGGTATCTTTTGCGGATAATCTGTCTATATCGCAGATGGTTACCTGTGAATGATTTCTGTTCTTGGAATCTTCTAAGAACCAGTCCATCTTTAAAGCTAATACAGAATCATATGCATTCTCATAAATGACCGGATTTAAATCAAGCTCTTTTAAGAAAGAGACTATTTCAAAGATATCTTCTTTGGCTAAAAGATTATAGTGCGTAACACCTTCATGATACTTATCCCAAAGATCTCCGCCATTCATGCCGATCGCAAAGTCAAAGGGAAAGGATAAACCCCATTCTTCAGCTCTGTCTAAAGTTCTCTGATCAAATGGCCTGCCGCTGGCAACACCGAAAAGAATATGTCTTTTATGCAGTTCTTCTAATGCCGCTTTAGTGACTGGCATGGGAATGCCGCCTTTTTCAATTAATGTTTTATCGATATCTGCTGCTACCGCTACAACGTTTTTGATCATTCTTTATACCTCCCTGAAGCCATGATCTGTGATCCGTAATACATATATTCCGTTGCGTGATCGAGAATGAAAAGATCCGGGATATATTGATCCTCTATTTTTTCCTGAATCAATTCTCTGATTTTCCGTGTGTCATGAATCAGTTCACAACGAATAAATACCGCATCCGGACCGATAATAGCGATATCCGAGATAATCGCATTCGCTACCGCTTTGGCGGCTTTTAAAGGTGTGCTGACTTCTGTATCTTCACTGTTTTCCAGAAGATAGTTGACCTCTCCGGCAATTCCGTTTTTTCCTTTGACAATCATTCCGTTTATAACGATGCCCTGGCCTGCTTTATCACCTGCTTTTAATTGGGAATGATAGACGACGGTATTGTAATTTTTGTGCAGGTGGTATAAGCCTAAGGCAGTAGCATTAGCATTGTTTGTGATGATAAAACGATAGGGATATTTTTCTGAAAGATGTGCTTTGATATTGAGACCTTCAAAATTGCTGCTGGCCAATATGACCGCACCGTTATGTACAACTCCCGGTACGGAGAGAACAACCGTTTCAATATCCTTTTCATATACAGAAAGAAAATCCAGAATATCTTCAAAATCATGATAATCCATTGCATCTTTAATGATGGTTTCCGAGCGGATGATTTTACCGTCATCATACAGACGGTAGGATATTTTAAACTGTGTATCGATACGCGTTGTAATAGCGAGAATCTTATGACTGGATTTTAATACATATGCATTTTGTATTTCGTTTACAGCGTTAAGGGAGGATAGTGTTGATGAAATGAGATTGATAATTCCTCTGACATCGTAGGCCCCAAACAAAGACGCGGGTATTTCCCTGACCGGTGTTGAGCCGAAACGTTCCTGGCATTCTTTCTGGTAAAAGGCAATCTGGGGTGCAAGCAGGATGAAGTCATAATTGACGCCGACTTCATACAGCCTGTTGTAAGAAACTGCCGCATAGGTATAAGGAAGATTGACAAGATCCGATGTCTGGTTTAATTTTTGGGCAAAGAAGCTGGTGGTCAATGCACTTGAACAACAAAGCAATACACGTATTTTGGAAACCGGGCCTGTATTTGCCATGCATTCCTGGAATTGTCCGAAAAGCTTTTTGGCGTGTTCTTCATCGTTCAGCTGAAAATGCAGATAAAAAACAATTTCCTGATCATCTTTTCTGGTAATCTGGAATTCAATAATATTCATCGTGTGGAAACGAATGACTGCCTCTGCATGACTGGTGGAAAGATATAATTTATCTCCTTCATCCTTCAAAGCGTACGCTTTACAGTGTTTTAAGATCCAGTCTTTATACGCTTGTGTTTTCTGTTCCATTATATGGTTACCACCCTTTATCTATTTTAACTGCCACTCAACCATATTTGTCTTAAAAGAATTCTGTACAATAAAAATATAGTGTAATTTATTGCCGTAAGATATAATTATTGTGACAGGAAAATATAAAAATTATGAAAAAAGAACAATTGATACAGGATATGGCGGCAGGAATCGTCCATTATGAAAATGCAGCCATCCCTTTACGCATTAAGGAGTATTCTGTTCATGAAAACAGGGAAGAGTATAATATACCCCATTGGCATGATGATTTTGAACTGATGCAGGTGCTGGAAGGGGTATGTGAATACCAGATCAATGATGATTTGATTTATGTTCAGAACGGTGATTTTTTGTTTGTGAATGCAAGAGTAATGCATAAAACCAAAAGACATGGTGATTCTCCTTTAACCGGAAGATGCCTTCTTTTTCAACAAGGTATATTATCTCCGAATCCGATGATTCAGGAGAAATATCTTGAATCCATCAGGAATGCAGGACCGTTTGAATATATTTATTTTCCAAGAAATACAAAGGAAGCAGATATCTGTATACGCTGGATGAATTGGATTTATGAGGCAAAGCATGAAAGTCTTCCTGCATATGAAATGGAAGCACTTGCCGGATTACATGCGATTATGGCATGCATATATCGCTATATTTCCCGCATTACTCCCGCAGTTGAACAAAAAAGCGAAAAAGCAGAACTGGAAAAGAAGATGCTTTCGTTTATCTATCATCAATATGCCGATAAAATCACATTGACGGATATTGCTTCTTCTGCATCCATCAGTGTGCATAGATGTTGTGAGATATTTAAAGAGAATGTGGGGTATTCACCTGTAGAATATCTGAATTATTATCGTTTGCATGTGGCCGCAAAAATGCTTTTGATCAGTGATAAACCGGTCCAGGAAATAGCTCTTTCAAACGGTTTTGAATCAGCTGCATATTTCACAAAACAATTTAAAAAGCAGTTTCAAAAGACACCGAAGGAATATCGCAGAATGCATGGATGATAAGGAGAAAAAATATGAAATATGCGATAGGGATTGATATTGGCGGAACCAATACAAGAGTAGCGTTAATTGATGAGAATTATCAAATTCAAAAAAGAATTCAGTTTTCCACAAATGCTGAAGATCCATCGGAAACTTTGCGAAAGATTGAAGAAGTTGTAAAATCTTTTGATTGTGACATAACAGGGATAGGCATCTCCTGCCCGGGACCTTTGGATCTGATTCACGGAAAGATATTAACCCCTCCGAATCTGCATGGAGATTGGCATAATCTGCAAATTACCGAAATACTGGGAAATCAATTACGTATCCCTGTATATCTGGAAAATGATGCCAATTTAGCAGCACTTGCCGAAGCGGTGATCGGTGCAGGAAAAGATTACAGAATTGTACAGTTTTTCACAATTTCCACAGGTCTTGGCGCAGGATTGATCATTGATAAAAAAGTATTTCAGGGAGCACATGGCTTCGCTAATGAAGTGGCAATTACCATATTGAAGAAAGACGGTCCGTGTCATGGGGATATATTGCCGGGTGGCATTGAAGCAATCTGTTCCGGAACTGCTATTGAACAAAGGGCAAAGAAAGCCGGTTTGGTAGTAAAACATGCAGGTGAAGTGAATGATCTTGCCTTAAAAGGAAATACAGATGCAAAGATGATCATGGATGAAGCAAAAGAATATCTGGCAAATTATATAGCCGGTGTTATCGGCTATATTGATCCGGAGATCATCATCCTGGGTGGATCCGTAGCGTTAAAGATTGATGGTTTTGTGGAAGAAGTTGAAGCATTGGTGAAGAAGAAGGTTTATCCGGTTGTGGCTCCGTATGTAAAAATCGTAAAATCCGGATTAAATGAAGACAGCGGTTTATTAGGTGCTGCATGCCTGGCATTTGGAAAAGAGAAAAAGCTATGAGTATTATGACATACTCCCACCACCTTCGCTGAAGCTTAGAGGTGGGGGCTTCTCGGTCAAGAACACCAGTGTGTCCAGATTACCCGAGCTTAT
>CACXCB010000098.1 GCA_902766005.1 uncultured Erysipelotrichaceae bacterium | reverse complement strand
GGCCGCTCCATGGGACTCACTCAGGAGCAGGTCAACGAAATTGCAAAGCTGCCCAGCGGTGTTGCAGTCGTTTACCAGAACGACTGGGTGAGACCTGTTCTCACTCGCATAAATAAAGCAAGCATCCGCGAACAGCAATACGTGCCTGAAAATAAGACGGTCATCCGAACAGTTCAGTCCGCAAGAGCACAGATTATCCGCATGCTCATGCAGCCTTGGATGCCTGGTCAAAAGATAAACAACGAGTCTCTGTCGGAATCCCTGAAGGTCCTCGACCTTGCCAGGAAAGACAGAAACGCTATATCGGATCTCATATCCGATTACAACCTCTTCGGTGGCAATCTGATCTGGCCTTCTCGCAAAATACCGGAGCTGCAGCACTTGGTCAAGGCAGTACTGGGACTTAAAGATAAAGATCTATTAGCTTGTGAAACGCCGGCGGATCTGTACAAACTAGTACAGTTCAAGGCGAAACACCTTAAGAGAAACGCAGTTAATGAAATCTGCTTTGTGCTGACAATGAGCACAGAAGATAACGGGGGCAAGTAAGATGAAGTTTGATAGTTTTGAAAAACTAGATGTTAATCTTTCCGAGACAGATACAGCGAAGAGGCTTTCTTCTCTTCACAAAGGATTTGAGAGTAGGTTTACGGAGGCGTATGCGGATTATGTGTCAGTGAGTGAAAAGGCACAGGAAGGTCTTGCTGCATGGATTGGGGAGAATGCGGCGCTGACTATGGAAGTGATGCCGGATGCTATGAAGGCAATCAAAGAAATGTATGATAGCCAAGTTGATAAGAAACTCGATCTTAAAACGATAAAAGAAGAGTGGCATATTAACGATGCCTTCAAATATCAATGCAGTAAGCAGCATGCTGGTTATGCAGCTGAAGTAATCAGTACTGCAAAAGAAAATCTGATTGCATTAAGAAAAGGAATGGATGTTATTACTCAACGCGCAGATGACAGGCCGGACCTGTTTCCTAAAAATGATCAGTATGTCGATAAAATCAGAGTAGACAAGAATACAGGGGATGTTATTGAACGTATACAGGCAAAGTTCGTGGGCAAAGACGCAAAGGAATGCCTGGATAAGCTTATGTCAAAGGGTTTCGACAAATACTTTGTCGAGGATAAGGTTGATAAAGTTGAAATTCCCAAAGACTACTATAATCGTGTAAAAATGCTTGCCCAAGAACGAATGGCAGATTTAGAAAAACAGATTGAGCGATTAAAAGCTGATGGAAATGAAGAGGCATTAGCAAGGCGGGAAGCAAAGCTTGAAAGACTTAAATTAGTCGTACAAAAGATTGAGAAGAGTACGGTAACCAACTTCGAAGCGAAACTCGCTGCTGAACATCCTGATATATATAGAAAACTGATATTTGCAAACGAATGCAATCTTGCAGGAGTAGAATCCGGTCTTGGAGCAGCAGGTTTAACAGCAGCTGTATCAACTGTGGATAATATTCAAAAATACATGAGCGGCGAAATAACCGGCGTGGAAGCTGCGAAAGATATTGCAAAGGATACAGCAACAGCGGGCGCGGTTGGATTTGGAACGGGGTTTGTATCTTATGCCGTTGCAGGAGCTATGAGTTCCTCTAGCCAGGGACTAATTCAAGCAGTTGGTGGAAGCTGTGCTCCGGCAGCAGTGGTATCATGGGGAGTTCAGTCATTTGACGCCACAATGGATTTTGCACAGGGAAATATCAGTGCCGGCGAATTGGCATATGAACTTGGACAGAATGTTGCTGAAGTTAGCGGCGGCGTCATAGGAGGAATAGAAGGCGCACAGGCGGGTGCTATTGCTGGCGCAGCTATTGGGTCTGTGATTCCCGGTGCCGGCACAGTCGTTGGTGCTGGCGTAGGCGCGGCGGCTGGCGGAATTGTTGGCAGTATGGTCGGTTGTGCTGTGGCTTCAGAGGCTTATGCAACAGCCGTTGAGTTTGGTGGCAAGGGTGCAGAAGTAATGGCTGCGAAAGCACAAGAATTAGCGACTAATGCCGTCGAAACGGCAAAGATGGAAGTGCCGGAGAAGGTTGACTTTATCAGAGAATCGATTAATTCGTTTGCGGCGGAGAATAAGATTCCAGTTAAGGTGTGATATGGATTTTAGAGGAGTTTATTTGTAAGTCCAGTGCAATATAACATTTGAGTGATTTCGGGCCACACTTAATCATAGAAAAGGTTATACACTACTATAGGAGAGACAGATGGCAAAGCGAAAAGAAAAATACTGTTCACGCTGCGGCAGAATTCTTATATTTAGTTATTACAAGAAATCCGGATCTTCCTACAAACTCTGTAAGAAGTGCTATAGGGAAAAAAAGAGGGAGGAGTTTCGACAGGAGGTCAATTTCAAAATAGAAAAGAAACACTTGAAGCAAGAGAGAAAGCGGCAAATCATTGAGGAAAGGCTCGAGCGTACGGGAATGCGTCAGTCTTATCTTTCCATGATAGTCAAGATACTAATAGGAATTATGTTTGTTTCTTTCGCAACAAGAGGCTTTTTGGATAAAGACTATGAATATATGAAGACCAGTTTGATTATCAGCGTCGTGTTCTTGGCATGGGGTATCCTTCCGTATATACTCAGGAAGAAGAATTAAGGAATTGATAACAGTATTATGTGCTAAAAGATGTAAAATAAGCATTAGATACTTTAATTACATTCAACTCTTATGGAGGTGGCTTACAATGGTGAGATTAACAAAAGAGAATCGTAAAAAGCTTCTAGAACAGAATGAGGGTTTTACACAGAGAACATATAATGAGCAAAGGAATTTCGAAGAAACAAGAATTTACAAAATAGTAGGTGGTTTGCTTCATATCAGAGAAATTGGAAAAACTTCGTGGGCAGACAGTAGATATGATAAAGAAAGAGTCGCAGACGATGAAGAGACACATCGGTTTTTATATAAATTTCTACATAAGCTTAACAAAGACGGTCTAGAGTAGGATACGAATAGCCATGGTATCTATCTAAACACTATGGGTTTTCTCTTACAAAGCTTGTGATCGAAAACATAGGTTATTCAGATCAGACAAGAAAAATGATGGATTCTGCATATGGAAGCAGATTACAACATGAAAACATGCAGCAAACAATTAATTTGAAACAAAGGGCAGCAATGTCATTCGAAGAACAGGTTGAAGCAGTAATGCAGCTGGAGAAGCTGAGACAAATGGGGATTCTCACAGAAAGTGAATTCCAAAAGAAAAAGAAAGAGATTTTGGGGTTATAATAAAATCTAATGTTTGACTATAACAATAGACGTCGGAGCGGTATTGCCGCATCCGACGTCTTATTTTTATAAAAACGTATCTGATACCATGGCAGAAATGACAATCTGATACTAACTATTTCTCAATGATTGGTGATATAAATATGATCAGACTTCTGTATACTATTTGATAATC
>CACXCB010000097.1 GCA_902766005.1 uncultured Erysipelotrichaceae bacterium | reverse complement strand
TCTTTCTTTTATCAGTTCTTCCTTATCACTGTTGTCTTTCAAAATGAAGATACGATAAAACCTGCCTGTTACCTTTTTGACATTCTCGTATCCTTCCAATCCCATGATCACCCTGTAACAATGTTCGCATCTCTCATTGTCCTGACAGGAAACATAATAAGGCATTGCCTTTGTGTAAAAGGCTGCCACTTGTTTGTCAGTGGCTTTGATCTGATCCATGCGCATGAACTCCCAATCCGCTTTCTTCTTGTTATCTTGTAAAATTTCTTTGATAAACTTCAGATAACAAATGGTATATTCCGACAAATCCATGACTGTATCTTTATCATGGATCATCTCTTCAAAATCATCATACTTACCTTCCATTAGATACGTCGTTAATTGATCCGTTATGGTTTTCACTTTTCTTGACTGCATGAACTGGCCATAGAATAGGAAAACTGTCAAAACAATTAAAACGATACTGATGACTTTAATCATACTACCTCCATGGATTCCGACAATCCATAAGCCACTAACGAATGTCCTTTTGCAGCTCTTAAACCGCATGTATAATACATCACTATGCCATCTTCCACTGCTTTGTATTCCTGTAAAAGATTCCCGTAAAAATCTTCCGTGCGGCCTAAAAGATCTCCTTTTCTTACCCTGGCTCCTTCTGTAATTTCAGGAAACCATAAACCGTCTTCTTCAGCTGTTTGATAAATCATTTTTCTCAGAATGACTTTCTCTTTGTGCTCCATTTCCTCATATGAGTATATACCCAGTGCATGCAGACAAAGAAAGATATCTTTTTGATATTCCGATATCCATTCTTCTTTGCAATAATTGGCATAGCCTCTTTCCAGCAAAAGAGACGGGATACCTGCCACATTGCCTGCATAACCGGATTCTCCCCTTACTGATTTGGAAGGAATCAGGTATGGAATTGTTAATACCTTGGCAATTGAAAGGCTTTCCTCTTCTGTATTTTCCGGATAAAACAGGCATGGTGTTAATGCCTCTGCATTGCCGCCGCTGTGCAGATCCATCACAAAGTCAATATGCGGAAAGATTTCCTGCACAAAGAATTGTGCTATCCTGCCTGATACACTGTCAGCATTGCCGGGGTAATTGCCATTCAGGTTACCATGATCCTCCGGCACATAAGCGTTGGAATTCTGAAAAAAGCCGGTGACATTCACACAAGGAAAAAAGAGAATATTTCCTTTTGCTTTTTGCGGGTCAATTTCTTTTGCACAACGAATGACTGCAGGCGTGCCGGCATACTCCCCGCTGTGAATCTGAGCTGTAATCAAAATTGTTTTCCCCTCTTCTTTGCCGGCAGCCAGAATGCAGGGAAGCGGATATCCGGGCGGTCCCAATCGACAATATTCCTTTGTTGCATTTTTGATTTTTCTTCCGCAGATTTCCAACATACATCAATACCGGTAACTTTCCATAAGCCGATGAAAATCAGGATCTGCTGATTGGCAACAATCGATTCCCTGATCCCATGACAGTTTTCTCGCTAATACCTGTAAAGGAACTATATATTCCATTGCCGAAAAAAGCTCATCATTTTGAAATGGATAAACAAATGTTTCAAATGATGTTTGTCTGTCGGAAACAACAAATATATGTGCGTGTTTTCTATCCTGCAAATACTGCAATAAACGGTATAAGCGCTCTTGATGACGGCCCGGCATTCCCAATGCAAGTATATAAGTGTTTTGATCAATTGCGTGATAGATGCCATGCATGAATTCCTCTAATTCATAACCGGTAACAGAGCATCCCATGCCTTCCAGCAATTTCAAAGCACCTTCACTCATTGCTCCCATGCATGCCCCATAGCCTATCACAATCATCCGTTTAGAGGAAAGAAGCTGTTCCTTTATTCCTTTGTACCAGGAATACGATTTTTCGGCAATATCCCGGATCTTGTCAGTTACGGAAAGCATATCGGCGATTATATTGTCCATGTCATCTGTATAACTATGATTCAGCTTTGCAATTTCTTTTGCCAGTAAAACGAGTTCTGCAACCGAGCCAAAGTATCCTTTTGTCTTCGGACCGACGCTTTCTTCTCCGATCCATAAAGGAATATATATGTCTGCATTTTCAACAATCGGAGCGTCTTTTTCTGCACTCAGGCATATTGTGGTCATGCCTGCTTTTTTTGCCTTTTGCAGCGCATCTATGGTAGAAGAACTCCTGCCTGCCTGGGATACGCCAATCGCAATTGCAGAAGAATGCAAAACAGAAATATGGTCCGTGAATTCTACAGGATAATACATATGAACCGGCACTTTCAAAATTCTTTCTATCGCATCCCTTGCGGTAAGTACTGCATTATAGGATGTTCCGGAGCCAAGCAGTATAACTTCCTGCATTTCTTTGTGTTGATACTTTTGGTGAAGATCCCGAAAGATCTCTTCCTGATTGTTCTGGATTTCCCGCATTACTTGGGATGATTCACAAATATATTCATACATAAGATCCATAATTATACTCCCTTGATAAATACCTGCCTGATCAGTTGACCGGCTTCATTCAGATTTTTAACAATCGCAAATGCCATGTCTCTTTCTGCTTCTGCAGGAGGATTGACAGATGGCACCATGATACATGTACAACCTGCCCGGTATGCAGACTGAACACCAAAACCTGTGTCTTCAATGACCAAAGTCTCTGCAGGTGCAATATCCATTGCCGCACACACTTTCAAATAAATCTCCGGATCCGGTTTTCTTTTTTCAACTTCATCTCCGCAGATGATGCCGGAAAACCTGTCAAAAAGTTTTGTCTGTTTAAGACGTTCTTCAGTCAATGCACGATTTGTTGTGGTGGCAATGGATAATACATAGCCTTGTGCCTGTAAATCTACCACTATATCGTATGCATACGGCATTGCCTGAACATGCTCTTTTAAGTAATCCATGCCGATCTTTCTTGCTTCCAGCAGCATTGTTTGTCTTTGTTCAGGTGTTACCATGTATAACCTTTCATCCAACACCTTTTGTAAATCACTTCCGGTGATGCCTACCACCAGGTCATGGGCTCCGCAAAAAGCAGGGCAATTGTACTTCTTACCAACAATATTCCAGACATCTCCCCAAAGAAATTCCGTATTCAGTAATGTCCCGTCTACATCAAATACAACCATTCTGATCTTTTTCATACACACCTTACCTCTGCTGTTTTCATATAATTCATCACATGGAAATGTTTCAGATAGAACCAGGACAGTACCAGCCTGATCCATTGGTCAATATTGAAAGCCCACCAGATCCAAAGGATAGGCATTTTCAATACATTGCCAAACAAAAGTACCAGCGGTACGCGAACCACCCATAATCCCACAAGATTGATTACCATGGATGTCTCTGTATGGCCTGTTGCTCTTATATATCCGGATACAATCTGCTTCATATGCTGCGGATATTGTGAGAAGATCATCGCATACAGATAACCGGTTGCGATAACAATCAGTTCAGGCTTATCCGTCATGAACGAAAGAACGGTCCCGGAAAAGAAAGTCAGGAAAGTCATTGTTATTGCAGAAATAATCAGGCAGAAGAAATGCAGTCTTTTGAAGCATACTTCAAACTCTTTTTGATCTTTTGCACCGATGGCATTTGAAGAAAGTGACATTGCAGCTGTCATGAATCCGGCTGACATCATATTGCAGAAACCTTCTCCTTCCAGGCCCAGCTGATATGCAGCATAATACTCTTGTCCATATGACAGGATGACACTGCTGATTAATATTGTCGCCATCTGCCAGAAAGAATCTTCCAAAGAAGCAGGAATCCCTGTCGCAAGGATTTCCTTTACATCATTCAATGCCGGCATCTTGAAAAAGTTTCTTTCCGTATGGGCAAATAAGCCATGTCTGCCATAGAGAAGATGCAGTCCCAAACCTGCCATG
>CACXCB010000096.1 GCA_902766005.1 uncultured Erysipelotrichaceae bacterium | reverse complement strand
TCAGAGAAAACTCGATGAAATCAAGTACAGAAACGTCAATCCGGAGGAAATCCGTGTCATCGAGCCTTGTTCAGGTTCGGGCCATATACTCGTCTATGTCATGGACCTAAAGCTTTGGGAATGGAATAGTATTTGCGGATATCAAGTATTAACGATAATAAAATTTGGCAAACAAAGGATAAAGTATGATTAAATCCATTAGTATCAACCAATATAGAAAGCTAAAGAATTGCAAACTCGATTTTACTTCAAACCTAAATGCGATTTCAGGCACCAATGGAACGTGTAAGACATCATTATTACACATGATCAGCAATTCCTGCAAAGCAGTTACGAAAACCAGTGCCTGGGTCAAAGATAAAAATTGTTTGCAAATTATTAATTCTGTGAATGATGTCACAAATCCAAAAGTCGAATCATTAACACGTGGAGACAAAAAATATAACGATCCGGCTCATGGTGTGAGTGGGGTATTGTTTAATGTTGAATATTATGATCATTCATCTCTTGATTTCCGCAGACATAATTCATCTACGAGTACCCGGTATGCTATAAAACCTATGTATCAACGTGGATCAGGAGATAGCTTGCCTTCTTGCCCGGTAATATATTTAGGCTTGTCAAGGCTTATGCCTTATGGTGAATTCAAGAATGATGATGCATTGAAAGACATAAAAAAAGGACTGCCGGACGATTATCAAGAAGAACTTGCCAAACTATATGAAAGTTTTACTCACTATGCTATTTCCAATACATCGATCCAGCAGATGGGTGACGTAAAAACACGTGCAGAGTTTTCAAGTGAATTTGAAGGCATTGACTCTAATACAATTTCTGCGGGTGAAGACAATCTGTATATTATTTTACTGGCTATCATGTCCCTGCGATATTATTTTGAGTCGATAGATTCTCACAATACAGTTGAAAGCATTTTGTTAGTAGATGAATTAGATGCTACATTACACCCTGCATTTCAAATTAAATTACTACAACTGCTTAGAAATTATTCTCAGAAATATAGGATGCAGGTTGTATTTACTACACATAGCATGACTATGATTGAGGATCTCTTAAGTAAACATGATAATGTGTTCTATCTTATTGATAATATTACAAGCGTTGTGCTAATGGAGGATCCTGACCTATTTAAAATCCGAATGCATCTTAGTTCATTGACAAAAGAAGAAATATATTTGGATAAAGTTATTCCTGTTTTTACAGAGGATGAAGAAGCACGATTTATTTTGGATATGCTTTTGAAATACTACGAGGAGAAAAAACCAGAATTTCGCGGTGTAAGAAGGTTTTTCCATTTCGTAAACGTAAATCTAGGAGCTGATAATTTACGAAACATATTTGAAGACTTGAAATTACTTAGAAGTACCATGAAAGCTATTTGTGTTCTCGACGGAGACCATAATACAGATCTTTCAAATAATATTGTTGCTCTACCTGGAAAAAACATGGTTCAGGCCGGATATGGATTGTCCCCCGAGAAACTTTTAGTGGAGTATGCGAACATTTTATATGAAAAAGATGATCCGTTTTGGGTTGACAATTCCATAATAAGTATCGGTTATGGAAAAGCAATGTACCTCGAGAAAGTTGCAAATGTTATAAGGAAATATGAGGAAAAACCCGATCCGTCAGTAAAAGAAAGGATTTTTTATAAGAATGTTTTTAACAGCAATAAATCGTTTTTTGAGCTGCTATTTAAACATTGGTTAAACAATACCAATAACCGCTCAGAAAAATACAGATTTTATACAGAACTAAGAACCTTGTTCCTCAAAAATGCCAGATATAACGACATAAATCCGGAAGAATGGCCAGAAAAAAAGGATTGAAAGGCGGACACTATGCCAGTTACACCTTCTCCCCTTCGCTATCCAGGAGGGAAAACAAAAATATATGATTATGTTAAGAAGATATTGGATTTAAACGATCTTCACGGAACATATATCGAGCCTTTTGCTGGAGGAGCAGGATTAGCATTAAAACTGCTTCTTAATAAAGATGTCTCAAGAATAGTTATTAATGATTCAGATCCTGCCATCTATTCATTTTGGAATAGCGTTCTCAATCATTCACAAGAGTTGTGTTCCTTTATTGCCGCTGTTCCCTTAAATTATGCAGAGTGGCTACGTCAGAGGAACATATACTTTAATCAATCAAATTATACAGAACTTGAAATAGGTCAAGCTACATTATATTTGAACCGTACAAATATGTCTGGTGTCATTAAAGGTGGGCTAATTGGGGGAATTGAACAGACAGGAAATTATAAAATGGATGCCCGGTTCAATCGTGAGGATATTATATCTAAAATTAATACCATTGCTGAAATGAAAGAATCCATAGACCTATATCAGCTTGATGTTTTTGAGTTTATAAAACCTCCAACATTAAGACATTATTACAAGGCCTTTATCAATTTTGATCCCCCATATGTTAATAAAGGTGGTCAACTATATATGAACTTCTTCGGAAGAGAAGATCATATCAATCTTGAAAAAGCAATTAGTTCATGCAAGAGAAAATGGATGGTCACATATGATGTCTGTGATCTTGTTCAGGAATTGTATTCGGGTTATCGGAAAGGATATCTGGATGTCACTTACAGTGCGAACGGTTCAAGAAAGGCTCAAGAATTGGTTTATTTTAGCCCAAATCTTTCTGTTCCAGATGAATATCTTGAAAGCAATTCGAGGTGAGAATTATAGATTCACGAGACATTATTTCGTTATGGCCGCATCCTTCGTATCGATTAGATGTGTAATAGACAAAGGTGGAAGGGAGGAGAATTAATATGGCATCTATAAGCGGTATATTAGACGGAATCCCTTGGACGCAAAAGGATATTGCTACTATTAACGACTTGCCCCTAAAGGATCAGAAACGTGTTCTCAATTGGATTGAAAAAAATATTCATTTTTCCGGTAGTGGAGAAACCATCAGCAGCTACTCATTGAAACATCACATGGAACAAGATATTGGGCTGTACACAACAAACAATCAGTTCAAACATGCAATGCTTAAAATGGGGTATGAACCAGTTAATTGTAACGAATTAAATTGGGAATACACAGTTTCTTCTGACAAAAGCCCATATGCCATCATGAAGAACAATGAGCGGATAAAAAAGGAGAATTCCCGAAAACGGGCTTTCGCTGAATGGAATTCACATAACCACTGTACTTCCACACAATTGAAAGAAAATAACATATTGCTTCTAAATGATAATCAAAGAGTCCTTCTTGAAAACTACAATGCGCAATTAATTAGTGCTACGCCTCAGACAAATAGCATCTTTGTATTTTCTCCACATTCCGTCAATCACCTTGCAGAAATAATGATAGAGGATACGGGCATTATTTATTACGATGCTAATAAAGAGGCCTTTTGCTCTGTTCTAGAGTTTTGTAATGAAGAAAGATTAATGAATCTATTGGGGAATATAGGGGAAGCAATAATAGTACACAGATGCAATGATAACCATAAAACAAATCAAAAGTGGCTTTCTATAGCGACAATGTCATATGTTACGGATGAAGATGCTGAGATTTATTCCGCTATTGGAACTGGTTTTAAATCCACAAAGACGCAGCACCCGAGACTATATAATCCGTTTGATACACAGAATGATATTATCTGGATTGACGATCAAGAGAACAAAGTGATAAGGCATGATTTGAGCGGAAAGGTCGGATCATATGCTGCATTGCAGATAAAAGCAAGTACAAACGGAGAGAAATACATTTTAAAGGATTTACTCAATAGAAGGTATAGCGTTCCTCTTGTATACTATCCAATTAATGATGATTTCGTTTCAATAGCAAAAAGAGCACCTAATATTCATCCTGGCATTGACTTTATTAATGTTAAAAATGTTGATAAGCCTGCCTTTGATGAATTGATGTATTATTGGACCTTGCTATCAAAACTATATCGAGGAAGTATTAAAGCGATTGATGTGGTTAATGAAGCAAGAAGCTTACCTGCATTAAGAAATGGTTTATATGCGTCAACAATACAAATGACAACCGCATCTTATGCAATGTTTTAATTATATTTTTTTGTTTTGGTGAAAGCTTGGAGGAGTTATCATCATGCGCATTCTAATGCTTGGCAACAGCTTTACATTTGCCAATGACATGCCTGCCATACTGGCAGAACTGACCGGCGCGGAGGTCGTACATCACACTC
>CACXCB010000095.1 GCA_902766005.1 uncultured Erysipelotrichaceae bacterium | reverse complement strand
ATGTACATATTACATTTCCTTCAAAAACTCTTTTGCCAGGGTCTCATACTTTCTGTTTTCAAGCACCCAGTTCTTTCCGTGCTGTCCAAGCTTTTGTCTCTCAGCTGGATCCATACTCTTAAGCTGCTTTATAGCCCTTACAAGGTCTCCGGGAGACTCTGGTTCTATCGTAAGGCCACATGAGGCTTCCTCCACTTCATTATTTGCGGCACTAATGCCATAAATAATAGGTTTTTCTGCCATCATATAGTCATAAAGTTTATTCATTGAAATCCCAAAGCGGTAAAGCGAACATTCAGCCGCGCCTATATATAACGCATCCATTTTTTTCAACGCTGTTGGCACCTGTTTTTTCTTGACCGGAGGGAAGAATACTACATTCGTTAAGCCCTCTTTATTCACGCGGTCAATCAGTTTTTGTTTTTCTACGCCCTTGCCTACCAGCACAAAAACAATATTCGGTTCTTCTTTCAGTTCTATCGCAGCATCAATAAAAGTATCAAGAGCATTTGTCAGGGCATGTCCGCCAAGATAACCAACTATAAATTTCCCTTTCAGCTTGTCAAATCCAGTCTGATGCTCTTCTCCCAATTCCTCCGGTTCATTCCAATCCTCTGGTACTATCCCATTAGGAATATATGAAAACTTATCCTCACTTGAAAGGCCACAATCCAGCATATGCTGCAATGTGGCTGGAAGAACAGAAACAACTTTTTCAGGCCGCCTGTATGCGTATTTTTCAGCCATCGCTATAACTCTGATAAAGGGATGCTTTTCACTCATCCCTCCCATTTCCGTCAAAGTTGCTGGCCACATATCATGTGCCTCGTGAATATACTTTGCATTTGCCTTTTTTGCAATCCGATAACAGGCATATGCATCCAAAGGATAAGTGGATGAGGAAATAACAACGTCCGGATTAAACTCCCTGGCAATCTTTCGCGCCTTTATCCACAGCTTACTCACGAATTGAAAAATCGAGATCGCCCTCCGGGAGCCATTACCTTCATACCTGATCGTTTTAATCCACTGAAACTCAGCATCATCTATCTTCTGAATAGCAAAATCCTCCTCTACCTCAGGCTGTTTAATCCTGAGATGAGAATAATCTGCTCCGACAAGCCGCACAGAGTGGCCAAGCTTCTGCCATTCCTTTGCAAGATAATATGGTCTGAATTCCATCCCCATTGAGATAGATCCAACATAGTGGTCTACATATAAGATTCGCATTATAGCCCCTCAGCCATCACATCTTTGTTTCCATATACCTTCAGATATTCAAATGGATACTTTTTTATCTCTTTCCCTGCCATATTAAGAATTATGGCATGAACAGTCCGGAAAATTAGGGCGGCATCATATAAAAGATTCCAGTGATCAAGATAATATAGATCTAAAGCCAACTTTACATGCAACAATTTGGTAACATATATCTCTTGTACCTTTCCTTCGATCAGGTATTTTTCTCCATGTGTATAATTATAAATGCTTCCCGGGCATGCCAGGCCAGGCAATACAGATAACGTCTTTTTTTCTGTCTCGGTATAATACTTTTCTACTATGTCAATATCCTCCGGCCTTGGCCCAATGATAGACATGGTACCATTCAGAATATTAAACAGTTGTGGAAGCTCATCCACCTTTGTCTTACGCAGTATGTCGCCCCATCTAAAAATCCTGTTATCATTCGCCCCTGTAATGGCTCCTTTAGTATCCGCTCCGACGCGCATAGTACGAAACTTATATACTGTGATTGGCTTCACGTTAAGCCCCATACGGTTTGCTTTATATATAACCGGTCCTTTGCTTGATACCTTAATCCCAATAGCCGCAATAATTAAAATTGGGCTCAAACATATAATAGCAATCAAGGCAAGCAGCCTATCAAAGAATGCCTTAATTAGTCTTTGAATTCTTTTCACCTTATTGTCCTTCTTATTGTCATCAGTACTTCAGCCGAATCCATGCAGCATTGGTTGCCCCAGAAATGCGCCTGGTTTTCCAGTGCCTTTGATGACCTTGGATGTGGATATTCCCTAACTTCACTTGTATAGCACTCAAAAGCTTTTATTTTAGTTTCAAGGACATCCGAAATATCAATCCACGTATCAGGAGCAAAGTCTCTAGGATAGCCCCATTCCGTACTACTCGCCGTATAGAAAGTGTAAAAATCTTCTATCCATGTATCTAAAGGCCTGAATGCTATTGAAGCCGCCTCAAAAAGGATTTTATGGTCTCTGTTCGCATCGCATCCAGACTGGCAATAAATAATATTGGGATGGAACTCGTCTGAGACCTTTTCAAGAGGGGTAATGAGATCAGTAAGCGTATATGTATCGAGTTTCTGATCTGGGTATCCTAACGTATAGACCTTCTCGACTCCTAATATTCTTGCCGCTTCTTCTGTGGCTTTACTCTGTCCTACATCTTTCGCATAACGGAGAGATTCTCCTTCACACATGATGATCGCCCTAACAGCATCGCCGTTCTTTACATGTTTTACTATCGTGCCACCGATACCCAGAAGTTCGTCATCCGGATGGGCAGCAACAACCAAAATATGTTTATTCATTCTTCATTTGTCCCTTAAGATTTAATCCATTCAATTCGCGGCCCGAGTATCGTCTATCTGATTCCATCTCTGTCAAAAGAATTACATTTTCCCCTGTCGCTATAAGGTAACCACATGAATTTTCTGAAAAGCCGTATGTTTTTCCGATTATGGTGCCAGGAGTATCATTTGATAAAATAGGCAGTAATGATGCTTTCCAAATAAGCCATTTTTGACCATTCAGATAAGTAAACGCCCCTGGATAAGGATCAGTCAGGGCACGAATAAAATTATAGATATCGCTGCCTGAAAGGCTCCAGTCAATCAGGCCATCTTTTGGTCTCCGTCTCGGCAAAATAGGCTCATCAGTTTTATTTTCTATCTCGCTTTCTGGTTTTATTCCGCATTCAAGGTTTTCCAGCAGTTTTACCAACATTTCAGCATTCGTCTCAGCTACCCGATCATACAATGTTTTGCAAGTATCATAAGGCGTAATCTTGAATGCTATCTGATCTATAATTTTCCCAGCGTCAACCTGTGGAGTAAGCCACATCATTGTGTTACCGGTTTCCTTTTCGCCACGGATCAAAGCCCAATTAATGGGAGCGCTTCCTCTATTATGGGGAAGCAAGGCGGCATGAGTGCCGACAGTTCCTATTGTAGGAATAAGCAATAAACTCTCAGGAAGTATTTCTGACCATCCTAAGACAACAAGGAGATCTGGAGAAAGATCCTTCACAATCTTATAT
>CACXCB010000094.1 GCA_902766005.1 uncultured Erysipelotrichaceae bacterium | reverse complement strand
GCATGGGTCTAAATGATGTGGATGACACTTATGAGGGAATTGATAGATTTCTGAAACGAAACCCGGATACATGTTTCGTGGCAGAATATGAAGGAAAAATCATCGGATGTATCATGGTGGGAAATGACGGCCGCCGGGGTTATATTTACCATACAGCCGTACATCCATCCTGTCAGAGAATCGGCATCGGTACAAAGCTTGTAAAAACAGCTGAATCCGCCCTGCAGAATCTTGGCATTCACAAAACCGCACTTGTCGTATTCAAGCGCAACATAAAAGGAAATGACTTCTGGGAGAAAGAAGGTTACACCCTCCGGGAAGACATTTCCTATCGGAATAAAGCGTATGTAAAGATCATTCGCTATGACACGTAATCAGATATGTGCTTCCTGTCCGTCTTCAGGAAGCTTTTTATATAGTGTGAACCACATGGCAATAAAACATGCCAATCCTCCCAAGACATTGGAAATCGGTTCTGCAAGGAATACGCCGTCAACGCCGAACCCTAGTCCCGGCAACAAAAGTGTCAGCGGTACAACAATGATAACCTTTCTGAACAGCGAGAAGAAGATGGCTCGTTTTGAACAGCGCATAGCGGTAAATGCTGTCTGCCCTCCCATCTGGAATGCCATAAACACAAAGCCGAAGAAATACAGGAATAACGAATGTGTACCGTTATTGATCATTTCCGCATCATTTGTGAAAACAGACATCAGCGCTTTAGGGAACATCAGTACAAGCATCCAAGCCACAAGCGTATAGACCATGCATCCAACGGTCATAAAACGAATGCCTTCTTTCACACGGCTGTATTTTCTTGCACCGAAATTAAAACTGAGCACCGGCTGGCCTCCCTGCGTAATGCTGGAAGCAGGCAGCTGGAAGATTTCTCTTATGGAATTCAGCACTGTCATGATTCCGACAAACAGATCACTGCCATATTGGCGCAGCGTGATATTGCAGACGATCTGCACAAGGGCATTTGTACCCTGCATGACAAATCCGGCGATACCGAGCGGAATGATATCCTTTAAAAGATTCCAGTCCGGTTTGACATATTGTTTTTGAATATGATAAGGAGCCTGGATGCCATGGAAAAACCGCAGCACCCAGATACAGGAAGCAACCTGGCTGACAACTGTAGCAATTGCAGCTCCGGCAACACCCATGTGAAAAATGTAAATAAAAACAGGATCAAGAATCAGGTTCATGATTGCGCCAAGAACGATTGTCATCATGCCGATCTTAGGAAATCCCGAAGCATTGATAAATCCGTTCAGTCCCGTCGTCAACATTGCTCCAAGAGTTCCGAAGATATAGATTTTCAGATACTCGTCAGCATAGCGATAGGAAGCATCACTGGCACCGAAAAGATATAATATCGGTTTCCGGAAGAAGAAGCCGACCAGAAACAGAATCACGGAAAAGATCACTAACATTCCCGTAACCTGGCCAAGTACCCTTTCAGCCTTGTCCTCATCGCCTTCACCTCTTGCAATCGCAAATAGCGGTGCACCGCCTGTCGCAAAGAGATTGGTAAATGCCGCAATCAATGTAGTGATCGGAAATGCCAGTCCGATTCCCGTTAAGGCCATTGCGCCGATATCCGGTAAATGTCCGATATAGATACGGTCCACAACATTGTATAAAAGATGCACAAACTGTGCCAACATCAGAGGCATTCCCTGTGCCATGATAATCTTCCATACTTTTCCATTACCGAAATCGTTCTGCATACTCTTCCCCTTTTTCAAAAATTTTATGATAATTTACAAGCTTATACAAGAAAAACACTTACAGTATTCCACTGAAAAAGATATCCATTATGCATAACATGCTTTATAATAAACAGGAAAGAGGAAAATACTATGGCAAAAAGAATATCCGGAACAGTTTCAAGAGGCCTGCGCGGGCCGATTGTCAAAACAGGAGATGATTTAAAACAGATTGTAATCGATACGGTCATGGAGGCTGTTGAAAACAAGGAATTCGAGGTGCAGGATCATGATGTCCTGGCAATAACAGAATCCATTGTTGCAAGATCGCAAGGCAATTACTGCACCATCGATGATATCGGACAGGATGTAAAGGAAAAACTGGGCGGTGAAGATATCGGTATCGTTTTCCCGATTACAAGCCGCAACCGTTTTGCGATCTGTCTGAAAGGATTTGCAAGAGGTGCCAAAAAGATCTACCTGCAGTTAAGCTATCCGAGTGACGAAGTAGGAAACCATCTGTTTGATGAAGATCTTCTTGACGAAAAGGAAGTTGATCCATATACAGACGTACTCAGCCAGGAGGAGTTCGAAAAGACATTCGGCAAAGCAAGCCATCCGTTTACCGGCATGGATTATGTCACCTACTACAAGGAATTAATTGAAGGTGAAGGATGTGAAGCAGAAATCATCTTTTCAAACAATCCTGCCACAATTGTCAACTACACGAAGAACGTATTGGCTTGTGACATTCACACAAGAAAACATACGAAGAAGATGCTGAAAAAAGCCGGTGCGCAACGGATCTATGGAATGGATGACATCATGACATCTTCACGCAACGGCAGCGGATTTAATGAAAATTACGGTCTGCTGGGTTCTAATAAAGCAACAGAAGATACCGTAAAGCTTTTCCCGAATAACTGTCAGCTGTTTGTCGAATCCATTCAAAAGGAACTGTTTGAAAAAACTGGCAAGCTTGTGGAAGTCATGGTTTATGGTGATGGTGCTTTCAAAGATCCTGTAGGAAAAATCTGGGAATTGGCTGATCCGGTGGTCTCTCCGGGTTATACGAAAGGCCTTGAAGGAACACCGAATGAATTAAAACTGAAATATCTTGCAGACAACCAGTTTGCCGATTTAACAGGTGAAGATTTGAAAGAAGCTGTTAAAAAATCCATCCGTGAAAAAGATGCACAGCTTGTAGGAAAAATGGTTTCCGAAGGCACAACGCCAAGAAGGCTCACAGATCTCATCGGTTCCCTTTGCGATCTGACATCCGGCAGTGGCGATAAAGGAACACCGTTTGTTTATATCCAGGGATATTTTGACAACTACACCAATTCATAAACAATCAAAGAAGTCTTGCAAAAAGACTTCTTTTTCATTGTATGAACAGTAAATTCATTGTAGAATTGATGCGTTAAAAAAGGAGGATAGAAATGGCTATCAGAACAAGATTTGCACCAAGCCCGACGGGTTATATGCATATCGGCAATTTGAGAACTGCCCTTTATGCTTACCTTGTAGCCAGAAAAGATCCTGAAGGTGTATTTATCCTGCGTATTGAGGATACCGATCAGGGTCGTCTTGTCGAAGGTGCAACAGATATTATTTATGACACTTTAAAATCATGCGGTCTGCATCATGACGAAGGACCGGATGTCGGCGGAGAGTACGGACCTTATGTTCAGTCTGAACGTGTCAAACAGGGTCTGTATCTGAAATACGCAAAAGAATTAATCAAACTCGGCGGAGCACATTACTGCTTTTGTGATCAGGAAGTGATCGACAAACAGAGACAGGAGCTTACCGCAAAAGGAGAGAGCTTCAAGTACGTGGATCCATGCACTTCCCTCTCCATAGAAGAAGCAGAGCAGAGAATTGCCAACGGTGAAAAATATGTCATTCGTCAGACAATTCCGGCTGAAGGAACAACTTCATTTGATGATGAGGTATTCGGCAGAATTACCGTTGAAAACAGCACTCTGGATGAATCCGTGCTGATTAAAAGCGATGGTTTTCCGACTTACAACTTTGCAAATGTCATCGATGACCATCTGATGGGAATTACAGATGTGGTCAGAGGAATGGAATACCTGAGTTCCACGCCAAAGTACAACTTGATTTATGAAGCTTTTGGTTGGGACATTCCGAGATACATCCATTGTCCGCCTGTCATGAAGGACGAACACAACAAGCTCTCCAAAAGAAACGGAGATGCTTCCTTCCAGGATCTCATGGCAAAGGGATATCTTCCTGAAGCTGTTTTAAACTACATTGCCCTTTTGGGATGGTCTCCTGAAGAAGACCGTGAAGTATTCACAGTAGACGAGCTTGTTCAGGCATTTAATGTCAAGCATATCGGTACAAACGGCGCAATTTTCGATCCTGAAAAACTTACATGGCTGAATGGCGTATGGCTCAGAAACATGGATCTGGATACCTATTATGAAACCGTCAAAGAGAAAATTGACGAAGCAGTGAAAGGCAATTTTGACAAAAAGAGCATTGCCGCCATTATTCAGCCTCGTGCCAATACATTGGAGGATATTCCTCCGATGCTCGGTTTCTTTGATGCCTTCCCTGCTTATGACAATTCCCTCTACAACAACAAGAAGATGAAAACCAATCCGGAAGTTGCACTTGAAGCATTAAAACCGGCATATGATCTTCTCAGCAATCACGAAGACTGGTCGCAGGATGCTCTGCATACAGCTTTGATGGAATTGCCGAAACAGCTGGGCAAGAAAAACGGTCAGGTTCTCTTCCCATTGCGTCTTGCAATCACTGGCATGCAGTCAACACCGGGCGGCGCAATTGAAATTGCTGCAATTCTAGGCAAAGAGGAAACACTGCGCAGATTAAAGCTTTCCATTGAACAGCTGGAACAATAACGCTTATAAGAAAAGTCACTTCATGAAGTGACTTTTTATTTTCTGTTTCTCAATTTTGCAGCTGTCTGCAACAGATGCGGATATACATCATCAAAAAGCTTATAGACAAACGGATCGAGCACAATATTGAATTCGCCTATATATTCTTCAACATCCATTAGCCAGCTTGACTTGAACTTGGTCAGTCCGTCATCCAGTGTTCCTTCAATTCCGCCCATAGATACAAAACGGATTCCCTTTTCTACACAGATATCGAGATATGTCTTATACAAAAGATAGCTGGAACGGATGCGCAGATAATCTGCATTGTTGCCCATATACACAAATTCCATACGGTTTTCGTTGTAAATCGCAAGTTTTCCGGCAAGGATGACCTCATCGCATCCCTCTTTTGTGCATTCTTCAATAAGGATGTCTCTGTCTTTTTCATCATTGCGGATCTTCTGATTCAAAAGATTGATCTGTTTTTTCGCAGTACATGTTTCCAACTGTGCCCGTGCTTCATTCAGCTCCCTTTCAATTTCAGCAATTTGTTCCTTGAAATTCAGCTTAGCAACCATGATGATACAACGGTCGCCATATACCTCAGCCATATTCCTGAAGTATTCTTCATTTCTTAGTGCAACGCCTTTTCTTTTTTCTGTATACTGCATTGCTTGAGCAAATTCATGAATATACTCATGACCGCAATACAGCTTTGCGCCTTTTCTTTCAGCTGTATGGATAGACTGCTTGGTCTTGTGATCCAGCTTTTCATAATAGTCGTCAGAACAATTCATCACGGCATTATAACGAGGCTGAGTTGCTTCTTCAATCATCGTGGTAAAACCCTTATGCTTTGCCCCGTACTTCTTTAATGTTTCTATGATGTCATTGTTTTCATAAACATGCTTCTGATCCTTTTCCTTATATGGATATTTACGTGAAAGGATGTTCGGATCAAAGCGAAGACATATAGCATGTTCTCTTTTGGCAAGTTCTACAAGATGATCCAGAAAAAACCGAACCAGATCCAAATCCCTGTAATCCATGACAGGTCCTCGCGGGATATAGAAAAGGGATTTTCCAAGAGGCAGTTTTCTGGCCAGAACCAATGCCGTGCCTGCAAGCACCCCATCTTTTTCAACACCGGTTAAATAGGCATCCCAGTTGTTTTTTACCTTAGCCCATTCAGAACATTGAAAAAGTGTATTCTGATCAGAATGAATCACATATGCATCCATTCTTTCCGGTTCAAGATTTTCAATAAAAGTTAATGCCATACATCCCTCCCGATAAACAAAAAGTGCCATTACAGTGGCACTTTGTATATGACGCGTACGGGATTCGAACCCGTGAATGCCGCCTTGAGAGGGCGGTGTGTTAAGCCGCTTCACCAACACGCCAGAGAAGAAGGATTATTCATCCTTCGTGCTTGTTAATATTACACTATGCAACAAAATATTGCAACATGTTTTTTAAGCAGCAAGCTGCTTCTTAGCTTCCTCAACAAGCTGTGTAAATGCAGCTTCATCATGGATTGCAATCTCGGATAACATCTTTCTGTTGAGGTTGATGTTTGCGAGTTTGAGTCCGTGCATAAACTTGGAATAGCTGATGTCGTTCATACGGCAAGCAGCATTGATTCTTGCAATCCAGAGCTTGCGCATGTCACGCTTCAACTGTTTTCTGCTGATATAAGCATATTTCTGGCTGTGCATTATCTGCTCATGAGCAGTTCTGAACAGTAAGTGTTTGCTGCCAAAATAACCCTTGGCAAGCTTTAAGACCTTTTTACGTCTATTTCTTGTAGGTGTGGAACCTTTTACTCTCATCTTCTATACCTCCCCAATTAACCTTGCAACAACTGTCTGTCACGCTTCATGTCAGATGCATGTGCAGTTGTGGATTTTCTCAGATGCATCTTCTGCTTATGGCTCTTATTAGCAGCGAAATGGGAAACATAGTTATGCT
Source organism: uncultured Erysipelotrichaceae bacterium (assembly GCA_902766005.1). Lineage (GTDB taxonomy): Bacteria > Bacillota_I > Bacilli_A > Erysipelotrichales > Erysipelotrichaceae > Bulleidia. The sequence continues at coordinate 17,907 of CACXCB010000094.1, read as the reverse complement.
GTACTTTGAGCTTTCCTGTACCGGTAAGCTTGCTACGCTTTGCAAAGGTCTTCTTTGTCTTCATCTTGATCTTTGTCTTTGGCTTTTTTGCTTTTGCTTTCATGTCAATCTCCTTTACTTTCCTCTCTTTGGCGAATAAACAACCGACAGGGTATTACCCTCCATAGCCGGTGCCTTACTCACTTCAGCAATATCAGATATCTGCTCAGAAAATTTATTAATGACTTCTCGTCCAACTTCCTGACGTGTGATCATTCTGCCCCTGAAGCGCATATCGATACGTACTTTCTGACCGTCTTCGATCCATTCACGCGCACGATTGAGCTTTGTGTCAAAATCATGCTGGTCAATAACGGGCGAAACTCGCAGTGCCTTTACTTCGGTAACATGCTGTTTCTTCTTAGCATCTCTTGCCTTCTTCTGCTCCTCAAAACGGTATCTACCATAATCAAGGATCTTGCAAACCGGAACTTTTGCATTCGGCGCAACACACAACAAATCCATATTCATTTCATATGCTTTTTCAAGTGCTTCCCTGCGCATCATTGTCCCAAGCTGATCACCATTCGGTCCGATGACAAGTACCTCCTTAAAACGGATATCTTCATTAACCATATCCTGCGGGTCTTGTCTTCTGTTTTTGTTATTCTTGATCTTTCCCAAGCAAACCTCCTAAATAATTGAAAGCAGATGTAGAAGAGCTACACCTGCCTAAAAACAAAGTCATCAGTTGTTTTCGGCTATCTACCCATGTCCATCGGTCATCAGGTGAGAGATCATGTATCTACTTCTTTCCGTATTCAAATTACCTATACTATTTAATACCTTTGCAAATTAAATGTCAATACTAAAATTCAAATCCCGTAACGTTAACTGTTACTTCGCTTGCCTTGTACCCTGTCATGAACAGGACATTCTCATAAATCTTATTCTGGACAAGCTCTGAAGTCTGATTAACATTTGCACCGTATTTGATTTTAATATCTGCAATAATATGAAGTTTGTTTTTCTCAATTTTGAGCTGCAGCGGTTTGACGAAGCGTGATTCATTTAAACGGACTGCATTCTCTACATCATCAATGCTGATTTCTGCAATTGACTGAAAAACAGATTTATTGATGGCAATCATGCCATTGTCACTTTGTTCGTTCAAAACAATATAATCCTGTGCCATATCTTTTACCTCTTCAATATTATACCAGTATTTTCAAATCATTGAAAGATAGTTGAAATCTGATGATACAATGCGTTCCTGACTTCTTCCATATTCACTTTCAAAGCTTCATAGTCGTGATATTCCATTTCAATTCTTTCGATGAATTTGCGGAATCTCATCATGCATTGGAACAGCTTGTCTTCATGTACAATTTCAATCGTATCTGCATCGCATAAAGCTTCTGCCAGAATACTCTCGAGTTCCTTTTTGACATATATCCTGTCATCCGTATCAAACTGGCTGAAGCGTTCCTCGTACCATGTCGGCTGGATCAGCAGTATCTTGATGATACCAGCAAAATCAATGAAATCCTCCAGATTGTTGCCCGGCTGAATCGTAAACAGCATGACAAAGAAGATGTGCCACTGGAAATTCAGATTCATCTGTGAAATCCAGTATTCACCAATGATCTTGCAGAAGGGATCATTACTCGTAAACGGATTCTCCAAAAAGATCTCTTCATTGAATTCAATATCAATATCCGACAAATAGTTCAGCAATTGCAGATAATCGATCATCCTTTCCGGATTATGTTCCCCGTTGGCAAAATCTTTGACATAAATATATTGTGCTATAATCGCACTGCATTTCTTAAAATCCGTCACAAAACCTACGGAATCTTTCATCTTCCTGTTAACCAGTTCATTGATGGAACGGGCTACAAATTCCTTGAATCCCTTCTCATCCATGCCGATCTGTACATGCGATGATTCATAGGATATTTCATTGTACATGATTTCCAGCTGGCGGTCGACAACATCCAGGTTATCCCTTATTGCACCAAGCATATTGCGGTTGAACATGTCGTACATGACAAAATCGGGATTCTTATACACAACTTCATGCTCAATCTCACTCCAGAATGTATGTACGAGAGATTTGATCTGCAACTCGAAGTTGATTTTTTCCTGATTAACCATAATATAGCCATCGATGCGGTAAATGGTAAAACCGTTTCTCTGCAACTGTGGCTGAGGCATTCTCAGATTCAGAAATACATTCGGATCAAAGCGGCATTTGCTGAAGACACCGCCGCTGAGATCAAAAGTCTGAAAAAGAAACTTATATATTTCTGCCTCATTGCGGATAAAGCGGCACTGTACGGTGATCCCGATCAGGTCGGAAAGATGGTCGATGGCTTCTGCACTGTTTTCATAATCCAGATAAAACTGATTGCGAAGCAGCTTTTCTTTGAGGCTGGAAGTATTCTTGATACGTGAGCGCATTGCCACAACCGAATCCTTTTTGCCTTCAAACAGCTTTTCCAATAACCCCATCAATCTGGATTCGGCATATTCATATAAAGATTTTTTCTGCTCAAAAAGATGAATTGTATCATCAATGAACTGGAATAATTCAAGTTTCATTTTTCTTACCTATCTCATTCGTAAATTCTTTGGATATTTGTTTTTCAGATGTTTTCCGTCACTCTTTGCACCTCCGAGAACATATCCGTTCCAGGTAATTGCCGTCCATCCGGAATCAGCCGTTTTTCCGATCTCTTCACCATGAAGATATTTCATGATTTCCCGATCATCCAGTTCGGCTGTTTTTGTAAACCCGGAAAATGCAGAAGTATAGAAATGATGGGAAGGCTCGAAACGATGATTTTTCATTTCTCCCAGAAAGATCTGATGCCTTACAAGACGGCAATGCGGAGATGCATAAAATGGTGATGTTCCTGCATATATTTTATCATGATTCATATAATAATACGGATATTCTTTTTGCAAATTCTCCCTGAGAAAGGAAACCGCTTCTTTCGGCAGTTTCTGCGATTTCAAAAGACCCGCATAACTTTTGCCTTCTTCCCCTTCTTTTCTCATTCTTGCGACAAAGTGGCCTTCTCCGCCATCCATTGGAAAAACCCTTCTTGCGTATTCCGTATGCATGCCGAAAGAAAATGCACTTCTGCCAACGGAACAATCTGTTTCTTCCATATGCATGTCTTCATGATTTTTCAGAAAATCAACAATCTGCAATTCATTTTCTTCAAGATTAAACGTGCATGTCGAATAGACAAGAACACCTCCCGGCTTCAAACAGAGATACGCCTGCTCGAGGATATCCTTCTGCCTTCTTGCACAAAGATGGATATTCTCAATACTCCAGTCTTTTTCTGCCTGTGGTTCTTTGCGGAACATCCCCTCTCCAGAACAAGGCGCATCACAAAGAACAGCATCAAAGAATTGAGGAAAATCTTTTGCAACATCCTGAGGCGCGCTGTTCAGCACAAGACAGTTTGCCGTTCCGTTTTTCTCTATATTTTCTTTGAGCACCTGTGCCCTTTTGGTATTGATTTCATTTGCCGCAAGAAATCCTGTATGATTCATTCTTTCGGCAATTGCCGTTGTTTTTGATCCCGGTGCAGCACACATATCCAGTATCTTCATGCCGGGTTTGGGGTCAAGTATTGTAACTGCCAACGATGCACTTGGTTCCTGCATATATAAAATGCCTGCATGATGCAGGATGGTATTGCCGATCGGGGCATCTTCCGATAAATAATATCCGTTGGAAATAAAAGGACTCTTTTCATAAGCAAACGGAAAATGTGAGAAAAATGTTTTCTCATCTGTTTTTAAAAGATTAATACGAAAACCACGATAAGGTTTATTACACAAAGCACTTTCATAGGAAGGAAAATCCTGTCCCAGAAGGTTCTTCATCTGTTCAAGAAACTGCGGATTCATAATCCTCCAATAATGCGTTAATATTTCTGGTATCCTGTTCAAGCTGCATGATCAGATTCTCTCTGCTGCGGAATTTCTTTTCTTCGCGAATATAGCTGACAAAATACACCACAACATGTTTTCCATATAAATCTTTATGGCAATTAAACAAATGTGCTTCAATGGAAATGTTATCTGTATAGTTCATGGTCGGGTTATGTCCAACATTGACCATGGCACGATATTTCTCCGTGCCAACCTGTACATAGGAAGCATAAACTCCTATTTTTGGAATCAGATATTCCCGGGAGTACTGAATATTCGCTGTCGGAAAGCCCATGGAAGTACCCTTGTTTCTTCCATGAATAACAATCCCTTCCATCTCAAACATTCTGCCCATCATGGCAGTTGCTTCTTCCATTTTCCCTTCTTCAATGCACTTTGTTATTCTTGTGCTGGAAATTTTTCCTTTTTCATCACTGACTGCATCCACAACAATCACTTCAAATCCGGCTGTCTTTTGCAGTGTTTCGGCATTTCCCGCTCCTTTTGCCCCATAATGAAAATCAAAACCACATACAATTCCCTGCAAATTCAGCCTGCCGAGAATATCATGAAGAAACTGATCCGGTGTCAGCATGGACATGGCTTTGTCAAACTGCAGGATAACAATGTTTTCAATGCCAAGGCCTACTGCCTGATTGATTCTCTCTCTAAAAGTGGAAATATGATGTACATCTTTCTGATTTTTAATCGTTACCCAAGGATCGGGATCAAAGGTGATTAATGCACTTTCACAATGTTTTTCCTTTGCCATGGAGATTGTTTTTTCAATGAGTTTCTGATGACCGAGATGCATGCCGTCAAAATAGCCTATACAGGCGCACATTCCCACTTTATACACAAGACTTGTATTTATGCCTATCGTAATAATCCGCATCAGAAAAACCCCCTTAAACAGTGATACAATCCATCAATCCTTCGCTCATAAGCAGCTAAAGGCTTTCCTTCTTTACAGAAGATGACTTTCTCATATCCATAGTCTTTTTTTATCTTCATTCCATTCATGATTTGTCTAGCCTCTGTAACATCAATCAGATGATATTCATCAGATAAAACTGTCAGCGGGTTTACAAATTCATGCAATTCTTCCAATGCATCAATATTACACGCCATGTCCAGGGTTACACTTTCAATTGCCGTTCTGACAAGAGATGTCATTGTTCCGATTTCGTCAAGCTGTCTTGCAAAATCCGTAATTAATGTCCGGATGTATGTACCGGAAGAAACAACAGCATCCATTTCATATGTATTGTCTTTTATCCGTTTTACCGTTAATGCATCAACATGGATCGGTCTCGGCTCTCTTTCAACCGTAATTCCCTGACGGGCATATTCGTATAGTTTTTTTCCATCTTTTTTGATTGCCGCATACATCGGAGGAACCTGCATTTGATCTCCGGTCATAGCATGCGCTAAGACATCAAGTTCTTCCTGAGAATGCATCTTCGGTTCTTTCCGATCAACAACCTTTCCCCAGATATCCTCCGTATCCGTGGCAATACCCAACTGAAAAGTAGCATGATATGCCTTTCGGTCCTTTACACAAAAAGGAAGCAGTTTCGTATATTTTCCAAGTAGAATGATCATCAGACCGGAAGCCTGCGGATCCAAAGTACCTGTATGCCCTGCTTTTTTTTCTTGAAATATTCTCCGGCATTTCCTTACTGCATCGAAGGAGGTGATGCCTGCCGGTTTGTTTAATAAAATGACTGCATCCATATCGCAAAGTATATTATAGCAATTCCATGATATAATATCAAAGATACGATTGGAGAGAAAGCATGTCTTTAAAAAAAATCATCGGAGAAATATACAAAGCAGATCATGATTATCAACTCATTGATGATCATGATGTTATTGCGGTAGGCATCTCCGGCGGCAAGGACTCTGTCCTGTTGGCTTTAGCCCTTCATTATTACAAAAACATGGCGTTGCATTATGACAACAAGCATTTTGATATTGTTGCCATTCACCTGGAAATGGATTTTCCGGACATGGATTTTTCCCAAGTCAGACAGTTTATGTCAAAACATGGTATTCAATATATTGATTATCCGACAGAAATTCATGACATTCTGTACATGCATCCTGACAATCAGAACCGTATCCAGTGTTCCTTGTGTTCAAGGCTCAAGAAAGGTGCAATCATCAATGCAGCCAAAAAATACCATTGCAACAAGATCGCTTTTGCACACCATGCAGATGATGCGATTGAAACATTGTTTATGAATATGATCCAAGGAGGCAGAATCACGACATTTGCCCCGGCTATGTATCTGAAAAAAGCACAACTCGGCTTTATCCGTCCATTCGTGTATACATATGAAAAGTATATTGTTTCCACAGCTGCAGAAGAAAAGATTCCTGTCGTCAAAAGTACTTGCCCCAATGATGGTTTTACCCTTCGTCAGGATGTAAAGGATTTATTGGCAGGTATCTATCGTGATTTTCCCGGTTCCCACAAGAACTTTCTGACGGCATTGTCCAACACTGAACAATTAAAGCTCTTTTACAAGAACTGCGACTGGAGAAATGAATGATCAAACGCGTTTATATTGAAATCACAAATGTATGTAACCTTTCCTGCAGTTTCTGCAAAAAGAACATCAGGCCTTCCCGTTTTCTCTCTATAGAGGAATTCCTGTATATTATTCAACAGGTCAAAACCGTGACAGATTACATTTATCTCCACGTTCAGGGAGAGCCCTTATTGCATCCGCAACTGGAGGATATCTTTTTGTTGTGTGATCGGATGGGTATGCATGTTCAGCTTGTCACGAATGGAACTTTTCTTTACCGATATCCTAACCTGTATAATCACCCTTCCTTGCGCAAGATATCCTTTTCCCTGCAAAGCGTGGAGTATCAGCATTCCGCGGATATAAAAGAATATATGAACACAATCCTGCAGTTTTGCAGGAATTCCTCGAAAAAAAGTGATGTCATTTGTGAAATGCGCTTTTGGCGGGAAGATCAGGATCAGCTTCCGGTTACTTCTTCCTGCATGTCAATGATCCGCCAATCTTATCCTCTGGAACAGACAAATCGTAAAAACAATTGGAAGATCATGGATCGTGTTTATCTGGATACTGCCAATTCCTTTCAATGGCCGGATATCAACAATTCCGAAAATCATACAAGAGGCCGTTGTTTAGGCGGCCTCACACAGATCGCAATTCTCTCTGACGGAACTGTTACTCCCTGCTGTCTGGATGCAGACGGAGATATACCACTGGGTAATATTTTTCATGCATCCTTAAACGATATTCTTCAAAGTGAGCGCTATAAAGCATTAACCACAGGTTTTCAGGAAGACCGTCTGGCTGAGCCTCTATGTCAGAAGTGCACCTACCGCATGAGATTTCAGTAAACCAGGAAACTCATGCTGTTTTCAATTTGCAGGGAAGATAAAGGAACGGCGGTATCGTATTCAATCATCGTTTCTTTTTCAAATACCCTTTCTTTTCCCGAAAACCGATAGTATAAACCATCCTCTTTTTCCATCAACAGCCACATTTTTTTCAGATTATCTTGAAAAGACTCTTCCCTCAAAAGGGAGCATTCGACTGTCTTACGCAGTATGGGAAAATGCATGAATACAATCACTTTATTCGCAAGTGACAAGACGGATCACCTCGCTTCTGTTTCTGTGAATCAATACTGCCTCATCGGCATGGATTTCATGGATTCTAGAAGAAATAACATATTGCTCATTAAAACTATCCCCCACAAAAAGAATATCCATCTTTTTCAGAATGTTCAGATGCAAAGAATTCTGCATGCTTTCCAATGTCATGAAAACCACACCGGCATGCTTGTGATTCTCTTCAATCCATTGATCATCCGGATCTTTTTCAATTTTCCAGTGTCTGTTTTGACACAAACACACTAGAGAATCCAAGTCCTCTGCATACGAAGAGACAATCAGCAAGGATTGTTCCTCCTTCAGGACCAGCCATTCATAGTTTTTTGAGAATATTCCCAAGGGCAAGCCCTCTTCGCTGCACATGGATGCACAGACCATATCCGGCATGCAAGGTATGGATCTTTTTTTGGTTGTTCCAAAATGCTTGGCCAGAAAAAGAACCTTCTCTTCCAATTCTTCATCTGCAATCTCTGCAATATGAAAATACAGCATGTTTTCTCTTTTTATCAATCCTGTCATTTCTTTTCTGACACACATTTTTTCAGATGTTCCGAAAAAAGACTGTATGTCCTGTACATTCGGATTAAACAGTGCATATTTCTGTGAGACAAAAGACATGGCCCGATAACTTAAGGCACCGGCCGAAGATGTCATCATGAGTACAAAAATGTTTTTTTCATCTGCATGTTCAAGAAGATGTTCCAGATATCCTTTAAACAGATCATCACTTTCAAAAAATCGGGATAGATCGGTGATGATCAAAATTGCAGGCACAATTTCTGATCTTCTTCTCTCTTCAAGAATTTTAAAAAGATTCCCGATTTTTTCAGTATTTGTACTGTCAATGATGTCAATGACATGAGATACATTATGAATCAATATGTCAGTATGAAAAAACAAGTCGTCAATGATATAGATTTCCTGTTCATTCTTCATATGGCAAAAAACACTGTATAGGAATGCTTTGAAGAAAGCTTCTTTTGCTTCATAACGCATAGAATAAACAAGCTGTATTCTGTCTTGCAACATGTCGATATCGAGAGCAGGCTGTTCATTATGATAGTAATCATCCAGCACCCCGACACATATTCCTTCATATTGTTCAATGACATCTTTTTTGACATGGCCGATCGGATCCTTCCATAATTTCCGAATGATTGTTCTTTCACCAAAGGTATGAAGTATTTCATGTATCACATAGGAAATTTGTACTTTTGTATTCCTGTCGAATCTTTCTGTGCTGTCGCATGTCCTGAGCATATGATCGAAGATGCTGATATGTCTTTCCCTGTGAATTAACGGTGCATTCACATATCCTGCTTTGCCATGTGTCAAAGCATCATCGCAAAGAAAATAGAAAGAACCCGGCTCATGCAGCTGAATGGCATCAGATACATGCAGCATTTCCATCGAATCCTGTTTTTCTGATACTTTCAGGCAAATTTTAAAACGGCTGTTTGACCAGATCTGCTCATTCACAACACCACCGGGTTTCTGCGTGGAAAGGATCATATGGATTCCCAGGCTTCTGCCGACTCTTGCAACTGTAATCAGTTCCTTCATGAATTCCGGTCTTTCCTGTTTCAGTTCGGCGAATTCATCAACAATGATCACAAGATGTGCAATTTCCGGAAATTCTTCTGTTTTCTTTTTCCGATATTCATCCAGATTCATAATCGGCATGTTACGCTTTTCTGCAAGCTTTTGAAGCATCTTCTCTCTGTACCGGCATTCATTTTTAAACGACACCAATGACCTCTGCATATCATCCGGATCAAGATTAGATAATGTTCCGGCTATGTGAGGAAGTGTTTTTCCCTTTTGTGTCAAAGCGCTGGCAATACCGCCTCCTTTAAAATCAATAATGACAAACTGCAGATCCTCCGGAGCATAATTTACCGCAAGAGAAAGAATAATAGAAAGTATCAATTCAGATTTGCCTGATCCGGTTGTACCTGAAATCAGCCCATGCGGTCCATGAACACTTTCGTGAAGATTTAATACAATATCTCTCTGATCCTCATCCATACCGAAAGTACAGGAAATTCCTTCTTCTACATGGTTCGTTTCCCATCTCCTTCCGATATCCAACAGATCAGCATGGTCCGTATGAAATAAATCCAGAAATGAAGGATTGGAAAACTCCGAAGGCATCCTTACATAGTTTCCAAAGCCATTCAGAAAAAAGCTCATATTGATATTCTTCTGCTGTCGATGCCACATCGTAAAAGTACGATGAAACAGAAAATCATGAACAATAAAATGTTCATCTCCCTGATCGATGATCAATAAATCTGTTTTTTCATCCTTGTTTGTAAAACACAGCCTGTATCCCTTCCAGGAAAGCGGAAAGGATAAATCCGAGCCGATATTGATGAGTATGGATTTTCTCTGATCCGACTGTACAGCACTGCATCGAAGGTCTTCTTCGCCATAACAGATCAATCGGATCCCTTGTCGGGAATACACATGCGGTATTCTTAACAACCATGCGTATTTTCTGACGATATCCCTGTCTGTCAGAAGCACAATTTTAAACAGCTCGGGATCTGCAATACTGCAGATTTGCAGAATCACGGAAGACATGTAATTCTCATCACATTGTATTGTGATATGTCTATAAGTTTCCAGAGAAACGATCCATGGAAATCTGTATTCTTCATTGATAAATATCTGAAACTCATCCACCAGCTGTTTGATTTCCGCATCTTCCTTCTGCAAACGAAATGATCTCTCCACCGCCACATCTGCCTGCTTGTCAATTGATCCGAGGCGAAGAGACAGTTCAGGATGATTTCGATAGATGATTTGCCCATGAGCAATAACATCCGCAAAGATTGTCTCTGCTTCCGGAAAACTTTTCTCTTCTTCCGCAATCCTCTTTTGGATGTATACCGCATACTGTTGTTTCAATGAAGAAAGGTATTCACGATAGGATATCTTTCTTTCCTGCTTCATTCTAAAGTATTTCTTTTTTTCCAATACGTTCTGCAATGGCAGAAACAGGACGGCACTGAGAATCATAACTGACGGAAGCAGCAGAATCGGAATCAGCTCAATCAGCTCACTTCCGTTCATGTAATAACGGTAGGCATTCACAACAGCAGAGGAGAGAGTAGCAAAGCCCATCAACAATCCCGGTCCGACCGTAAAAAAAAGATTTCGTTCATGCAAGGCCGGAAGCTTTGCCGGTTCTTCCAAATGAATCGCAGGTATTTCCGCAACAGGGATGTTAGGCTCATGTGATATTGTGTAATGAAAACGTTTCGGCAGATAAAAGATATCCGGTTTACGATCATACAAATCCAAAGAATGATAAATGTTTTCACAATGATTCATCATCAGGAAATCCCTGTGCAAAATGATGACTGTCTGAAGCAGGCAAACCATATCGCCATCCGTATAGCTGATATGAAAAACAGGGATGTGTCCGTTGATATAGGCAATTCCCGTTCCCGAAATATCCATGATGGTATGCGTTGTCATGTCAACGGTTATCTGATGTGGCTTGAGAAGGCTGCTTTGTATGTAGATATCATCATCTATTGCACTGCCGATAGTAAATCTCTCTCCCGGATATACATATCTTCCATAGATGTTAAATCCCTTTTCATAATCCGAAAAATAGATTCTGGCAATGCTATTATCTTTTTTTCTTCCGATAATAATGCATGCATCATTTTCAATTCCGTTATTTTCAATAAAGAACAGATTTTCAGACAGATGCATGAAATATCTTTGATGTTGAAGCACAAAAGAAACCCGAAAATCCAGAACAGTGACAGTTTCCTTCTCCTTATGCAGAAGATATATGATAGCGGATGATTCCTCAATGATATATGCGATCATGAAGCAATCTGCGGTACAAGTATGTTGCAATGAATCTCATGTTCTTTATCTTTCGTACTTATTGTGATAACTGTACTTCCGCTCTGCAATGCTGTTACACATCCATTTTCATCAACTTCTGCAACTTCGGGCTTGCTGCTTGCATACTCGAGATCATCAGCTTCATATCCTGCAGGAAGTCCGGTAATCCTGAGCGTTACACTCTTGCCTTTCTGTATAGCTATAGAATAATCTGCAAGTGTGATTTTTTCAGATACATGGATCGGATCTGCTTCAACTAGTCTCGGACGATTCTTTCTCGTACAATGATCAACAAACTGCCAGTTTTCCATATGCTTTTTCAACCCCGGAAACAAAGGCGCATTTCCTTCATTCAGAATGTTAATTCTACTAGAGAAACCAAATTTTCCCGCAACTGTCTCAGCAGAATTTACCAGAACATCCATAACCCAATGTGCATTGATATCCGAGCAAATCAGTACATCAGGATTATCGGCAGCCACTTCATCGGCAACATCCGGTGATACTTCTGTGTTGTATACTGTACGATTTCCTTCCTCATCAAAAATATGTGCAGTTGTTGAAAGATCCGCAACAGCACCTGCTTCGACATTTGCATCCATAATGGCACCGTTAATCACATTCAGGGCAAAACGTATTCCACCGCTCACCTTCGCAGCAGCTTTCAAAGATGCTGCGGAATTGTTGGTATTTTCTCTGATCAAGCGCATGTGCCCGTTACGTATCTCACATCCTATAGTGTTGGATTGCGTCAATGCCAGTTCACATCTTCCGGAAGCATACAGATGCAGCTGCAGGCTCATTCCCAGATTCAAAACCGGCGATCCCGGAATAGGTATCTGAAATGTACACAAGGTCAGAGTAGCCTGTTCTACTTCTTTTTTCTGTCTGAACATGGATGTAAGACTTTGCAGGAAAGCATCTGCCTTCACCTTGCTGAAGTCTCCGTATAAATTTTTGTAACCGCTGTTTTTTACACCGATTCTTTCATCGGTTGTAAATTGCAATTTAAAGAAAGCATCATTCAATGCTCCATTTTGAGAATGCCAGGCATATGTGGTATGCACATTATTCACTTTCAGGGAAGCATACATTTTACTTCCATGTTTCATGTTTTTTGTCACCTCTGCACTGCAGCTTTTTCCCTGTGCCTGAATCGATACGTTAAATCCACTGATTTGAAAGCTCCTGGTCATCGGTCTTTCGGACATCAGATGTATATGATCCCTGACAGAATCTCCCGTAACTCCTTCCTGTATCACATTCCCGTTTCCGTCTTCGATCTGTGCCTGTGAGAAATCTATATCCACCTCATTCTCAATATCCATCTGATCTGTTTCCTCTAACAGGTTGATTTCCTTTAAAACGGCAATCTGACAGTCTTTTTCCTTGTGTATATCCTCAATTTCAAAACAATACAGATGATTCTGCTCATCTGTCCATTCGACAATATCACCAATTGTAAGATCATCCTGTAAAGAAAAGGAAGCAGTACCTGCTTCCTTTTCAAAAGTTATTGGTTTTATGTCTTTTGGTGTTTCATTGTCTTTCCATTCCACCTTGAGCTGCGGCGTGTCGATTTCTCGCTGGTTAAGGTAACAGATTACCTGATCCAGGTATTGCAGTGCCTCTTCTTTTTCCATCATCTCCTGCGGATGAAAAAGATTTCTTTTATCTGTTTTCATTAATCCCGAGGAGACGGCTGCACTTACCTGTTCCTGGAAACGGCTGGAAGATAAATCTTTTATGGAATTGTCCGGATCATCTTTTTTCATTGCCAGGTTCATCAGAGTATATGCCGCCCACTCCTTTGTCAGGACATTTTCAGGATCAAACGGAAATGATGTATCGATGATACACCATTCCACTGCTGCCTGAACATCATCAAAATACAGAGAATCCGAAGATACATTCATGTAGTAAGGCTGCGTTTCACAGTGTGATAAAATACCTGCTTTTTCATTTACCTTTTTCAGCCATTCTCCGAGTGTTATGGTTTCCTTTTGCGACTGCTTGCATCCGCAAAGTGACAAAACAATACATAGGCATAATAATAACTTTTTCATAAACTAATATTGCATTCCTGTTGCATTTCCCGTAATAGAAGATTCAAGCGTATCATAGCTGGAAGAAACAAAATCCAGGTATTTGGCATAGGACTCAATCACTTCTTTCTGTTTTTCAAAACGGTTGGCAAACATATTGAATCGGCTGCGTATTTCTCTGCTGCCGTCAGAAATCCATGATCCGTCGAGAGAGTTCATTTCTTTCTTCATAGCACATAGGTCATCATACATTGACTGGTTTAACTGTCTTAATCTTGCTGCAGTCTCTGAGACTTCTGCTAAAGATATTCTGATTTCATTCATATTTATTTCCTTTCTGTTTATTGTGCCAGTTTGTTAGCCTGGCTGATTAATTGATCCTGTGTCTGTCTGTATGCTCTTGCACTGTTTTTCAGAAATTCTGAATACTGTGTGCACAACATAGACAATTGGCGAAAGTCAGATTGAAACTTGGAAATACGTGTGGTAAAGGCCTGGTTGTCTTTTCCCTTCCATGCATTCCCCATTGTGTCAACAGCATTGAACAATTCAATGGTTCCATTCAGATAATCCTGGTTTTTGTCATCCATTCTGGCAGCACAGGATTCAAGCTGCTCGGGTTGTACGGTAATAGATCTCATATTCTTTTTCCTTTCTATGCACTTTGTGCTTTGTATGTAAAAATACCAGCCAGTCTGCAGCCTGCCCGGTATCTCCACAACTATTTCAAATGAAAACAGCCCGTTTTAACGGACTGTTTCGTCATCTTTATGAATTTCTTTAATAATATCTTCGATATGCTGTCCTTCCTCCATTGCTTTATCCAGCTTGAAGGTAAGTTCAGGTGTACGTCTGATATCCAGACGCTTGCTCAGCTCAGAACGAATATATCCTTTTGCCCTGTTCAGCGCATTCAATCCGGCCTGTGCACGGGCATCCTTGCCAAGGAATGTTACATATACCGTGGCATAGCTGTGATCATTGGATACATGAACATCCGTAATGGTCACAAACCCTATATTCGGATCTTTCACACCAAATGTGATAATATCCGTAATATTTTTACGAATGGTACCTTCCAATCTTTTCTGTTTAATGCTGCTCATACTATCAGTCTACCGGAACCTGTTGTTCTTCATAGGCTTCAATCAAGTCGCCTATCTTGATATCGTTATAATTTTCTATTGTAATTCCGCATTCGTAACCGCTCAATACTTCTCTTGCATCATCCTTGAAACGCTTCAGGGATCCGAGCTTGCCGGTATAGATGACAATACCGTCACGGATTAAACGGATACTGCAATTGGATGTCAGCTTGCCGTCAGTAACCATACAGCCACCGATCGTTCCGACCTTGGAAGCTTTATACGTTTCTCTGATTTCTGCCTGACCGATAACAACTTCTTCATATACCGGCTCAAGCATGCCCTTCATGGCAAGTTCCATTTCTTCCGTAGCTTTGTAGATAATATTGTGCAGACGGATTTCTACACCGCTGTCTTCCGCCTTTTTACGGATATTTGCGTCAGGTCTGACGTTAAATCCGATAATCATAGCTTTGGAAGCATTTGCGAGCATAATATCCGATTCAGAAATAGCACCTGCAGTACTGTGGATTACATTGACCTTGACACCTTCAACTTCCAGTTTCTCCATACTGCTCTTGACAGCTTCTGCAGAACCCTGCACATCGGCTTTGATGATAATCGGAATTTCCTTCAATTCACCGGCTTCGATCTGTGAAGACAGGTCTTCCAGACTCATTGCACTGGTCTTTCTGCGGTCAGCTTCAATCTTTCTGCGTTTGCGTCTTTCCGCAATATTTCTTGCCTCTTTATCGTTATCATAGTTTCTGAAGACATCACCGGCAGCAGGAACATCATTCAGACCGATAATCTCAACCGGTGTAGACGGACCGGCTTCCTTGAGCTCCTTGCCGTTTTCATCTGTCATCCTTCTGACTCTGCCGAAGCATGTCCCTACAACAACAGGGTCTCCCTGATGCAATGTGCCGTTTTGTACAAGAAGGGTTGCTACAGGTCCTCTGCCCTTATCCAGTTTGGCTTCAACAACAGTACCGCTGGCAATAATCGTAGGATCGGCTTTCAGCTCTTTTACATCTGCTACAGTGAGAATTGTTTCCAGAAGTTCGTCGATACCTTCTCCTTTTCTTGCACTGGTTTGTACAAAGATTGTATCTCCGCCCCATTCTTCAGGCATGATGCCAAGATCTGACATTTCCTGCATGACACGGTCAGGATTTGCATCCGGACGGTCCATTTTATTGACAGCGACGATAATCGGAACATCTGCAGCTTTGGCATGGTCGACAGCTTCTCTTGTTTGCGGCATTACACCGTCATCTGCTGCAACAACAATAACAGCGATATCCGTAACACTTGCACCTCTTGCACGCATTGCGGTAAAAGCTTCATGACCAGGCGTATCAAGGAAGGTAACTTTCCTTCCGTCAACTTCTACCTGATAGGCACCGATAGCCTGAGTGATGCCACCTGCTTCACCGGCTGCAACTTTTGTCCTTCTGATCGTATCCAGGAGGGTTGTTTTACCATGGTCAACATGTCCCATGATGGTGACAACAGGAGGTCTTTCAATCAAATTATCGGGATCAGAGACGATTTCAACATCCAGGCTGTCCTCTTCTCTTTCCTTGATCTTTATCGGTTCAATGTCATAACCGATACAGACAAGCTCAACCATTTCATCATCCATGGCACTGTTGATGGTAACCATTTTCCCTTCCATGAATAATGTTTTAATGATATCGCTTGACTGTCTGCCGATTTTTTCGGCCAGTTCTCCAACCGTAATCCCATCCGTATATTTTATCTCGTGAATATCAACTTGTTTGGAATATGGCTTTTGATCAAATCCACGTCCGCGAAAATTGGAATTCTTTTTATTATTCGAATTTCGATTGGCTGGTTTTTTTGTATTTGGCTTTCGTTTACCCGGCATTTAATTACCTCCTTATTGTTTAACTATTTAACTGCTTCTTCAATTTCTTTCCAGAATTCTTCCGGAATCTTTGTTTCCAATGCCCTTTCCAATGCGTTTTTCTTCTTTGCAATCTGAACTGCTTCAATATCCTTCTTCAAATATGCTCCATGTCCGTTGGCTCTGCCGGTCAGATCAACCTGCAGATTGCCCTCAGGTGTGCGGACAATGCGCAACAATTCTTTCTTCGGAAGCTGTTCGCCTGTAGCGATGCACTTCCTCATAGGTATTTTTCTAGGCATGATCAGTTATCATCCTCATCATAATAATCTTCGTACTCATCGTAGTCGAAATCGTACTCTCTCTCTTCTTCTTCCCATTGAGCTTCTTCGATTTCAGCAAGCTCCTCCTCACTGTAAACCGGTCTTGTGTCAACGGTATTGAGATTCTTGCGAATCTGATCTGCAAGATCCTTGTTACGTACCTTGTATTCTTCCTCTTCGCCTTTCTTCTTCTTTCTCTTTGGCTTATCAGCCTGTTTCGGCTTGGATGTATCAGCAAGCTTTTCAAATACGGATACATAAGTATTCTTGGCTGCCATATCTTCCAGGTCTGCATGTTTACGTGAGACCGTCTTTTCAGGCTGTTCATCCTCATCTTCGATTTCTTCTTCGATGTCTTCCTCTTCAGTGATCTCTTCTTCAGTTTCTTCAGGAACTTCCTGTTCAACCGTTTCTTCAACCGTCTCTGTTGTATCTTCTGTCTTTTCCTCTTCCGTTCCTTCAGGCTTCATTGCAATTTCATCGAGCAGTCTTTCATGTACGATTTCCTGCATTTCCTCCGGAATCAGTTCATCATTTTCTTCTTCCAGAATACTCTTATTCTGCTCAGCAAGTTTTGCGATAGCTTCCTGACGCTTCTCTTCCTGTGCCCTTGCAAGAGCTTCTTCACGTTCTTTCTGTTTGCGCAATGCTTCCTGGCGCATCTCCTCTTTACGGATTTCAGCCTGTCTCAGCAGTTCATCATAATCGACACCCTGATCATCCAGCTGTGCTCTTGTCTTGATGTCAATCTTGTGGTTTGTCAATTTAACCGCAAGTCTTGCATTCTTTCCACGTTTACCGATTGCAAGTGAAAGCTGATCTTCATCAACCACAACAAGAAGACTCTTATTGTCGGATCCCGGCAGGACAACACTGACCTCAGCCGGAGCAAGAGCATTGCGTACCAGCTCTGTCAGATCATCATTCCACTGGAAGATATCAATCTTTTCACCATGCAGTTCTTCTATAATCTCCTGAACACGGCTGCCACGAGGACCGATGCATGCACCGATCGGGTCAATATCCGGATTGTGGCTCATAACAGCCATCTTCGTTCTCTCGCCCGCTTCTCTGGCAATCGCTTTGATTTCAACGATACCCTGATAGATTTCAG
>CACXCB010000093.1 GCA_902766005.1 uncultured Erysipelotrichaceae bacterium | reverse complement strand
ATATCCGATTGAAGACAAGAGTCACATATATCCTTCATCGCCTTTATCCTAAGGGGGAAGGGTATGTGGTACAGTATCCGTTCTTCTACAGGCATGTATGGGCCTATGTATTCCTGCCCGTATATCGGCTGGCTCGGAGAGGAAATATAAAAAGATTTATCCGGGAAGCGAAGCTTGCATTGAAGACTCGCTGATTTAAAAGTATACCAAGTAAAAGGAGAATTCAGTGAGATGGAAAAAGCTGTCGATTTATCCGAGAAATTCGCCAAGAACGATCCTCGCAAACGACAATCAAACATTGAATTGTACCGCATTATTGTGATGCTACTGATTGTAGCGCATCACTATGTCGTAAACTCCGGACTGCTCAATGACATTGGTCCCATAAAGGCAAATACGCTTTCTGGAAAGTCAATCTATCTCTTGCTGTTCGGAGCAGCTTGATGAATAGAAAAACATTTTTTTGCTGTCCAGTAAATAATAAAGGAAGATAACAAATGGGAGAGATTACTGTTAGTGTGCTTTGCACCGCATATAACCATGAAAAATATATCAGAAAATGTCTGGAAGGATTTGTTCAGCAAAAAACGAATTTTGCCTATGAGGTACTGGTTAATGATGATGCGTCAACGGATGCAACTCCTTCCATTATCCGTGAATTTGAGATGACTTATCCAGATATCATCAAGCCGTTATATCAGTCTGATAATTTATATTCAAAAGGAGTCAAAATTACCAGGGACATTCTTTTTCCTAAATCTCAAGGAAAATATATTGCTATTTGCGAAGGAGACGATTATTGGATAGATCCATATAAGCTTCAGAAGCAAGTTGATGCTCTTGAAAAGAATCAGGACTGTTCAATGTGTGTGTGTAAGGTGAAAATTATTTCTGAAGATGAAACCCGGGTAGAAGGATATTACCCTGATTTTCTTCTGGACGAGGGGGTTATTACATCGAAAGCATTCTTAAATATCGTCTTGAAAAAAAATGCGTTTCAGACAAGCAGTTATATGTTAAGGGCTGATTTATATAGATGTTATGCAAAGCATACACCTGAATTTGTAAATGTTTGTCCGGTAGGAGATGTGACATATCTGCTCTATTTCGGGTATGCAGGTAATGTATACTATTTTGAGGATATAATGTCCTGCTACCGCCGGTATGCTATTGGGGGATGGAGTGAGAAAACCTGGTCGGATTCAAACAGAATAAGAAGGCATTTTAAAGGTATGGTAAAGACATATGAGAGCTTTGATAGATTTACTGGGGGTAAGTATCATTCTCAGTGTAATCAGGCAGTTTTTGGGGCAAATTATTTTGCGGCTGTAGATTCAAAGGATTTTATGAAGTTATTACTAGATAAAGAGCATACCTTTTTCAGACAATCTCCCAAAATGAAAATTAAAATATTGTTGGGAGCATTTTGCAACCCACTACTAAAGCTCTATTATGTAATTACAAAGAGGATACAAAGAAGCAACATGTAAGAAGTAGAACAATCGAGAGCATATAGTCTTTTTAGGTTAAGAAAGGCTTCCAGTCTTCTCCTTCAGCACGTATCGTTTCCTTGATGAGAATGATTGGGAAAGTAAAATGAATATAAATAGAAGCGTTTTGATTTGGAATAATCTAAGATAAGCAGATGTATGTCAGTTAATGACATTTTTTTGACTGGAACTGTAATGGAAAAAAGGAATATATCAAGAAGCGTTGTATTATCAGGATTATTATGGCGCTGGTTGGAAAGAGTCGGTGCGCAGGGAGTGCAGTTTATAGTCTCACTTGTGCTTGCAAGGTTACTTGCACCTGAAGTATTTGGTACTGTGGCACTAATAAATGTCATAATAGCAATACTAGAGGTATTTGTAGATAGCGGGCTGGGAAATTCACTGATTCAGAAAAAGGAAGCTGATGATCTGGATTTCTCAACTGTTTTTTACTTTAACATTTTTGTGTGCTGTGTGCTGTATGTATGCTTGTTTTTTGCAGCGCCTTTTATTGCAGGCTTTTATAATTTGCCGGAACTTATTTCGCCTATAAGGGTAATCGGTATAATTCTTGTTATTAGCGGTGTTAAGAATGTTCAACAAGCATATATATCCAGAACCATGCAGTTCAAGCTTTTTTTCTATGCTACATTATGTGGAACAATCGGCGCAGCTGTTCTCGGTATATGGATGGCTGCTGAGGGATTTGGAATTTGGGCATTGATTGCCCAGTCGCTTTTTAATATGACGGTAGATACCGTTATTCTTTGGGTTACAGTAAAGTGGCGCCCTAAAAGAATGTTTTCATGGGAGCGCCTTAAGATCTTGTTAACTTATGGATGGAAGTTATTGGTATCTTCACTATTGAATACCGGGTACAATAGATTGCGGCAAATGGTAATTGGGAAGTTATATACTCCAACAAATCTTGCATTTTACGATAAGGGTAGTACTTTTCCTGCGATTGTGGTTACTAATATTAATGCTTCTATGAACAGCGTTCTGTTCCCTGCCATGTCTTCAGAACAGGATAACAAGGAAAAAATCAAAAGCCTTACACGACGTGCCATTAAAACCAGTTCCTATATTATGTGGCCGATGATGCTTGGACTTTGCGCCTGTGCTGAATCGATTGTTAAGGTACTTTTGACAGCAAAATGGCTCCCCTGTGTGCCATATCTGCGTATATTTTGCATAACGTATGCCTTTTATCCAATTCATACAGCGAATCTAAATGCAATAATGGCAATGGGACGGAGTGATATTTTTTTAAAACTTGAAATCATAAAAAAAACAATAGGCTTTGGACTCCTCGTGATTACAATGCATCATGGGGTTATGGCGATTGCGTATAGTCTGTTAATTAGTTGTTTTACATCTCAGATTATTAATTCATGGCCTAACAGGAAGCTGCTTAATTATCGTTACGAAGAACAGATTAAAGATATCATCCCTTCTATAGCACTATCAGCTTTAATGTTTGTAATAGTATGGTCAATACAGTTTCTCCATCTGAATATCTTCTTTACATTTATTGTGCAGGTAATTGGCGGAGCAGCAATATATCTCGGTGGATCGCTTATTTTTAAAATTGACAGCTTTTCATACTTATTAACGCTGTTTGGTGAACTGAGAAAAAGACAATAGGCTGGTCGTTTGAAGCGAGCTATGACCGGGTTCAATAAAGCTTTTTGAAGTAAGCATCTGTATTGATAGGGACAAAAAGGGAAAGCAAAAGGTGTGATTGAAAACAGGAAAACATGGAATCATGAATACAAAAGTCACGAAACTCAGAGAATTAAAAACTAAGGGCTAAAACATGAACACCACTTGGAGCGTTATCTGCTCATCTGTAAAGGCGAGCTTTTTTAATATACCCATTTTGTTTCCGAATGATGTTGACTGGGACGGGGTTTTTACAAAGGCTAAGAAGCAAGCCATAGTTTCTATAGTCAGGTCTGGCCTAAAAAACCAATTGCCACCGGAATTCGCGACAACCTGGAAGCTTTATACATAGCATTCAGGGAATATGATCAGTATAT
>CACXCB010000092.1 GCA_902766005.1 uncultured Erysipelotrichaceae bacterium | reverse complement strand
TCTTATATTCCATATACGTATTATACCGCATCTTGTAGTCTAATACAATACTCTTAGAAACAAAAAACCGCTGTATCCCCATAGCTACAGCAAGGGGTATTAGCGGCGACAATTTCGATAAACATACAGCAATGTAGAGATCATCGGATGGATTCCGCCTCCGTCTGTCAGCGCATGATAGCAGTCGATATGTATCCAGTTCTGCCAGTAACAAAACGCCATCAAATGATAGTTTGTCTCATCAGAGCCCAGAGTGATTCTGTCATTTGTACGGATAACAGGAAAAGGAAGAGGATTGGTTTCATAGAAGATATCTGCCCCTTCCCTCTTCATCCTAACCAAATAATACGGATATCTCTTCATCGTACAGTCTGCAGCCACCCGAAGAATATTTCCATCGATCAAATCTTTCATCTTGATTGACAGCCTGAAAGTATGTGGATCTTCAGCAGTTGTTTCATATATCGTCCGTAATTCAGAAAACAATTTCTGTTTCATAATGCCACCTTCTATGCCATATCATTTGTAATTCACAACATTATTTCTTGTTATGATTAACAATACTTTCAGATTGATTAACCTGAAATTGCTAAGAACTATGATTTCGTATTTCTTTTAAGATCATCAGAATGAAGATGTATATATCTGGTAGGTGAATTAAATACTTCAAATTGAGAACGTTGATAATGCAGATCCTTTTCAATATAGCTTACAATTTCCTCCAGAGACAATGGCGTTTACTACATTCATAATATCTTAAAAGACGGTACTAAATAAAACCGCCTCTTTCATTTCAGATATTCAGTTTTATTCCGCCAGAATCGGGCCAAACGGAATCAGCATGACTTTCTCATTGGGGAAAGCTTTCAGGACGATACTCATCTCTGATGGTTTCTCCGGCTGATGATCAACAAGAAATTCGCTTATTGCTTCTTTTGCGTGCATATAAGCCTCTCGTAAAGTGTCACCTTGTGAATTGCAACCGGGAAGATCGGGAAATTCGACCCAATAACCATCATCCCAACGATAAAATACTGCAGGATATCCGTTTAATGCCATGTGTACCTCTTCATCACGATTGTATTCTACCTCATAATCAGTCTACAGATCAATCAATAATAGTTGAATTTCCAAATGTTTTTACATATTATCTTGAAAAAGGCATAATTTCATGTCTTTTCATGTCTTTGCCGGATTGTTAGAATATTAGGCATATCTGAGGTAAATGAATGAGTATAGATCTTACAGCTGCCAAAACCGCATTCAGCCGGTTTTTAAAACAGTATAAAAATACAAATGATCCCGGTTTTCAATTAAAGGTTGTCCATACTTTCCATGTCACAGAAAATGCAAAGATGCTTGCAGAGCTCTTAAAACTCTCTGTAGAAGATATTCAGCTTGCACAGCTGATTGCCCTGCTTCACGACATCGGCCGCTTTGAAGAGTTAAAAATCACTTCGGAGTTAAACAATCTGTATTTTGATCATGCTTCTTATGGCGTGAAAATGCTGTTTGAAGATCACATGATCAGGGATTATATTGCAACAGACTGTTATGATGCAATCATAAAAGCAGCCATACTGAATCACAATAAAAAAGAAATTCAAAATAGATTAGAGGGAAAAGAATTACTGCATGCACAGTTAATCAGGGATGCAGATAAACTGGATAATTTCCGTGTCAAAATTGAAGAACCTACGGAAAATCTATTTCCGGGAAGAGTCAATTCTGTTAAAGCAATGGAAGAATCTGCAATCTCTTCTAAAATCCTGCAAGATCTCTTATCTGAGAAAAGTGCAGATATTCATGATCGTATCACCCCACTGGATTATTATGTGACCATTCTCGGTTTTGTATTTGATCTCAATTTCAAAGAAAGCAAGAAGATAATACTGGAGAAAAATTATATCAATCTGATGATTGACAGATATGTCTACAAAAATAAAAATACAGGCATGCAGATGGAACAGATCCGATCCTGTATTTTGCATTTTCTAATGCAATCATGATTGTTGCTCTTAGTTGAAGACAATCAGATCAATATATGTTGAAACAAAGGGATCCCCTCTGCTCAGATATTGTCAATCTGCAATTCATGCTGTTGTCTGCAGAAACATGATTCTGTTACTACCGTTTTTACTTTTGAAAGTCGAAATTGTTCTAGGATCTGATTGGCGATTTACTTTTCTTTTCCAAACAACAGGTTTGAAATACCGCTGACGACGGAATCGAACGTTTGACTGCCTGTACCAAAACCATCCCTGAAAATATAATCCATTGCTTCATAGAAGGCTGCCAGTGTTTGTTTTCTGAATTCGTTCTTAAGATATTCCTGGCTTTTATTTTTGTTTTTGGATTTGAAGTCTTTATAAACGGAAGTAATATATTTATGCCATTCCGTACCCAGCAGCTTCTCGTTGTACTCATTATCGAATGTTATGAGACACTTACAGATATCCTGCGGTATGTCCATGTAATAATACTTCACAAGACTCTTTGTTTCTTCATGGTAATTTCTAAATGAAGCGATTATATCATCGTTCAGCGCATCGATATCCGCAAAGTACTTTTCATACAAATGCATATATCGTGTATAGACACCGCGCAGAATCGTAATTGTTTCTTCCTGTTTTACAGTTTCCTCATGCAGCATCTGTTCTATTCTTTCATTACTTAATTCGATCATTTCTTTTCTCCTTCTCGAATGATGTTTAACAATGTCCGTCATCGGCTTTTATCTATACAATACGATTACCATATTCTATCGGCTAAGCACAATTCCATATCCCTTGCATTTCGTATGTATCATCAATGCAACAACATAGAATCTACCATATATATCAAATAAAGAATGTCCGACAACTTAGATAGAATATTTATGCATCGTCATCTTCATAATCAATGCGTTCGACTTTGAAAATAACAGGTCTGGTTCCGTCAGAACAGCAGCAGATCATTTCATTTTCTTTGGCCATCCAGCCTTTCATGATGGAACCGCCCTGTAAGCCTGTATAAATATATCTCGAGATTGCATCCCAGGCCTCGGAGCAATGCGGCATTTTGGGTCCACCTGCTACAGTATCAGGGTCGGCATCCGTTTTCATCAGCGTGTTCAACCCACCATGCCAGAAATGATCATTCTTTCCGTCCCGATAAAACTCAAAGACATCTCCTACATTGTAACAGGAACACATGCCGGCATTTGGGTTTTTACAATACTGCTGTTGAAGTTCCGGAAATAGTTTCTTGTCAATGACTGTTACTCTTACTTTATGCTTCATTTTTTAATCACCCTCCCTATTATCGTTTAGCGGCAATCAATCCATCTTCTCTCATAAATATAAACATAGTCAAAAATATGCATAAAAAACAATCCATATTGTCAAAGCTTTTATCTTTCATTCAAGATCTATACAGATTTCTTTGTCTTCCACCGTTAATTCACAGTCTGATATAATCGGATTATCACAATACCGATTCTTCTGTGCTTTCAATACCGCAGCTACAAGCCCACTTCTGTATAATCATGCTCATGGACATTGCATGTCAGAAAAGAAATCGTCAGGATCATTCGGTTTGAATTGTTCTTTGTATGATTTATATCTTTCAGTGAATAGAATAACGGATGCCTGTGTAATACAATATATATTAACGATACATTTGTGTCAAAACATAAAATCAATCGGAGAAATTAAAATCCTGAAATCTTTTGAAAGTTCCTATTTCCTTACCCAATAAGCCGATGATCCATGATTTGATTTCTTTATTGGTACCATCATTTGTATAATGCATTGCCGAAACACAGGAATATAAAAAGTATAATAGATGGTGAAAGAGCTTTTATGACAGATCTGAAACATAAAAATATGCAATGATCAAATCGATGTATAATGGGTATATGGATATGAAGAGGAATAAAATGAAAAAGAAGTGATTTGTTTTTTTGGCAGTAGTTCATCTGTTGATTGTTTCAGGATGAGCAGGCACGAATGGAGATAACAGAAATCTTGTCTATGAGGATATGAAAACAACATTTGAACAATCTGGCCTGCTATCTGCAAATATCGGTATCTTTTCTAAAAATGAACAGGATGACAGTATTTCATTTGGCGAACCCGGAAGCGGTGTTATCATCGGAAAAGAAAATGGGACATATTATGCTTTGACAGCAGCACATGTCGTCAGCTCTGAACATACGCAACTGCTTGTATTCACGGTAAATACAGAAATGAATATGGATACGATTCCCGGAATGGATTATTCAGTACCTTCTTTAGAAACATATGAAAAAATGTATCCTGCAAATATCGAGTATATCAGCAACAGAGATGATTTGGCAGTCATCCGTTTTTCCACGGATGAAGAACTCTCTGTAATCACTTTAGCCGAGGAAAATCCTGAAAAAGGTGACAGGATCATGTGCATCGGAAACCCGCAGAATGAATGGTTTGCGATATCTTATGGAGAAGTAACTTCAGGAATACAGACATTCGGTGAAACCCAAGGGTTTCCCAGCAATGCTATGAAGCATAATGCTTACATACATATGGGCAGCAGCGGCGGAGCAGCATTCAATGAAAATATGCAGCTGATCGGTATCACTCCCGGTGGATACTTTTCTGCTGATGGCAAAACATATAAATACGGTGTTTTGATTCCTGTAAGCGAAATAAAAATCTGTCTTGATGAGTTTAACACACAATAAACCAGTTTGTCTGATTAAATGCCGGCCACTGTATATATGTTAGATTCACGAGGAGGAAAACATATAATACAGTCATGATACCTATAAATTATACAAGAACGAAAACACTTCTCCTACATCATACGTGGCAGAGTCATCATGAAAGATGCAGTTGATTTTGAAAACCTTGATGATGCAGTGAATACTGCAATGACAAGATATTCTTATTTTACTATACATGTTGAATTAAACCAGGATGGCGATTATGTACTTCTCATAACAATGAGAGAATTGTAGTCAAGAAAAAAGATAACATTGTCTTAAAACCATTCTTTGCGGCAATTATGACAACAATATTGTCAATGCAAACAGTGCTGAATGTTTTGCCGATCGGCATATCTCTTTGTCTTGCATCTTTGATTGCCTGTTATAATGATTTGAACAGATACAGAGAAAACAAAATGGAAATGGATATGAAAAAGCGATGAAAATGGATGAATCTTTGTTAGGAAAATGCGGCTTCTATTGCGGACAATGTCAGAGTTTTCTGACCGGACAATGCATAGGATGCTTAAATGAAAATCAAGAAGGAATGTGTTATACAAGAGATTGCACGATGAAAAAAGGTCTTTTATCTTGTGGATTTTGCAAGGATTTTCCTTGTGAACATATTCAAAAAGAGCCAAAAGCAACACTGCTGAGTCCTTTGTGGCTGAAATGGAAAGCAAGCCAGAAAAAAGATTTCAGAGATGATGAATAAATTGTGATTCACAACAACAGATATTACAGGGAAACTATGAAAAAGAGATATTATATACTAATACTCATTGTATGCATCTGTATAGTTTGTCTATATCGATTAACGAGACAGCATCCATCTGACAGAAGCAATGATGCGTATCATAAAGCAGATATTTTAGAAAAATACGGCAATGACCTTGACAGTAATCTTTCTGTATTTCCAAAAGAAGAACTGGCTGAAAATCAAGGGGTATTTTATTCTTCATTTCATACAGGATTGTTTGATACCGATGCAGAAATCATTCTGGTCTGTAATTTGACGAAAGAACAATTCGATGATGAAATAAAGCGTCTCAGTAATCTGTCAATGACAATACGGAATAAAGAAGATCAATATACAAATTATGTTCTATATGATACATCCTCTTATCATTATCCGGCATATATCACCATTGACGGTTTTGGAAATACCTATGAATATGCTCTGACAGATCCTAATCGCAACAAGATTATTTATGTCTATCTGTCTTATCCTGATATTTATAAAAAAGAAAATCAGCAGTATCTAAAAAAAGATCCCGCTGATTACAATATCGATGAATTCTCTTCCTTCTCTATGTATGTTCATTCATTTGATGAAGGTAAAACATGGACAGAATATGATGACGAATATTGATCGTGATGATACAAACTTCTGATACATTGATTGTTCTTTTAAATGCATTTAATGGTATGATATTAATGCATTAAATCATATGGCTTCTAGTAAAGAATATCCGGATTCTATACTGAACCAGATGTAATGTGCGTATATCATTTCCTTATGAAGGATCTGGCAGAATTTAGAATGGATTGCGATATAAGAACAACTTTTACTATAAAAAATATCCAATGATTTGTGATGGGAGGAATTATGTCATTTATTGTTTTTTCAGATGGAACTGCAAATCTACCGGGAAGTCTTCTGGAAGGAATCAGGCTGCTTCCAATTGAATACACACTTGATGGAGTACCATGTACATATGCAGGTGATATTGAAAACTTTGATATGCACACATACTATGAAGGTTTGCGAAATGGTGCAAGTGTTAAGACAAGTCTTTTGAATACCGGTTTGTTTATGAC
Source organism: uncultured Erysipelotrichaceae bacterium (assembly GCA_902766005.1). Taxonomy (GTDB): domain Bacteria; phylum Bacillota_I; class Bacilli_A; order Erysipelotrichales; family Erysipelotrichaceae; genus Bulleidia. The sequence continues at coordinate 2,621 of CACXCB010000092.1, read as the reverse complement.
TGCTTTTGAACCATTTTTAAAAGAAGGAATAGATATTATATATATTGCGATGAGTTCCGGAATCAGCGGAACATACAATGCCGCAATTAACGCTGCAGAGCAGTTTAAGGAAGAATATCCGGACAGATATATCCATATTGTTGATTCACATGGATGCGGTTTTGGAAATGGAATTCTTGCTTTAAAGGCAGCTGAATTAAGCAGAGAGAATATGGATGTACATCAAGCTACGGACATACTTGATGATCTTGTACCGCAGTGTTGCCAATATTTTACCGTAGATGATCTGAACTTTCTGCGAAAGACCGGAAGAATCAGCGGTGCTGTTTCTTTCATCGGTACAACATTGAATATCAAGCCCATATTGTATGGTGATCATACAGGTCATATCGTCTCCTGTGCAAACTGTCATGGAAGAAAAAAAGCAATCAAAATGCTTTATACAAAATATTGTGAGAAGAGATTGGATCTTCCGAATCAGAGAGTTTTTATTTCCCATGGGGACTGTCTGAAAGATGCAGAATCACTCAGAAATCTGATTCTGCAGGAAACCCCGGATGTAGAAATCATTCTCTGTCCTCATGAGCCTTTCTCCGGTGCACATGTAGGTCCGGGAATGCTGGGTTTATTCTTTTTAGGGAAAGAAAGATAATCAGAATACATTACATAAAAGCCAGTGAAATACTGGCCTTTTTTGTGATATGGTGCAGTTTGCCATAAATATGAAATATACCAATATTACATGATTTATAAACAAAGATCAGACAACTATATCAGTCTTCAATTGAGACTATTTTTTTGAAAATCATCCCAATTTGTCCCAACACTAGATAGTGTTAGTATAAATCACTTTCCTATATCGGCTTCTGTTTATAATCATTCTTTTTGGATTTATGCAAACAATTCTTCTCTTGACTGCTTCAGTATCGATTTTATTATATCTTCACCCAAAATATCGCCAGTTGCCTGCCTAAATCCATTTCAATATCTTTTGTCTTTTCATTGCCAAAGTCTTTGTCATTCACTTCAAGAATCAGTTGTCTATCCCGGTTTTTATACAGGCCATTATACAACAGAGCCGAAAGAGCATATCTGCTCCTTCGGCTGTTGTAATTGTTACTAATCGCTATAACTGTATTTTTTAAGTATTCTGCCGAACACCAGACACATCACGGTCCCGGCAACCCCGAGTATGAACAGCACCATTGCTGCACCTGAACCTTTCCCCGATCCGAAAAAGAAGGAAAGAGCATATGAGCTGTCTCTCATATAAGGCTCACAAATGTTGTCAACAAGAAAGCCGCCCAGGAACAGTCCTATCGGTATTGTAAAAAACTGAAGCGTGTTTCTGCAGGCATATACACGTCCCTGCAGTTCCACAGGAATTTCGTTTCGCATGATCACATTCTGGTTTGCGCTCATTACCGGAACGAATATCCATCCAAGCATCTGACCTATACACCACAGGATCGGACTTCTTGAAAATGCCAGTATAAAGTTTTCCGTTCCTAGTGAGAATAGCATGGACAGATAGATCACCCGCACCCTGTCTTTAGGTTTCGGCATCTTTGTAAAGATAAGACTTCCTAAGATCATAGCTACACCGGAACATGAACTTACAATTCCCAGCACAAAATTACCTCCCAGCGGGTTAGGTTTTATATAGCCCGGAAGCGCTGCCTCAAATGCTGAAGATATGAGATTTACACCTGACATAAACAGGATCACGTATAAGATCATCGGTTTGCTCTTCAGGTAACTTAAACCTTCTTTTGCAAGACGCAGCGTTCCTTTTCCTTCCGTGTTTTCCTTTGAAACCTTGGGAAGCTTGATGAACAACGCAAGTGCCAGGAAGGCAATAAGAAATGTCACCATGTCCAAAATAATCGCTGCATCAAGTCCTGCAAGTCCGTAGACGGCAGCTGCGATTATCGGATGTCCAATCGTTATGAGTGACCTGGACAATGCCTGAAGAACTCCAGTCTTCTGATAACAGGCCTTGGGAGTGATCAGCGTAAAAGCCACCTCAGAAGCGGGCTGCTGAAAAGTGTTCATGAGTCCCGATATCGCATTGATAAGATAAAGATGCCATACACAGAGCAGATCCGTTTTATATAAAACGAATAGTATAACTGTACTGACAGCAGCCAAAAGGTCGCAGACCAGCATCGTCTTTTTCTTATCGAACTTGTCGGAAAGAGCTCCGGCAAATATGCTGACGAGCACATAGGGAGTATACGTACAGATACGCAGAGCTGCTGTATTGAGCGACGATCCTGTCACATCATAAAGCCACAGAGTTAATGCATATGCTGTAATGGAACTTCCAAGCTGTGACAAACTCTGAGTACCCCAAAGTATATAAAAATCCCTTAAATATTTATTCTTTTTCATCTCTTTGCTCCTTTATTAAATGTCTATTTCAGAAGCAAAGCCTGAGGATCACGGATCAGTTTTCCGTTCCTCCATGCAGTCTCCTCAAGCTCTGCATGGAGCCTTAACACTGCAGTTTCTCATATTTATACCTCCTCGAAATTATGCAATCTGCATCAATGGCTGAAAATCACTTGTTCATCTCGAACACAAATACTTCGTGGATCTCCTCGGTATAGCCTTCGTAG
>CACXCB010000091.1 GCA_902766005.1 uncultured Erysipelotrichaceae bacterium | reverse complement strand
ATGTATTCTGTTGAGAAAAAGCCAATTAAAACTATCAGAAATGAATTAAATGCATTAGAAGCAAACAATACTCCTTGGACTGAGAATAGAATCAATAAAATTCTGACGAACAAGATATATTACGGAACAATGGTTCTTCAGAACACTGAATTTCCGAATATAGCACCACCAATAATTAGTGAAAAAGAGTTTATATTGGCAGCCAATTGTTTGCGTTCTGTTCGTCCAAAAACAGGGAAAAGGCAATATATGTTTAAGAATTATTGCTTCTGTAATAAGTGCAAGAAAATGTTACATGGCAATTTCGTGACGGTAAGTAAAAAACTATATGTTTATTATGATTGTTATCGTTGCAAAACGAGGATCAATGAAAAAGCAATACTAGAGGCTGTGAACGATGAGTTTACAGAAATCATCCAAAGAGATTCTCTGGATGAACAGATGAAGCTTTTGAAAGCCAGTTATGAAAGCATAGAAAAGCAGCTGGAGTTTATACCTGACTCATTTTCGAAAACCAGAAGTAATCGTCTATATTTAGAAAGGCTTTATTATGAGCAGACTTTAGAGCAACAGAAGATTCAAGAAGAATTATTACTACTTAATGTGACTCAAAAATCATTATCCTTCCGACAATTATCCATCATGCAGAAGCACGACTTTCTGGCAGAGCATGTTGAGCGATTAGGAATCGATTTAAAGTCAAAAAGCGTAATAATACACTACAAAAAGAAAGGATAGATTCAAGGAATATAAATTGTAAGACTACAGGCTAAGTGGATGAGAAATGGTTTTTGTATCAATTTTGATACAATTTTACACTTCGTTTCAAAAACATGTATTATTAGGGTATACACGCGTCTACAATTTATATCAACTGTTGTATTTGACGCCATATTAGGCAGATTTTGAAAGTTTTAAATGGTCTGCCTCCATATAGAAAGTGCGTAATGCACTTTTTTTGTTTTTTCGCGTTCTGAATCATGAGATGATAGTAAATGTGGAATAATGCATGACAATCATGCACGGAGGCAGGGCATGGAAAACAAAATCACAAAGGAACGGGTGATCGACGGTGTGTTTTTCAACTCGTTTGAGGAATTCTTTGATCTGATCAAGCTGCTCATTCATGATGACTACGAAGCAGAGATCGAGCCGTCTCTGGAAAATCTGCTCATGATCATGGAAGGGCAGAAGGACTACTATGTCCTTCTTACCTGGGAAAATGCCGATCTTTCCAAAATCACTTTCGGCTATGAAATGACAGCGCAATACTATGAAAAACGGATGGACACCCATCCGGAATACCGTGAGCTTGCCGAAATGGCGCATAAACAGCTTGGCAGAACCTTGTTCGGCCTGATCACGGACATCTTCATGGACAAGGAGCACGGATACAACTGTGAGCTTCTTCTGGTTGACGGTCTGAGAATGGCCGATTACGACTTTGATTATCATAAGCTCTCAAACACATATGATGTTGAGCTGATCAATGAGGACAACTATGCGGATGTTCTGGAGCTGTATCGGGACAATATGCAGTATTTTGAACAGCTTGGCATTGAGCCCGATCTTGAACTGGTGAAGAAAGATGCGCAAAGATGTCCGAAAGACTGCGATCCGAAGAATAAATACTTTGTCGTGTTAAGAGATCCGGATGTCGTCGGGGCAGCGAGAATCTATCTGCACTATCCCAGACAGGATGCGGTATGGATTGACTTCATCATGATTCCCAATGAGATGCAGGGTTTCAGCTATGGCTCTGAAATGCTCAGGGACATGCTTGATGAATTTGCCCGCTGCGGCTTCATGTGGGCGGAGGCCGGCTATGCCAAAGGCAACCGTCAGGCGGAGAAGTTCTGGCACCGCAACTGGTTTGTGGATCTTATGAGTGAAACACGTGAAGAGGACGGCCTGGTCTATCATCATATGATCCGCGGTTTACAGTAAGAAGAATAAAAAGGGAATTCATACCGGTCAGTTCATTGACAGGATGGATTCCCTTTCATATTTCTTCTCAGGCTTCGCGCATGACGCCGTTCCAAAGACGCCAGTAGATGCCTTTCTTTTCAAGCAGTGCCTCGTGGTTTCCTTCTTCCTCAATGCCGTTTTTGCCCAGAACGATAATTCTGTCGGCATTGCGGATGGTCGTCAGACGGTGGGCGATGGTCAGGGTTGTTCTGCCGACGGAAAGATCCGCCAGGCTCTTTTCAATCAGAATTTCACTCTCATTGTCCAAAGCGGAAGTGGCTTCATCCAATAACAGGACAGGCGGGTTTTTCAGGAAGACACGGGCGATGGAGATGCGCTGTTTCTGACCTCCTGAAAGCTTGACGCCGCGCTCGCCGACATAGGAGTCATATCCGTCCGGAAGCTCATTGATGAACGTATCCGCGCCGGCCAGTTTTGCCGCATGCACAATCTCCTCACGGCTGGCTCCGGGTTTTCCATAGGCGATATTTTCAAGCACGGTTCCGGAGAAGAGGTATACATCCTGCTGAACAATGCCGATCGCGCTGCGCAGACTTTTGAGGGTGACATCCTTCACATTCTGCCCGTCAATCAGAACGGAACCGGCGGTTGTGTCATAGAAGCGGGGGATCAATGAGGCAAGGGTTGTCTTTCCGCCGCCGCTTTCACCGACCAGGGCAAGGTTTTCACCCGGTCTGATATCCAGACAGAGATCGTGGAGAACACGGTTATGATCATCGGGATATTCAAAGGTGACGTGGTCGAAGGTGATTCTTCCTTCTTTGATTTCAAGCTCTTTGGCATCCGGAGCATCCTTGATGTCAATCGGTGTGTCCATGATTTCAAGGAAACGCTCTATGCCGGTGATGCCGCTCTGGAACTGTTCCGCGAATTCGACGATTCTGCGGATGGTTGTGATCATTGTAGTGACATAAAGAATATAGGCTACCAGCTCACCCGCATTGATCAGTCCGTTGACCAGAAAGAGGCCGCCGGCAATGATTGTGGTGACGTACATCAGGCCGTCGAACAGTCGGGTGGACATGCTGTAATTGGCCATGGCGTAGTAGCGCTCGGTTTTGATCGCCTTGAACTTCTGATTGTCCCTGGCAAATTT
>CACXCB010000090.1 GCA_902766005.1 uncultured Erysipelotrichaceae bacterium | reverse complement strand
CTCGCCGAGAAAAATGCCGCAAAAGCCCGGGAAATTGAAAAACAGTTCGAAAAGAGTTCAAAATCGTATCCCTATCCGAATGAGATTGAGTCAGAGAGGGAGCTTCTTTTGATCGCGAACGAGATTGCCGAGGGTGCAGAGGCATCGAAGCGGGACTTATGAGAGAGCTGGATAGATGTGTAAGTGAAACACCGGGAGAATAAACACGAATACAGATTTTATAACGAGGTGATCAATATGTGGTTCTGGTTTGCACTGGGTTCTGCCGTTTTTGCGGCACTGACTTCAATTTTGGCAAAGATAGGAATTGAAGGAGTGAATTCGAACCTTGCCACAGCGATACGTACGGTGGTTGTGGTTATCATGGCATGGGGGATGGTGTTCCTGACAAACACACAGAGCGGGATCAGGTCGATCAGCCGTAAAAGCTGGATCTTCCTCATCTTATCCGGCCTTGCAACAGGCGCTTCCTGGCTGTGCTACTACAAGGCGCTTCAGATGGGAAATGCATCAAAGGTTGTGCCGATCGATAAGCTTAGCGTTGTTATTACATTGGTGCTGGCGTTTCTTTTTCTACATGAGGAATTCACAACGAAAAGTCTGATCGGCTGTGCGCTGATCGGGGTTGGGACGCTGGTGATGGTCATATAAAAGTTGGGAACACAGAACACACGGGGACGGTCCTTTTGTGTCTGCAAGGCAGGATAATCTCTTTGCCTTGCGAACACAAAAGGACCATCCCCGTGTGTTCCCGAGGAACCGTCCCCGTTCCACATCACTTAAAGTTCATTCAAAAATACAAAATCTTTAAATTGAATATGCCTGACGGTGCTTGTACTATAGTCGATATCATCATTGGTGATTACAATTTTCTGACACGAATTATCAAGTTTCGCAAAAGCCCCAAACTCACGCTCATAAGCCTTTTCTTCGGCTACTGAATAGGCAACTTGGATATAGTATTGCTTGTTTCCTTTATTAGCCACAAAATCGATCTCATGAGCTCCGTCATAATATACCCGGAGAGCATAGCCCATGTAGATCAATTCGTTGTATACGATGTTTTCGAAGTTATGAGTTAAATCGTAACGATTATTCATGACACGGATAGAGTTTAACGCAACATCTTCATCATAAACTTTCAAGTAGTACTCCAATTCGCGTTTCGACTTGGATGAGTATTTTTTGACTGTCGCAATGGCATACGCTTCTTCCAGATAACCGATATACTTTGTGATCGTCGTTACAGAGCAAGGGAGCCCTGCGCCTTTCATGTATTTTTCAACTGATCTCGCGGATAGGATTCTTCCGTTTGAAAGGAAGACAAAATTTGCCAGCCGTTTGAATACCTCGGTTTTCCGGATCTTATAACGGTTAATGATATCGTTCAAAATAATAGTTTCATTCAGCTCATTCAGGTAGATTCGCCGGCCGCTCTCGCTGTTGAATTCAATTCGCTTCGGAAAACCTCCCCAGATAATATAATCGGTGAGAGTGATTTCTTTGCCGAGTTCTTTTCCGTACTCTGCAAGTTCTTTATATACAAAGGGCCGAATCCGGAAAGGCACATACCTACCGGAAAGTTCCTTTGTGAACTCCCGGGATAACAGTTTAGAGTTTGAGCCGCTGATAAAAACAGAGCAGTTTCTGATCCGAAGTGTTCTGCATGCTCCGGCCCAGCCTTCAACACGCTGAACCTCGTCAAGAAGTACATAGCACAGCGATTCCTTGCGATGGCTGTCAATATAGTCCAGCAGTGCTATTTCGTCCGGAATTGCATTCAAAACGGCAGTATCTTCAAAATCAAGAAAGATAATATTGTCCGATCGTTCTTTGATTTCATTTAATATCTGCGCTAAAATAACGGATTTTCCACAACGGCGAATGCCGGTAATAACCTTGATCAGATCTCCATCATAAAAATCTCGGATTGGTTCCAGATATTTTTCGCGTTTAATCATTTCATACGCCTCCAAAAAGCAGAACTCTTCTACCGGACATTTTACCTTAGAATATACATTTTGTCCATTGATACTGGACAATTTTATGAAAATTGACAATTTGTCCAGTAGAAAGGCGGGGGATGGCTTTCCCGTGAGTGAAGGAGAAGCATCCTCTTTTATTCCCAAATAATTTTTTTCAAAAACTATGCAGCCTGCATAGTATATTGTCTTCTAATTAATGTTATGATTAAAACAGGTTTTACAGATACAGAGCCTGCTTTAGGGAACACACGGGGACGGTCCTTTTGTGTTCTTAGCAGATGTAAAGACCTGCCTTGAAAACGGAGAAATAATTGAAGACTATCCGGATGATTATCCATTTCCTAGTTGCTTGATCTTCGGGTATAATTTAGAACATCAGGTAATACATGTTGTTGTTGGAAGCGATTCACAAAAAATATATATCATAACCGCATATATTCCGAGTACAAAAAAATTGAAGACGACCTGAGGACAAGGAGGAAATAAAATGTGCATGTTCTGTAAATGTGATTCAGTAAAAGAAAGTACTACAACCCATGTTGTTAATTACAACGGATGTATTATTATTGTTAAAAATGTACCCTGCGAAGAGTGCGAACAGTGCGGGGAAAAGTATTACACAGATGAAGTGGCAGAGAAACTTGAACAGATTGTTAATGCGGCAAAGAAATTGATGCAGGAAATCTCTGTTATGGATTATACAAAAGCGGCATAAAACAGGGAGATTAATTCGTGTACATTTTCAAACTCTCGTCGCCAACCGGACGAAGAACCGGAATATACCAAGGAATATAATTATACAGTAGGATTTAACGTGAAACAAAACGAGATTACCACCGGGTACGAGGGTAATCTCTTCAAACCATGGAACCCCTGCAACCGTATGGCTGTGGTGACGTTCCTTTACCGACTGCAGTGAAACGGGGGGAACGGGGGACGGTTCCTCGTTCCACCCTGTTGAGTAAATGGGGACGTTTCTTTCCGACTCATTTTTGCTTCCCAAAATGAGTCGGAAAGAAACGTCCCCATTTACTCATTTCAGCACCCGCGACGCCTCCAGCAGTTTCTTCGTAATACGAAGAAACTCCCGGGTATCGTGTTCGCCGATTTCTTCGATCAGACTATGATACACATCTATCGCCTGTGTGTACGTCTGACATATGTATTCCCTGCCCTTTTGGGTCAGGGTGACCATGGTCCTTCGCCCGTCGGAAGGATCTTTTTTTCGCTCGATCAGACCTTTCTTCTCCAGCGCCTTCAGCACATTGGCCACTCGGCCGGGGGAAAGATCGAGCCGCTCCGCAAATTCCCCCGCGGAATGTGGATCGGGCTCGTGATACATCAGATACAGGATGCTGTATTCACCTGATGCATTCAAAAATTCTGTCAGCTGAGACAGCTGTTTGGAATACCGCAGCTGATTGATCAGCAGCTGTTGGGTAAGATCCTCCAGGCTCTCAGTCGATTCTATATTTTCCATAATATACCTGCCTATGTGAATTACCGTTTAGCCGGTCTTGCCTCGATCATTTGTGTCAAAGTAACCGGCAATTTGTTCCGCTATGAGTGCCCTGTCCGGTTCATATTTACAATTATCATTCCATCTTGAATTCATCTGCCGCGTTGGTCTCGCCTTATGGCTCGGTCGGGCTAAACGCTTGCCACCGGCAAGCAGCGCCATCAGTCGCCGTAGCTTGCTGCGGCTTCTTTCTCCGCCTTGCAAATGAATCTAATCTGAAATTATAAT
>CACXCB010000089.1 GCA_902766005.1 uncultured Erysipelotrichaceae bacterium | reverse complement strand
TTTCAGAGATATCCATTATCAGGTTTATGGGCCGAAATGGGGTAAGGGTGGAGCCCGAGGTCTTTTTTTGGTAAGACTGAATTCCACCCCTCATAGTTGTATATTTGGAAGGAAACGATCAGTCCGATGTAACGGATAATGTACTATCCAGTGTGGTCCTCCGTACTAATGTATGGCTTATAATCTGGTTCCCATCGGCCATGAGATGGGATACCGGTCTTATCCAAATAGAGGGAACGAAGAGTTTCCTTTGTTTCCGGATCGGTTTCTGCCGTATAGGAAGAATAAATGTTGTGTCGTTCTTCCATATGTTTCTTCTCCTGGATACCACGTTGTATTTCGAAAAAACGGTCTCGATCACTGGGATCATAATGATCTTCGATGTATGCTGTCATCAGGTTATATAATGAAGTGGGAATTTGGATTCGTTGCTTTCTCATATGTCTCTACCTCCAAAGCATCATGGCATTATTACTTACTGACAGAATGTTACACATTCTGTTAATGTTGGTGAAGGTAGATTATGCCTCATCTCCCGTCATTTCCGGTTTTAAGAAGCTTCGGCGTCAGAATAATCTGATTTCGTGGTATCTGAACAACGCCCAGCTTCTTAAGAAGCTCCTCTCCATACAGGAAGGCGAACATTTCATATGGACTTTTGTTGGACAATTCGGGTCGGCCATACGAATTAATGTGATTCATGGCGAGGTTAATCTGTGACTGTGTATATTGACCAAGATCTTTTCCCTTGGGAATGATCCGCCGGATGAATTCGTGGTTGTTTTCACAATGGCCCTTTTGTCCTGGAGCAGAAGGGTCGCAATAAAATAAGCGAGAAATTCTCTCGCCTTTGTATTCAAATTCAATTGCTTTCGGGTCAGAAAATTCACTGCCATTGTCAGCCAGGAGTAAGGGGAGTATTGTTCGATAATCACAGATTCCAAGAAGTTGAAGCAAGTCCTCGAAGATGCGTGTTACCGAGGCAGAGTCATTCGACTGGCGCAAAAAGGCCAGCTGAAGTTTGGGACGTACAAAATGGATAGTTAACAGAACAGCACCGCCACGAATACCCTCGACAGAGTCCAACTCAGTTACAGGCAGCTCGGGATGTTGTGCTGAATAAGTCTTAAACTCTTCAAAACATCTTCCAATACGACATGCTTTGTCAACTTTCATAACAGACCCTCCACTTTTGCGCGGTTTCATCCGCACTTTTCTGGGCATATCAAGATTTCGAGCTGTTAAAAGTCCAGAGCTGATATACTTGTACAGAGTTTTTTCACTGATCATTATGGAAGATACATTATTAGAGCATATATGATGGATAGAGTGACCGTTTTTGATAAGAGGAGTAACAATTACATCAAGTCGCTTCAGTTCTGCTTCATTGATGTTTACACCCGTCCGGGATTCTCTTAACGTCTGTTCATACTCTTTCTGAGCAGCTATTGCTTTATATACCCTTTTCTCAAGGGTACATCTTTGCTTTCTGCTGCATCCATTGCAAACATAAGGAGGATTTGCCAGATCTGGACAGATCTCTTTTACATACCGCGGGCATATGGCAATGCATCGACCACAAAACTTACAACTTCTATTTTGGTTCTTACATGTGACACACACTCCCGTTGTATCACATGTATACCGAAAGCGACAATCATTGAAAGCACGACCATATCCACCTGTTCGTTCATAGACAATATGATTCCGTACTTCCTTAGAAATTGTAGAACAGTCCCTGCCTAAAATTCGTCCGATTTCCTTGAAAGACTTTCTATCATCCAATGAGATTTGAATGACTGTTCGATCATTGAAGATCAGATGTTTGTGCTTAGACATATGACCACCCTCTCTTTAGTCAGGCAGAGCGGGAGTTTTCTACATCTGTATTGTACTATAATTCTAATCAAACGTAAATATCTGTCGCATTACTTTGGAAAGAGTAACTTCTACCCCAAAATTTGCACGATTAATTTCAACCCCATGGGAGCTCGGGGGTAGAAGTTAGTTTTGCAATTGAAGGCAGCGCATTGGGGCGTGCCCCGGCTAAATTTCCTATTCCGTTTCCCCGTTTTCCTGTGTTATAATGCTGAATCGTCCGGGAAAC
>CACXCB010000088.1 GCA_902766005.1 uncultured Erysipelotrichaceae bacterium | reverse complement strand
CAAAGACCATGTTGATTTCACCGGTTCTGTACCGCTCAATGATCTCCATGCGCTCTTTCGCAGTCATCTCTCCATGAAATTCCGCAGCTTTATAGCCTTTGTCTAAGGCTGCCTGTGCCAAGCCTTCGACACCCCGATCGCCTTTTTTACGATACAGATAAACCAGGATCTTTTCATCCCGGTGCATTTTAATAAGGTCCCAGAACTTTTCTTCCTTCTCATTTTCATTAACAAACTTCATGGCATGAAGCTGTATCTCACTTCTCATGAGAACTGTCTGCTTCAGAATATTCTCTTTCTTAATTCGGAAGGAATCACATATATCAGTCAATTCCATAGGATTCAGTGTTGCTGTCAGCGCAAGGATACGAGCCCAGTTCCCTGGTCCGTAAAGGTTATCCAGAAAATCTGGGATACGTTTATAAAACGGTCTAAAACTCATTCCCCACTGGCTGACGCAGTGTACCTCATCAATAACAATGAGGTTAATCTCATCTTTGCGCTGCTTCAGACAATATTCAAAGTATCCATCCGTTGATATCTTCTCAGGGCTCGCAAACAGAAACTGTGGATTTTTCTTCTTATTCGCGAAATCAGACAGGATACTGATCTGCTTCAGCGCGTCTATTCCGCCATGGATTACGAGCGGCTCGTATCCCTGTTCCTCTATTTTTTTTGCCTGCTCAGCAATCAGAGCTGTCAAGGGTGATATAACCAGACAGATACCCTTAAGCTCTGCAGCGGCCATCCAGTAGATAGCAGACTTACCACCACCCGTTGGCATGATGCATAAGGTGCTGTCCTTTTCCACCACATTTGAGATAACCTTCTTCTGGAAATCCTTAAGAGTAAAGTCCAGCTTAGGAAAAAGTACCTTAAGATCATTATCCAGATTAAGCATAGCCCATGCCTCCATCTCTGATCTGTGACTTCATAAATGCTATTTCTTCGTCATGCTCCATAGCTATGAATTCCAGGAATGCATCAACGATAACATACCTGTAACCCGTGTCGATGTATGCATTGTATTCAGTCGCTTTGTCACGAAGCATCTTGTAAATCTCAAAAGCATAAAAAGCAAACAGCTGATACGGATAGAAATAGTTCTGCTGTACGATATTTTTCCCGAGATCTATCATCAAAAACTCTGAGTCGGTTTTACAACCGAATGTATTCTTATCTGTAAGATACCATAATGCCCAGATTGCACTTCTGCTACGGTTCGGGAATATTGCCGGATGGACTTTATAAAGCATGTGTGTTTTTATTCCACCGCCGATGACACCATATGCGGTATAGTCATCCGTATCCAGCAAACTCAAATCCAGGTCCTGATAGGTCTGTGCGTCCTCATAGGTATTTGGATCATAATTCTTCTGGTAGTCATCTCCAAACACGCACAGGTTATACACAACTTTTAGAAGCCAGTCCGCATCAGCCTGCGAAAAGCTGGCACGATATTTATCAAGCTCTTTTGCTTTCCTATTGGCGAGCGTTTTTCTGATAATAGGGCATTCATTTCTCAATGTCTTTGACTTGAAAACATCCGCATCCTCATCAAGATCCTCTAACCAGCCTTGCCTGAAGATCTTCTGGTAGTCCTCACGATCTTTTTCAAAATCGTCGATGGCTTCACGTATGATGGCCTTATAGTTCTCAGTCAGATTCTGGTTCTTCTTTTTCTGCTGAACATCGATTCCGAATTTCTTTTGAAGGCCTTGAATGCCTGCTAAAGAGATACCTTTTCCGCCAGAAGAATCCAGGAAGCGAATGAAATGCTGATCAAAATTCTTTTTTATTGCAGCAAGGACTGTCTCAACATGCTCTTGTTCATAACAAACATCTTCAACTCCACTATTATCCATTCTCGTATACATAGTGGCCCTCCTCCACTTTTGTAATACTGCTCAATCTCGAGTAGACCACGGGCTTGCGCCCCTGTCCCTAAATGCGGACCTGAGGAAGTCGAAGGTCTCTGGTTTCCCTTTCCCCGTTTCCTGCGGTTCTCTGCCGCAAATCTGCCGAATCAGACTTGCGTCTGTTCGTAAGGGGAAATCAGCTATGTTGATTTCTCGGCTCGCACTTATTTATCAGTATAGCATATAACCATCCTCTGGTACCGCATCTGGCGCCAAATTAAATGTGTCCGGCAATGGGATGATGTGGTTTTCTGACACCTCAAATATTTTTCTGAATTTGTTATTGCAATCTGTGTT
>CACXCB010000087.1 GCA_902766005.1 uncultured Erysipelotrichaceae bacterium | reverse complement strand
AGGGAATCCTATAAGCTCGGGTAATCTGGACACACTGGTGTTCTTGGCCGAGAAGCCCCCACCTCTAAGCTTCAGCGAAGGTGGCGGGAGTATGTCACGCCGAAATTGTAAGATCACTGATCGAATATCCATCTGCCGAATAAACTATCCTGCCTGCAACCCTGATAAAGATGTACCTGCAGAAATGCAGATACATCTTTCATAATAAAAACTGCCATGTTTCCACGGCAGTTTTATAAACGGTTAAATCTTCATTGTCCAGTTGTATGTATCTTCCAGTTTACCCCATTGGATACCTGTCAGAGTATCATACAGATGCTGGGTGAGTTTACCGATCTTGCCTTCATTAACAATGTAAACCTGATCTTTGTAGCAGAGTTCGCCGATCGGAGAAACAACAGCTGCTGTTCCGCAACCAAATGCTTCTTCCAAAGAACCGTCAGCCATTGCCTGAGCAAGTTCTTCAACACTCAGTCTACGCTCTTCTACCGGAATGCCTTCCTTCTTCAGCATTTCAATGATGGATTTACGTGTAATACCCGGGAGAATGGAACCTGTGAGTGCCGGTGTAACAACAGTACCGTTGATCTTGAACATAACGTTCATAGCACCGACTTCTTCAATGTACTTTCTCTCTACACCATCGAGCCACAATACCTGGGAATAGCCCTTCTGTTCTGCACGATAGCCCGCACGGTTGGATGCAGCATAGTTACCACCGCACTTTGCTTCACCTGTTCCGCCTCTGACAGCACGAACATCTTCGTCTTCAATCATGATCTTAACAGGATTCAAACCTTCTTTGTAGTAGCTTCCTACAGGAGAAAGAATGATATAGAATGTAGCATTCTTTACAGAATGAACACCCAGTGTTTCATCGTTACCGATTAAGAACGGGCGAATGTACAAAGATGTATTCGGTTCGGATGGAACCCAGTCTCTGTCGAGATCAATCAATGTCTTCAAAGCTTCGATGAAATCCTCTTCCGGGAATTCAGGAAGTGTGAGTCTTGCTGCGGAGCGGTTCATACGGCGTGCATTTTCAATAGGACGGAAAAGCTGAATTTCACCATCCGGTCTGCGATATGCTTTCAAGCCTTCAAAAATCTCTGCACCGTAGTGCAATGCTGTGCATGCGGGGCTGATGGAGATGTTTCCATAAGGAACAATTCTTGCATCATGCCATCCCTGGCCTGCTGTGTAATCTGCCACAAACATATGGTCTGTGAAGTATTTGCCAAATCCAAGTGTGCTGCTTTCCGGCTTTTCCTTTAATGTGTCGGGATGTGTAATTTTGATTTCCATAAATTTCTCTCCTCCGATTATTCGTTATAGTTTTTTCCGATTTCCATCATTTTACGGTTCAGATCCAGCATGTCGGCATGACGTGCAGAGATGCATTTCTTTAATGCAGCATCTACAGTCTCTTCTGTATAGCTGTCCAATACTGACAACAGCTTGCCCATGAGAATCATATTTGCTAATGTCGGTGCTCCGTTTTCAGAAGCCAGACGTGTAGCCGGCACGTAATATACATGCACGTCATCTCTCTGCACTTTTCTCTCAATTAAACTGCTGTCGACAAAGATATAACCATCTTTTCTAACCGCATTTTCATATTTATCCAAAGACGGAAGGTTCATTGCTACAAGCACATCCGGTGTCAAAACAATCGGTGCTCCTACAGGATCATCACTGACAATAACAGAACAGTTGGCTGTACCACCACGCATTTCAGGACCGTAAGATGGCAACCAGCTGACATTCTTTTCTTCAATCAGTCCTTTATAAGCAAGAACTTTACCGGAGAACAGGAGTCCCTGTCCGCCAAAGCCTGCAAACAGATATTCTTTTGTCATTTGGAAGCCTCCTGAGAATGTGCGAAGATGCCTGCACTTCTGTCTTTGTATACGCCGAGAGGATAATACGGAATCATCTTGTCGTCGATCCACTTCAATGCCTCCTGCGGTGTCATGCCCCAGTTTGTCGGACAGGAACTGATGACTTCAACAAGAGAGAATCCCTTTCCGTCAATCTGGTTCTGGAATGCTTTCTTGATAGCCTTCTTTGCATTGCGAACGTTTTTGACACTGTTAACTGTAACTCTTTCCAGATATTCCGGTCCTTCAAGCTCAGAGAGCATTTCACAAACCTTTACAGGATATCCGCAAAGTTTTGGATCACGTCCGTATGGAGAAGTCTGTGTAACCTGTCCCGGAAGAGATGTAGGAGCCATCTGGCCACCTGTCATACCATAGATCGCATTATTGATGAAGATGATTGTGATATTTTCATTTCTTGCTGCTGCGTGTACTGTTTCAGCAGTACCGATAGATGCAAGGTCACCATCACCCTGATATGTGAATACGATAAGGTTATCCGGATCGGAACGCTTAACGCCTGTAGCAACTGCAGGAGCACGACCATGAGAAGCTTCGATCATATCGCAATTGAAATAATCATATGCCATAACGGAGCAACCGACAGGTGCGATACCTACTGTTTTTCCTTCAATGCCTAATTCATCGATTGTTTCTGCAACCAGTCTGTGCACAATACCGTGTGTACATCCGGGGCAATAATGGAGAGGCACATCACATAATGCCTTTGGTCTGTCAAATACCAACATCTTATTTTTCTCCTTTCTCAGCAGCTTCAACGATAGCCTGATATACCTGATCAGGTGTAGGAATCATGCCACCGACCCTGTAACAAAGAGATACAGGAACTTTGCACTCTGTAGAGAGTTTGACATCTTCAATCATCTGACCCATGGAAAGTTCTACACAGATGATCTTTTTAGCATGCGTTGCTGCCTTTTGGAATGCTTTTTCAGGGAATGGCCACAAGGTGATCGGACGAATCAGACCGACTTTAATGCCATTGGCTCTTGCTTCGTTTACTGCATTCTTGGAAACACGTGCTGCAATACCGAATGCTGCAACAATAATATCTGCATCATCAACAAGGTATTCTTCCGCGATCGCTTCTTTTTCCTTGATGATGTCATAACGCTTGTAGCGCTCAATATTTGTCTGTTCCAGCTGCTCAGGATTGAGATACAGAGAATTGACAATATTGTGCTTTCTGGCCATCTTTGTGCCTGTTGTTGCCCATGGTTTTTCGATCTGTTCCTTGATTTCAAAATCGAAAGAAACCGGTTCCATCATCTGGCCGATTGTGCCATCGGCAAGAATCATGGAAGTCATGCGATATTCATCCGCAAGTTCAAATCCCTTGATTGTCAATTGAGCCATTTCCTGTACAGAAGACGGTGCAAGAACGATCATGTGATAATCACCATGTCCGCCGCCTCTTGTTGCCTGGAAATAATCCGACTGGCTTGGCTGAATGCCGCCAAGACCAGGTCCGCCTCTTTGACAGTTGACTACCAGTGCCGGCAAATCTGCACCTGCCAGATAAGACAAACCTTCACTCTTCAAAGAAATACCCGGAGAAGAGGATGATGTCATAACTCTTTTGCCTGCAGCGGAAACACCGTAAACCATGTTGATGGCTGCAATTTCACTTTCTGCCTGCAGGAAGGTTCCGCCGATTTTCGGCATTCTCTTTGCCATGTAGGCGGCAATTTCTGTCTGTGGCGTAATCGGATAACCGAAATAATGACGGCAACCTGCTTGGATTGCTGCTTCGGCAATGGCTTCATTGCCCTTCATCAATACTTTATCTGCCATGCTTCCACCTTACCTTTCCACCTTGATAATGCAGTCAGGGCACATGATTGCGCAAGATGCACAACCAATACATGCCTCCATGTCAATGCATTCTACCGGATGATGTCCTTTCTTGTTGATTTTTTCATTCGATAATCTGAGGATCTGTTTCGGACACGCAAATGTGCACAGTCCGCAACCTTTACACTCATCTTCTCGAAACGTAAGCTTCGCCATAATCTTCTCCTTTCCTGACTCTTTCCCGAGATTATTTCTTACGTCAAACCGGTCTTTTCTGCAGCTTCATCGGAAACAGATTCTCGATCTTCCCTTCCAGCTGCGGATACAGACGCTCTTCTATCGTGGTCAGCACAAGCGGCAGACCAAGCTTCTCCTCTGCTTCCCTTGCATAATCCACAGATGCCAATACGGTTTCTGCAGTTGTTCCTGAAGCAAGATTGGAGTTGTTGATAATACCTGTAAACGGAAGTCTTCCCGCCATTTCGATTTCAGCCCTGACTTCCTGTAAAGAGGCAATGTCTCTTGTCAACGGACGGTAATAGTTGATCACCAGGAACATATCATAATTCTTTTCTTCCCAGATCATCGGTGACAGCCTTCCTAAAGCCAGTGCACCACGGTCATCTCCACCGACATCGACAATGGTTTTTAAGGTTTTGTCATGTACGATTGCGTACATGTTCTGCGGTAATGCCGGCGCATCCAGATTTGTGTTGGCATATTGTGAAACAATCAGTTCAATGCCGGCCTCATCCAGCTCTTTTTTACTGTCAAGTGTACGGAAATACGGGTTGACAATATCCAGATCGGCAATTGCTGTTCTTTCATACTGCTTTTTCAATTCCAGTGCCATGTTGACGGCTATGTTTGTCTTCCCGCTGCCGTAATGTCCGGATAATAGCGTAATTCTCTTATAGTTCATTTCGCTTGATCTTTCCACTGACCGTCTTCGGCAGTTCCTTTTTAAATACAACAATACGTGGATATTTATACGGAGCCGTATGCTTCTTGACGTAATTTTGAATTTCCTTGACAAGTTCCGGTGTTCCCTCAACACCGTCTACAAGCACAATACTTGCCTTGACAACCTGTCCTCTGACTTCATCCGGTGCCGCACTGACACCGCATTCAAGAACATATGGAAGTTCCATGATGACACTTTCAATTTCAAACGGACCGATACGGTAGCCGGAAGATTTGATGACATCATCTTTTCTGCCGACATACCAGTAGAAGCCGTCTTCAT
Source organism: uncultured Erysipelotrichaceae bacterium (assembly GCA_902766005.1). Lineage (GTDB taxonomy): Bacteria > Bacillota_I > Bacilli_A > Erysipelotrichales > Erysipelotrichaceae > Bulleidia. The sequence goes on along the minus strand of CACXCB010000087.1, from coordinate 41,702 downwards.
CTTTCCAGGCAACATCCCCTGTATGATAGTATCCGTTGCACCAAGTTGCTTTCGTTTCTTCCTCGTTTCCGTAATAGCATACAGCCAGTCCCGGAGGCCTTCCCTTGCGCAGGTTGATGCAGATCTCACCGGTTTCACCGACTGCCACAGGATTTTCATCACTGTCCAGAAGCTCTACATCATAAATCGGTGCGGGTTTCCCCATAGAGCCGATCTTGTGTGGTGCACCAACAAGATTGCCGATAATCATCGTTGATTCAGACTGGCCGAAACCTTCCATAATGCGCAAGCCGGTCGCTTTTTCAAACTGTCGGTATACTTCCGGATTCAGTGCTTCCCCGGCAGTTGTCATATGTTTGACACTTGAGAAGTCATATTTGGAAATATCCTGCTTGATCATCATTCTGAGCATCGTCGGAGGTGCACAGAACGTCGTGATATTGTAACGGGCAAACATCGGCAGAATATCCGAAGCGTCAAATCGATCGAAATCATAGACGAATACGGCACCTTCTGCCAGCCATTGTCCATACAGCTTTCCCCACATTGCCTTTGCCCATCCGGTATCGGATATCGTATAGTGCAATCCTTTTGTACTGACAGTATGCCAATACTTTGCGGTATGGAAATGTCCCAGCGGATATTTGTAGTTATGTGCTGCGATCTTCGGATAACCGGATGTTCCTGATGTGAAGTACATCAGCATCAGATCGTCTCCGCCCGGGGCATCATCTTCTCTTTTATAATGAGAACTGTACATTGTGTACTCATCGTCAAATGTACGCCATCCTTCTCTTTCCCCATTGACAATCAGCTTTACCTTCATGCCATTGTATTTTTCACAAGCCAGATCCACCTGGTGAGCAACATCACCATCTGCCGTACAGATGATAGCTGTTACACCTGCTGACTTAAAACGATATTCAAAGTCATGTTCAACCAGCTGGTTGGTAGCCGGAATGGCAATTGCACCAAGTTTGTTTAAACCGATCATTGCAAACCAGAACTGATAATGCCTTTTCAGTACCAGCATGACTCTGTCGCCTTTTTTAATGCCTAAAGCTTTAAAGTAGTTGGCACATTGCGAAGATGCTCTTTTAATATCACGGAAAGTAAATCTTCTTTCTTCCTTGTCTTTTGATACATGCAGCATTGCCAGCTTGTCAGGATCCCTTCTGGCAATTGCATCAACCAAGTCAAAACCGAAGTTGAAATTCTGAATGTTTTTGAAACGTATCGATGTCGGTGTCCCATAGTCGTTTTCTGTTACATCAATATATTTCTGCCAGATACGCTGTTTTGTATCTTCGATTCTTTCGATTTCCTCCTGGATGATCGGTGAATCTTTCAGTTCGGGAATCGGTTCTCCCGTAGGGTTCAATACAATGGCATAGAAGATACAGTCCTGGCCGTTGACCGCAATCATTCCGTGAGGTGTATCGGAATTGTAGTAAATACTGTCACCGGGGCCGAGGATTTCGGAATGCTCGCCGATCTGGACTTTCAGATGACCTTCCACAACAATATCCAGCTCTTGGCCGGAATGCCTTGTCAGTTCAATATCTTTCTTCTGTGCTTCCTCATCATAAATGCTTCTGACATACAACGGCTCGGCAATACGGTTCTGGAATGCATAAGCCAGATTGTAATATGTCATGCCATGCGCTTGGGAAACCTTCTGTCCGGATCCGGATCTGGTTAACGTATAAGACTTCAGGGTTGGGCTGTAACCCTCAATAATATCCGTAACATTGACCCCAAATTTCAATGCACATCGATAGATTACCGTAAAGTTCAGGTCTTGTAAGCCGTTTTCGCAGGCAACATATTCCTCCGGTGTAATACCGGCAGTTTCTGCCATCTCTTCAACTGTATAACCTTCCAGTTCCCTCAGTTCCCTGATACGGCCTGCCATCTCCTGTATCTTGTAATCCAATCCTGTAATCAGCTCCATAAACACTCTCTCCATTTAAATAAATAAAAGGCATCCATGTAAGGACGCCTTTGCGTGGTACCACCTTGCTTGCTTCTCAAATACGTAACGTGTATGAACGGTATCTCTTACTGTTATTTCAGAAATACAAGCTCCGAGACGACTTCATTCCCACTGTCCATTCGTTTCCACCAGCCACGAACTCTCTCCAGATCCAATGAAAGAATTACTACTTCTCTTCATCGCTTGTTTAGTATTATACCAAATACCATGGATTTCACAACGAAATAATTAAAGAAATGTTTCATTTCAAATCATTTTTTTCTGAAATTTATGAAACTTTTTTCATTTTCAATTCGCCGATCCATCTTTTTTGTTCAGCTGTTACAGCTTGTTTCGTTGGATTTTACCACTGATGGTTTTCGGAAGTTCATCCCTGAATACAACAATACGGGGATATTTGTATGGAGCTGTATTCCGTTTGACGTAATCCTGGATTTCCTTCTTCAGTGCAGCACTTGGTTCAACGCCTTTCACAAGGACAATGCTTGCCTTGACTACCTGGCCTCTGAGTTCATCCGGTTCGGCACTGACACCGCACTCAAGAACATACGGAAGTTCCATGATAACACTTTCGATTTCAAACGGGCCGATACGGTAGCCGGAAGACTTGATGACATCATCTACGCGGCCTACATACCAATAGAATCCATCTTCATCACGCCATGCTTCATCTCTTGTATGATAATAGCCGTCATGCCAGACTTCTTCTGTTGCTTCTTCATCTTTGTAGTAGCCTTTAAACAGTCCGCAAGGAATCTTGTCACTTGTCTTAATGACAATTTCACCCGGTTCGCCATCAGGCACTTTCTTGCCGTCTCTGTCTAACAGATCTACTTCATATAACGGCGTAGGTTTTCCCATGGAACCAAGCTTATATGTATCTCCGATCAGGTTGCCGATGCTCAATGTTGTCTCTGTCTGTCCAAAGCCTTCCATGATTTCCAAGCCTGTAGCCTTCTGGAATTGACGGAATACTTCAGGATTCAAAGCTTCTCCTGCTGTTGTCATATGTTTAATGGAGGAAAGATCGTACTTGGAAATATCTTCTTTAATTAACATACGAAGGATTGTCGGAGGTGCGCAGAATGTGGTGATATTGTATTTGGCAAACATCGGCAGGATTGTTGCAGCATTAAATCTGTCAAAGTCATATGTGAATACAGCGCCTTCCTGCAGCCATTGTCCATAGAACTTACCCCATAAAGCCTTGCCCCATCCAGTATCCGAGATAGTGAAATGCAGACCATCGTCGCTTACACCATGCCAGTATTTCGCTGTAATATAATGCCCCAATGCATATTTGCAGGAATGTTCTGCAATCTTCGGATATCCGGTTGTACCGGAAGTGAAGAACATAAGCTGCGTATCATCACCGCACGGTGTGTTAGATGTACGATAGAAATGTGTGCTGTACAATCCATATTCTTCGTTGAAATCATGCCATCCTTCACGTTTTCCCCGGTTATGTTCGCCTACCAGGATCTTTACCGCAAGAGGTCCAGCTGTCTTTTCCGCTAATTCAACCTGATTTGGCACATCATCGTATACAGTTGCAACAATTGCACTGACACCTGCAGCCTCAAAACGATACTCAAAGTCATGCGCTTGTAACTGGCTTGTGGCCGGTATCGCAATCGCACCGATCTTATGCAATGCAAGCATTGTAAACCAGAACTGATAATGACGCTTCAAAACAACCATGACCCTGTCACCCTTCTGGATACCGAGAGCCCTGAAATAGTTGGCGCATTGCGCCGAAGCCCTCTTCATATCCCTGAAGGTGAAATGTCTTTCGGTCATATCATTGGAGATATGAATCATTGCCAGTTTGTCAGGTTCCTTCTTGGCAATTGCATCCACGACATCAAAAGCGAAATTGAAGCGGTCTTCATTTATAAAATTGATTTCTGTCAGCTTGCCGTTTTCATCTTCCTTTGTCTCAACAAAGCTATCACAGACAAGCTTTTCCTTTGTTGCACGGGAAGGAATAAATGTGTTGCGGATCTGGGTTTCCTGTGTATCATTGCCCGGAATGACAATTGCGACAAACAGACAGTCTCTTTCATCAACCGCAATCATGCCATGCGGTGTAGAGCTGTTGTAGTAAATACTGTCACCCTCACTCAGATATTCGATATTGTCACCCACCTGGACTTTCATTCTTCCGCTGATGACAAAGTCAAATTCCTGTCCTGCATGCTTGGTTAAATGAATTGGCTTATCCAGAAGTGATTCATCGTATTCATACTTGACATAATACGGCTCAGCTTTCTTGTTCAAAAACATCGGAGCCATGTTCTGGATCTCAATACCATCTTCCCTGACAGTGTTGGACCTTCTGCCCTTTCTTGTCACTGTATAGGAAGTCAGTCTCGGGCTTTGTCCTTCAAGGATGTCACTGATGCCTACATTGAATACCAGAGCACATTTATGAATAAATGTAAATGGCAAATCCTGTTTACCGGATTCGTATGCCAGATACTGTGCCTGGCTGACTTCTGTTTTGGCAGCCATTTCGGCAGGCGTGAATCCCGATACTTCTCTGAGCTCATGAATTCTTTGTGCTATAACCATCAAGTCGTTTTCTACAGGTGTCATGTTCCTTACCCCTTTCACCCCTATGAGACGAAAAAGCACTCGTCTCAACATCATTGAGACGAGTGCAATCATTCACCCGCGGTACCACTCAATTTGCTTATACAAGCCTCTCATCAGGATCCATCAATCCTTTCGCCTTTAACGTAGCGCTACGGAAGATATCTACTTGCATGTGCTTTCGGATCTTCAGCTCAGAAGGGATGGGTTTTCAGGATCATCACTACCGGTTCACACCAGCCACCGGCTCTCTGTAAGTTACTTATCCAAACCGTCTTCATCACAGCTTTTACTTGTGTAACGGTAAAATAATAATTCTTTTTTCAAATGTTTGTCAATCTTTTTCTTCACTATTTTCTGAAAGTTTTTTTCATTTGTTGATTAGTTCTTTTTTCTTGCAATCACCGTAATCCATGGCTTACTTTCATGATGACAGATCTGAACAATGGAAAAACCGCTTTTCTCCAAAGCATTTTGTATTTCTTCCGCTTTATAGCATTTCATGCCATCGATGATTTTTTCAAACTGCAGACTCGCCCGGTCCATGCCATCCGATTCATTAACAATCACAAAATACCCGTTGGGCTTCAAAATCTTTGCAACCTGTCCGAAGCATTTCTCCAAACCCGGCCAGAAGTATATCGTTTCAAAAGCCGTAGCCATATCATATTTGTTTTCTTCCAGATGCAGATCAGAAACATCATCCTGTGCAACCGTGCATCTTCCCTCAGCTATGGCTTTATGATTCAATTTTTTCGTCTTTTCCACAGACAATGATGAATAATCAATCCCAGACACATAGGCAACAGGATATTTTGTCAATAGCCTTTCAACATTTCCTCCTCCCCCACAGCCGAGATCAACAATCTCGTGTGGGGCAATCAATGTGCCAAGAAAGCTCATGCCCCATTCTGCCATCTTTGCATGGCCTCCATTCATGCCGTTGATCATGATCTTTCCCAAAATGCCTTCCGGTTTTCTTGTCTGATTGAAATATTTCTTGAATAATCCCATAGTTTCACCTCTTTCCCGAGAATACCACAGTTAGTTATATATAACAACTAACATTGGCAATAATAAAAGACACCAATTGGTGCCTTTTACTCTAAGCCATATCGTTTGATCGCGTCTTCACGCATCTTGTATTTCAACACTTTGCCTGCAGCATTCATCGGGAATCCATCTGTGAATTCAATGTACTTCGGTACTTTATGCCTTGCCAAACGGGAAACGATGAATGCACGCATTTCATCCACGGTAATCTCTGCACCTTCCTTCAGAACAATCATGGCACAGGCTTCTTCGCCATACCGCTTATCCGGTACGCCGATAACCTGGACATCCTTTACCATCGGATGTGTATAGATAAATTCCTCGATTTCTTTCGGGTACAGGTTCTCTCCGCCACGGATGATCATATCCTTTAATCTTCCGGTAATCTTGTAGTTGCCGTCTTCATCCATGCAGGCGATATCACCGGAATGCAGCCATCCTTCCGCATCAACTGTTTCCCTGGTTGCATCAGGCATTTTATAATAGCCTTTCATTGTGTTATAACCACGGGAACAGAATTCACCATTGATGCCCGGTCCGACTTCTTCTCCGGTTTCCGGATCGATGATCTTGCATTGTACATGCGGGAAAGCATATCCGACGGTTTCCGTTCTGAGATCCAAAGGATCTGTCCATGCAGACATCGTGCTTCCCGGGGAAGACTCTGTCTGTCCATATACGGAAACAATACCGACCATATGCATCTCATCCGGCTGTGCAGCTCTTTTCATGAGTTCCGGCGGACATCCCGATCCGGCCATAATGCCTGTACGCATGTAGGAGAAGTCCGTCTTTCTGTAGTTTGGATGGTTGAACATCGCAATGAACATTGTAGGAACACCATTGAAGCAGGTAATCTTTTCCTGGTTGATGCAAGCTAATGATGCCTTGGCACTGAAATACGGCATTGGGCTCATCGTTACGCCATGTGTAACAGAAGATGTCATGGATAATACCATGCCGAAGCAATGGAACATCGGTACCTGAATCATCATTCTATCTGCTGTACTCAGTCCCATTCTGTCACCGATACATTTGCCGTTATTGACGACGTTGTAATGTGTCAGCATGACACCCTTTGGAAAGCCGGTTGTTCCGGAAGTATACTGCATATTGCAGACATCACCGCTTTTGACTTGGGAAGCCATCCACAGGATCTTTTCTTTCGGTACCATATTGCTTCTGGCCATTGCTTCTTCAAAGGTCAGACAGCCTTTTTCCCGGAAGCCAACCGTAATGACATTTCGCAAGAAAGGAAGCTTTCTTGCATGCAAAGGTTCTCCCGGCGTATGGGTTTCCAACTCCGGACAGAGTTCTTTGATAATCTCTCTGTAATTGGAATCCAGGGCAGATTCAATCATGACCAGCGTATGCGTATCAGACTGGCGGAACAGGTACTCCGCCTCATGGATCTTATATGCTGTATTGACGGTTACCAATACAGCACCGATTTTGGTAGTTGCCCAGAATGTGATGTACCATGCAGGTACATTTGTCGCCCAAATAGCAACCTTGCTGCCGGCCTTTACGCCAAGAGAAACAAGTGCTCTGGCAAAATTATCGACATCTTCCCGGAATTCCTCATATGTTCTTGTATAATCCAAGGTTGTGTATTTAAATGCATACTGGTTCGGGAATTCTTCTACGACTCTATCCAAGACCTGCGGGAAAGTCAGATCAATCAGTTCATCCTTTTTCCAAATATATTCTCCGGTGCCGTCATGATTCAGATACAGTTTCCTGCGGTTGCTTCGACGATTTTCAAACTGATTCATGTAGCTGATAAAATGCGGGAACAGGAAGGTATAATCCTGTACATCTTTTACCCATTCAGGCTTCCACTCAAACGAGACAAATCCATCATAGTCTATAGAAGATAAAGCACGCATCATTTCTTTGATCGGCAAAATGCCCTCACCGATAATTGTATACGCCCCGTCTTCACCGATATCCCTGATATGGACAAGCTGTACGTAACCACCGAGATTCTTGATGGTCTGATCCGGGTCTTCATGATGATCGAGATACGGATGATGCAGATCCCAGAGAACACCTAAGGAATCATCTGCGAATTCATCAAGCAGATTTTCGAGTCTCTTTGTATCTACATAGATTCCTCTTGTCTTAATCAGGATAATGACTTCTGCTTTTTTGGCAAGTGGGATCAATTTTGTCAGTGATTCTTTTACCACATCTTCTGCATCCGTCATAACCTCACAGCTGACACGAGGAACATGCATGGAACCGGCCAGTTCAATGGTCCATTCCAGCTTTTCCAAAGATTCCGGTTTGCCAAGATCAAGGGATGTATCGAGATTGGGAATTTCCAATCCCTTATCACGCAATGTGCGCATCGATGCAGCAATATTGTACTTGTGCAGAGGTCTTCCCTTTTCCAGATCTTCCTGATGTTTGAAAAGATCATATAATTCAAAGCCGTTAAAATGCATCTCAGAGGCTATGTCTTTCAGCTCTTCGAAAGGAAAAGATGACCACCCTCTTGTGGAAAATGAGAGTTTCATTCTGCCTCCTCATAAACAATCTTGTTTAATGCATTCACATAAGCACTGATACTGGATCCGACGATATCTGTAGCAAGACCCCTGCCGGAATAAATTCTTCCCTTGGATCTCAATTTGACAATCGTCTCACCCATCGCTTCTCTTCCTTCCGTGACAGCACGAATCTGGAAATCATCCAGTTCATAATGCATGCCGACAATCTGTTCAACAGCCAGGAAAGCTGCATCGACAGGTCCGTCACCAATTGCAACGCTCTCTAACAAACTGCCGTTCTTTTTCAGGCGCAGATGTGCACTGGCAGAGAAAACGTTACAGCAATTGATAATATAATTTTCAATTTCATATGTTGCAGGTACCTGCAAAGCATTCGATGCGACAATGGCATCGATTTCCTTCTCGGAAACCTGGTCTTTCTTTGCAGCGATATTTTTAAACTCCTCATAAACGCGGATCTGATCTTCTTCCATAAGATCATAGCCGAGTTTCTCAGTTTCCTTGATGATAGCAGTTATATCATCATTGATTGTAAAGTATCTTTCAAATCCGCTTTCCCTGACACCGGTGTCAAACGGAGAAGTCTTGGAACGCGTATCGGTAAACATCCTTGTTGCCGTCTCACAGATTCTCTTCAGTTCAACTGTACGGATATTGGAAACAAGATCATATTCAGATCCCTTCTTCTGCAGAATAGATGCTACATTCTTTAATGATGCATTCCCATCCGGATAAATGGAAACCTTGACTTCCTTGCTGCCGGCAATCATAGCTGCAACACTGCATGCATCCGCCATTGCCATTTCATCATTGCACGAAACGCCGAGGACGCACTCCTTCAAATCCACATTCTGATGGATTTCTTCAATAAATGCACCGAATTCCTGTGGGAGCATATTGCCTGCTGTATCGCATACTGTTACGGTTGTTGCACCGGCATCAACCGCCTTATTCAGAATATCATACAGGAATTCCTTCTCGCTTCTGGTTGCGTCAACCGCTTTGAATTCCACATCATCCGTCAATGTCTTTGCATAAGAAACTGCTTCCACGACATCTTTGATGACTGCTTCGGGTTTTTTATGATTTAAATATTCCATCTGGACAAGACTGACAGGTGCCGAAATCTGCAATCTTGCTTTATGGGCATTCTGTAAAGCCTTCCATGTTGTATCGATATTATATTTGTCCGGCAGTGCTTCAACACAGATTGTGCTTTCGCTGACGGTCTGACAAACGGTTTTGATAAATAGGCTGTCTGCTTTCACTTGTCTGATCCCGGTAAGCTCAATGACATCCACGTGCAATTTGTCCACTAGCTTGACGAGTTCAATCTTTTCCTTAAAAGATAGAATTTCTGCTGCTTTTTGTTTAAGCGTGATGTCACTGATTCTGATCGTACTCATGAAACTTTCCTCCTATATTTCATACGAAATATACTCCGAAGAGTATATTGAAATAATTATAAAAAATATTTTCAGAAAAACAAGTATTCTTTTCATTTCTTTCAAACGCTTTCATCATCTTAATGATATATATGTCTGTATGTGCATCATCCGTGTTGTACAATTTCTTTTTACGATATGTTTTTCATGATGTAAAATCCTGTTGACTATGGTAAAGTATAAATAGAAAGAAACACAAACAAAAAAACTCTTTTAAAGCGATAATTACAATATATGAACAGAAAGGAATCTGACTATGATCAAAAAAGTTAAAGCGTTAATCGTGGATATTGACGGTACTTTAGTTGTTAAGGGCGGAATTATACTTCCCTATACGAGAAAAGCCATCGATATTCTTCACGATCAAGGTGTCATCATGGGTCTTGCTACTGGAAGGCCTGTAGATAATTATACAAAAGGCTATGCACAAAGATGGGGACTGGACTGGGAATACGATGTATTAATCGGCGCAAACGGAGGTCATCTCTGGGACCGCTGGCATGATGAAGTTGAAATGTTCTATCCTCTGTGGGAAAAGGATATCAAATTGATTCTGGAGAAACTTGCACCGTTAAATCTCAATGCCCAGATTTATGAAAACAGTCAGTTAATAGCACAAAGATGGGATGATCTTGTAGCAGCCAGCTCCTTAAGAAACATGCAGGAAGTTGTTATATCACCATTCCCGGACAGAATGTACCGGCATCCAAACGCCAAAGTACAGTTCCGCTATCCTCCTGAAGAAGGCGAAAGGATTCTTGAATTCATCAAAAATGCAGATCTTCCGGAGAAGATACAATATGTGATAACCTATCCGGGTATTATAGAATTTATGGATAAACGCATTGATAAAGGTGTAGCTTTACATAAATTTGCCGAGAAAAACAATGTTCCGATCGAAAATATTCTTACCTTCGGAGATGCCGAAAATGACAATGCCCTGGTCAAAGAAGCAGGCTGGGGTGTCTGCATGGCAAACGGTGCCGATGCAACAAAAGCATTAGCTGATGATGTAACGGAATATGGCGTACAGGAAGACGGCATGGGCAAATATATCTTTGAAAAGATACTCAATCCGCAAGGAATATATTACGAAGAATAAAATCACCGAAAGGTGATTTTTATATGTTTATAATCAGTATGAGATTGCATAAAACTGTAAAGAACTGTAAAAGAAATATTAAACTGTAAAGAACTGTAAACAAGGAGACAACTTATGAATACTTCTTCATCCAAAGCCAATCCCTATACACTTATGTTTGGAAAACTGCCAAATCAATTTATTTCACGCACATCTCAGGCTGATTTGATCACAGGCACATTTATGGCAGATCCCCCTAACCAGCAGGTATATATTATTACAGGTATTCACGGTTCGGGTAAAACCGTTTTACTGACTGAGGCAGCTCGGTTTTTCAGAAAGCAAAAAGGCTGGATCGTTATTGATCTCAGTTCTGAAGATGATATGATTCAATCATTAGCTTCACAGCTGACAAGCGATACAACCCTTTCACGTCTGTTTCGATCTGCCAAAATCAATCTTTCCTTTTTAGGGTTAGGCATTGAATTACAAGGTGAAAGTCCTGTCACAAGCTTGCAGACAGCCTTAACCCGCATGTTTGAAAGTTTGAAGAAAAACCACAAAAAGGTCTTAATTACAGTCGATGAAGCAGCCAATAACACATATATGCGTAAATTTGCCAGTTTGTTTCAAATACTGGCAAGACAAGACCTGCCTGTTTTCTTATTGATGACCGGCTTATACGAACAAATATATGAATTACAAAATGAAAAAAGCCTGACCTTTTTGTATCGTGCACCGAAAATACATCTTTCCCCTTTAAGCGTCAGTACCATGGCCGCAAATTATAAGAAAAATCTGCCGCTTGATATAGACAGTGCCTTGGAACTGGCAAGGCTTACAAAAGGGTATTCTTTCGCATTTCAGGTATTTGGCTATTATGTTTATCAGGAAAAAGCATTTAACGAAGAAGCTGTAACACTGGCACAACAATATTTAGAAGAAAATGCTTATGAGAAAATCTGGTCTGAACTGTCTCAAAAAGATCGTGAGGTCACATATGCGATAGCGCAATCAAAAGATGGGAAAATACAAAACATTCGTTCTGTTTTAAAAATGGATTCTTTCCAGTTCACTCCATACCGCACAAGGCTGATACGAAAAGGAATTATCAATGGGGATACACACGGCTATGTATATTTTACTCTTCCTCTTTTTGAAAAATATGTCTTAGCCAATTACGGTTTGTATTATTAAGTGTAAGAAAAAGGCACGCAAACCGCATTTTCTGACTGCGTTCAAGCTGCAGTTGTTTTCATTGTTGGCCTATAGAAATCATTGAAAAGCACAGACCTTACTGCCATGAAATCCGGCAGGGATCTGTGCTTCTATCAGATTTTCAAACTGTCAAACTTAGGCACTTGACCTCGGGACCGGTTTATAATGCCATTTTTTACTTATGATTTATTTTGTTTTTCAACCAGTCTTGTCCCGCCATACATCTCACGGAGTTTGACTTTATCAATCTTGCCTGTTGCATTACGAATGACAGGTGCAAAGATAATCTTGCGCGGACGTTTGTACCTTGGCAGTTCACGGCAGAATTGGTTCAGCTCATCTTCAGAAAGTTCCATGCCTTCTTTCACCTGAACAATTGCTGCGGCAATTTCGCCGAGTCTTTCATCCGGCAAGCCGATGACAGCTGCATCATGAATCTTATTATTGGTCATCAGGAAGGATTCAATCTGTACCGGATACAGGTTTTCACCACCGGTGATAATGACATCTTTCTTTCTGTCAACAAGGAAGATAAAACCATCTTCATCCAGCATCGCCATGTCTCCTGTATGTAACCAGCCGTTTTCCAATACTTCTGCAGTTGCCTCAGGATTTTTATAATATTCAACCATGACACCGGGACCTTTTACGCAAAGCTCACCGACATCACCTTGTTTGACAGGGTTATTCTGCTCATCAACGATTTTTGTTCTCCAGCCATAACCCGGTACACCGATTGCACCGACTTTATGAATATTTTCCATACCGAGATGTACACAACCAGGTCCTGTAGATTCAGATAAGCCATAGTTAGTATCATATTTATGATTTGGGAAATATTTCAGCCAGTGTTTGATCAGGCTCGGCGGTACGGGCTGTGCGCCGATATGCATTAATCTCCATTGAGAAACTTTATAATCATTCAGATTGATATTTCCGGATTCAATAGCTGCAAGGATATCCTGTGCCCATGGAACCAAGAGCCAGACAATTGTACATTCTTCATTGGATACGGCACTGAGTATTGCCTTAGGAGAATTTCCTTTCAGGATAACGGCACGGCTTCCTGTATACAAGGAGCCGAACCAGTGCATTTTAGCACCGGTATGGTACAGAGGAGGAATACACAGGAATGTATCTTCTTTTGTGGTTTCATGATGAATTGCTTCCATTCTTGCAGACTGCATCAAAGCTTCATGTTTTAAAAGGATTGCTTTAGGAAAGCCGGTTGTACCGGATGAAAAATAGATTGCACCGTCATCTGTATCCTGCACAAGAATCTTCGGTGCAAGTGATGAACAGTTGGTGACCTGGCGATAATAATCTTCTGCATATGCAGGGCACTGATCACCGACATAATATAACAGAGTGGTAGACTTGATGGATTCGGCAATATTTTCAATACGTCCTATGAATTCAGGTCCGTAAAACAAAACATCTGCATCGGAGGCATCCAGACAATATTGAATTTCTTCTGATGTAAAACGGAAGTTTAATGGTACAGCAATTGCTCCGGCTTTTAAAATACCAAAGTAAATCGGCAACCATTCCAAACAGTTCATCAAAAGAATTGAACATTTCTGTCCTTTTGAGATGCCCCTGTCCAAAAGCATATTGGCAACACGGTTTGCTTTTTCATCAAATACTGACCATGTGATTTGTCTTCTGTAAAAAGCGCTTGAAGTCGGCTGAATCAATTCATATTCCTTCCATGTTACCCTCTGCTCCTCTTTTAGTTCCGGATTGATCTCCACAAGGGCAACTTCATTCCCATATAATTTACTGTTTTTTTCTAGTAGGTCTGTAATAGGCATTTTCCTTCTCCTTTTGACAATTACTGCCTAAAATAATTTAGTGCGTTAACGCATTGTAACATTAAAAGGTTGAATTATCAACCATATCGTTTTAATATTATTAGGAATATTTGAAAAAATAGGAGAAATTATGGAAAAGAGCAATGAAAACAAAGTTCTGATGCTTGGAAACAAAGCAATCGCCAGAGGTTTATATGAAGCAGGTGTCTGCTTTATCTCCAGCTATCCGGGAACACCAAGCACAGAGATTACAGAAGAAGCTGTCCTATATGATGAAATCTATTGTGAATGGGCTCCAAATGAGAAGGTCGCTATGGAAGCTGCTTTCGGTGCAAGCCTTGCCGGAAAAAGATCATTCTGTGCCCAGAAACACGTCGGTCTGAATGTTGCTGCAGACCCTCTTTATACGATGTCCTACACCGGTGTCAATGCAGGTCTTGTGATTACTGTAGCTGATGATGCCGGAATGCACTCCTCACAAAATGAACAGGACAGCCGTCATCACGCAATCGCAGCTAAAGTGCCGATGCTGGAACCATCCGATTCTAAAGAAGCATTAGAGTTTACCAAACTGGCTTATGAAATATCTGAAAAGTTTGATACACCGGTACTGATCAAGATGTGCACCAGAGTTGCCCACTCTCAATCCCTGGTAAGTGAGAGCGAAAGAATTGTACCTGAAAAAGAATATGAGAAGAACATTGCCAAGTATGTTATGATGCCCGGCAACGCAATAAAGAGACATCCGATCGTTGAACAGAGAACAAAAGATCTGATTGCTTATGCGGAAACATCACCATTGAACAGAGTAGAGATGGGTGATACTTCTTTGGGTATCATTACCTCTTCCACCTCTTATCAATATGTCAAGGAAGTATTCGGTGATTCCGCAAGTGTATTGAAGCTAGGTATCGCAAACCCTCTTCCGGAAAAACTGATCCGCGACTTTGCAGAAAAGGTTGATAAGCTGGTAGTTGTGGAAGAACTCGATCCGATTATTGAAAACCATGTCAGGTCCTTAGGATTAGAAGTTTCCGGAAAAGATATTCTGCCGATCTGCGGAGAATTCTCCCAGAATCTGATTGCCAAAGCATTGGGCAAAACTGTTCCGCAGGGAAGAAAGCTGGATGAGGCTATTCCGCCACGTCCTCCGGTTATGTGTGCAGGTTGCCCACACAGAGGCATGTTCTATACACTCAAGCAGAACAAATGCACCGTACTGGGTGATATCGGCTGTTATACATTAGGTGCTGTTGCTCCTCTTGGTGCGATTGAAACAACATTGTGCATGGGTGCATCCATCAGCTCACTTCATGGCTTCAATAAAGCTTTAGGTGAAAAGAGCGAAGGCAAAACTGTTGCAGTGATCGGCGATTCAACCTTTATGCACTCCGGCATGACAGGTTTAGCCAATATTGCCTATAACCAGTCCAATTCCACTGTCATCATCCTCGATAACTCCATCACAGGCATGACTGGACATCAG
This sequence comes from uncultured Erysipelotrichaceae bacterium, assembly GCA_902766005.1. Taxonomy (GTDB): domain Bacteria; phylum Bacillota_I; class Bacilli_A; order Erysipelotrichales; family Erysipelotrichaceae; genus Bulleidia. The sequence continues at coordinate 26,498 of CACXCB010000087.1, read as the reverse complement.
CAGAATCCGACAACCGGATACAATATTAAAGGCGATCCGGCAGGAAAGATCAATCTTGAAGCATTATGCAAGGCAATGGGATTCAATCGTGTCAGAGTTGTTGATCCATACAACCTGAAAGAATGCGACACAGCGATCAAGGAAGAACTGGCTGTGGCAGAACCATCCGTCATCATTTCCAGAAGGCCGTGTGCATTATTGAAATATGTCAAACACAATCCACCGCTGATTGTCGATACAAATAAATGTGTGGGATGCAAATCCTGTATGAGGATCGGCTGTCCGGCGATTTCCATCAAAAACGGAAAAGCATGTATTGATAACACATTATGCGTTGGTTGCGAAGTATGCAGCCAGTTGTGCCACTTCGGTGCATTACAGACAAAGGAGGCAAAATAATGGAAACAAAGAATATCATGATCGTAGGTGTTGGCGGACAGGGTTCCCTTCTTGCCAGCAAGCTCCTCGGACAGCTTCTTCTTTCACAGGGTTATGATGTCAAGGTCTCCGAAGTCCATGGCATGTCACAGCGTGGCGGAAGTGTCGTTACATATGTCCGCTATGGGGATAAAGTATATTCTCCTGTCATTGATGAAGGTGAAGCGGATTTCATCGTTTCTTTTGAAGCATTAGAAGCTGCCAGATGGCTATCTTATCTCAAAGAAGACGGTATTATAGTCACAAATACACAACAGGTAGATCCGATGCCTGTCATTACAGGTGCAATGACATATCCGGAAAATATCATTGAAAAAATGAAGGCAACAGGTGCTAAAATAGATGCATTGGATTGTCTGAAACTGGCAGAAGAAGCCGGTTCCCTTAAAGCCGTAAACATCGTTCTTTTAGGAAGATTATCACATTACTTCGATATTCCTGAAGAAGAATGGATGAAAGCATTGGAAGCTCTTGTCAAACCAGCTTTCCTTGAAATCAACAAAAAAGCATTTGCATTGGGGAAAAACGCCTGAGTTAATATAGTAAGGAGACAAAATTATGGAAAGGTATTATCAGGAAGAAATTGAATGCGCGAGTCGTGAAACGATCAAAGCGATCCAGGATGAGCGACTCGTAAAGCAGGTACAACATGTATGGAATGATGTTCCGTACTACAGGAAAAAGATGGAGGCAAAAGGTTTAACACCGGATGACATCAAATCTGCAGATGACCTCCATAAACTTCCGTTTATTTCCAAAGACGACCTCAAAGACCAGTATCCGTACGGCTTATTAGGAAAACCATTAAAGGATTGTGTCAGAATTCAATCCACTTCAGGTACAACCGGAAAGAGAGTTGTTTCCTTCTACACACAACACGACATCGACCTTTGGGAAGATTGCTGTGCAAGAGCGATTACAGCTGCAGGCGGAACAAATGAAGATGTCTGCCAAATTTCCTATGGATATGGATTATTCACAGGCGGTCCCGGTCTTAATGGCGGATCTCACAAAGTCGGCTGTTTAACTGTTCCGACAAGCTCAGGCAATACAGACCGTCAGATCATGTTTATCATGGATCTGCAAGCTACCATTCTCTGCTGCACCCCAAGTTATGCTGCTTATTTGGGCGAAAGAATGAAGGAAATGGGCTACGGTCCGGATGACATTCCTTTGAAAGCAGGTATTTTCGGTGCTGAAGCATGGTCTGAAGAAATGCGTCACGATATCGAAAAAACATTGGGCATCAAAGCATATGATATCTATGGATTAACTGAGATTTCCGGTCCCGGTGTAGCTTTTGAATGTTCTGCACAACAGGGCATGCACATTAATGAAGACCACTTTATTCCGGAAATTATCGATCCGGATACAGAGGAAGTGCTTCCGGATGGCGAGCCGGGTGAACTCGTATTCACATGCTTGGATAAAGAAGCTTTCCCGTTAATCCGTTATCGCACTAGAGACATCTGTGTATTGACACATGAAAAATGTTCTTGCGGAAGAACACATGTACGTATGAAGAAGCCAAAGGGAAGAACCGATGACATGTTGATTATCCGCGGTGTCAACGTATTCCCAAGCCAGATTGAAACAGTATTGCTGAATAACGGCTATGCCGCGAACTATCAGATTATTGTCGATCGTATTAACAATACAGATACATTCGAAGTACAGGTTGAGATGACACCGGAAATGTTCACAGATAATCTCGGTGAAATTGCCGATCGTCAGAAAGTACTGGTTGACGGTCTCAGATCTATTCTCGGCCTCAAGGCTAAAGTTACACTTGTAGCACCTAAGACAATTGCCAGAAGCGAAGGCAAAGCCGTTCGTGTAATTGATAAGAGAAAAATTTAATACGGAGGATTCTCATGAGTTTAAAACAAATATCTGTGTTCCTTGTCAATAAACCCGGAACATTGAAAAAAATGACCAGCATCCTTGCACAGAATCATGTTGATTTACGTGCTATCTCTCTTGCTGAGACAAAAGAATACGGCATTGCACGTATTATCGTTGATGATACATTTAACGCTGTAAATATTCTGAAAGAAGCTGACTTTGTGACAAGCATCAATTCCGTCCTTGCGGTAGAAGTTTCCGATGAACCGGGAAGCCTTGATAAAATGCTGCAGACATTTGCGGATGAAGATGTCAATATCGATTACATGTATTCCTTCATCATCGGCAAAGAAGCAAAAAGTGCAGGCATGATTTTCAGAATCAGCGATGTCGCAATTGCCGAACCGAAATTGGCAGCTAAAGGCCTGAAGATTCTTACCCAGGAAGACATTGCACAGATCTGATGAATCAGTTTATTAACGCTCAAATCCGCTCACTTCTTGAAGAAGAGGATATGATTGCAGCTTTCAGCAATGTTTCTGCATGCATCAAAACAAACTATGACCGCTTGAACTGGGCAGGATTCTATTTCACCAAAAACAATGAATTGGTCTTAGGACCATTCCAGGGAAAAGTTGCCTGTACGCATATTCCTTTTGACAAAGGTGTATGCGGTAAATGTTACAGAGATAAAGAGACACAAAAAATCGATGATGTTCTCTCTTTTCCGGGACATATTGCCTGTGACAGTGACAGCCGCAGTGAATTATGCGTACCAATCATTTTGAATGATGAAGTCATCGGAGAGATTGACCTGGATTCGCCTGAGAAAAACCGTTTTACGGCAGATGAAGCCAAAGAGATGGAACAGGCTGCTGTGGATATATCTAAAGCATGGATCAAGCATAACTGGAGTTTTTAAAAAGTCACCATGAGGTGACTTTTTCTATTTCTGCATTTTCGCCAAAACAACACGCCATGGCCTTCTTGTGCCGATATTGTACGCTCTTGCAAAATTTCCCTGATTGATCGCAATGCCGATATGATCCATGGAATTCAGATATACCAGCGGTTCTCCGATTTCTACATCCGCAAAAGTTAATCCGTAAGGAACAAAAGAATGATAAAGACGGATATTCTCTTTATAAATGGAGACATCAACCGGTTCTCCCTGTTGAATTTCCAGTTTTTGAAAATCCTCAAGGGAAATATTTGTCCATAACGATCCAAACCGAACGTCCAGTGTTTCAATTGTTCCGGTGATTTTATCTGCTTCAATTTGCGGATACATGTCCTCCAAAAGGATGATATTTTCCATCGGCACAACTTTTCCGATTTCTTCAAATGAAACCTGTCCGGAAGCTAACAAAGCCCCGGTATAAGAATAGATATCCCTGCCATGAAATGTCTGAGAATGCCCTGCGCTTTTTCTTCTGCCGACTTCTTCAGATATTTCCCTGACTTCCGTAAAACCCAGCACCCTGGCCACATGGCTTAAAGAGCCGTTATCCGGTGTCACAATATATTGTCCTCTGCTTGTTTTAGCCACAAGCGAGCTTCTTGAGCTTCCGACCCCCGGATCAATCACGGAAACAAATACCGTTCCTTCCGGCCAGTACGGAACAGCCTGCAATAACCTATAGGAAGCTTCAAAAGTATCAAATGGCGGTATTTCATGTGTCAGGTTATATATTTTTAAATTCTCATCAACGGATAAAGCAACACCGATCATTGCGGCAACAGCGCCATCTACCAGGCCGAAATCACTTTGTAAAACCAATAATCCATTTACATCAGACATGTTTTTTCTCCAAAGTTACCAGATGATCCGGGCCGAAAGTGATGCCGTATGTCTTCATGAAATTTCCCTGTGACAAGGCAAATGAAACATGCATCTGTTCATTGTTGTAGAGAACAGGTTCACCTTTCTCTACATCACCGAATGTTCTGGCAAAACGTGTATTGCGGTCATACACAACCTTACCTTCTTTTTCAATAATGACATGAATATCTTCGCCATAGACAAAACCTGCTTTCTCCATCTCTTCAAGAGGAATATTCGTCCATGCATTACCAAAATTCGGATCATCAATTTCGATGATTCCTTTTATTCTTCCCTCTGCAACAGCCGGTTTGACAATGTCAAAGGTAACAATGTCTTTTGGATCATATTTCTGCCCAACCTGTTCATAGGTAATTATTCCGGCAGCTAATCTTGCTCCGCAATAGCCAAACAAATCCCTTCCATGGAATACGGATGTTCCCCTGGTAGAATTCAGACGGTTGATTGTTTCATCAATCTCTCGGATTTCCTGAATGCCATGGGCCAGCTTGACATGCGTCAGTGTGCCGTTATCCGGCGTCACGACATAATAGCCGTCTTTCGTTAAAGCGACACAAGCCTTTCTTGCGGTGCCAACGCCGGGATCCACGACGGATACAAATACCGTTCCTTTCGGCCAAAACTCCATGTATTGTTGGAGTCTGTAAGATGCACTCCAGATATCATATTGCGGCAAGTCATGACTTGCGGTAATAATTTCCACATCCCTGCTGACAGATCGTACAACACCATACATGGAAGCAACAGCCCCCTCAAGATATGTAAAATCGGTTTGAAAGACCAGAATCGGCAATACTTCGTTATTCATTTATACCCCCTTAAATAAACGGATTATAGAACATGCTATGATTGATATAAAACCGTACAAACAGCGATCCTATCAGAATCAGCAATGAAACAGCCATGGAAATATAGTCTGCTGTCTTCAATGGCTTTTGTGAATACCATGTTCTTTTCTTATGTTTTCCATAGCCTCGCAAATCCATGGCATTGGATATTAATTCCACACGATCCATAGTCGTCATAATCAGCGGAATTAATATAGCAGCTACTCTTTTAATACGGTCTGTGAATTTCGCTTTGGCAGACATCTCTATGCCTCTTGCCTGTTGAGCCAGAGAAATCTGGCTGTAATCTCTTGCAACATCCGGGAAATATCTCAATGTCAATGACAATGCAGTGCATATTTTATAGCTTACGCCTACTCCGTTCAATGAAGATGCAAATTCACTGGGATTGGTCGTTAATACAAATATGATGCCCAGCGGAATGACAGACAGATACTTCATGAATTTGGTAACCTGATAAAACAATTGTTCCTGTGTAACAGTATATGGTCCGGCTATAGAAAACAAGACATGTCTTGTACCATATATTTTGACGCCGTATTCCGGTTCAATCACAAATGTCAGAACAAAGTTAAACAAAAGAAATATTCCTACATAAATCAGCATTGTCTTGATCTGTTTAAACTGTATTTTAGAGATCTTCATCATAACCAGAGACAAAACCAGAATACAAATAATTATACGAATGTCATATGTCAGCATGATTGCAGAAGTCAGGAAAAGAAAACAGAACAGTTTTGATACACCGCTTAAACGATGTACAAACGTATCCAGCTGGCTGTATGAAAACAGTTTAACCTTCATTTTCTCTTTCCTTTCTATCATAATGTATGAAGCATTCAACAAACTCCAATGGTTCAGAAATATCTGTCTTTTTTGCCAGTTCAAACAACGAAGTCTCTTTCAGATTTGCTTTTTCTGTTAATTCCGGATCACACAATACCGCAAATGCTTTTTCATCTGCCAGTTTTTTTCCTTCAGTAATCACAATCGCACGGTCTGTATATTCCAGCATCAAATGCATATCATGGGTTATCATGATAATCGTCTGCCCGTTGTCATTTAATTCTTTTAAAAATTCCATAATCTCTGAATAATGATGATAATCCTGTCCTGCAGTCGGTTCATCCAGAATCAGAATCTGCGGGTTTAATACCAGAATAGCAGCTATGCTGACACGCTTCTTCTGTCCGAAGCTCAATGCACTGACAGGCCAGTTTCTGAATTCATACAGACCACAGATTTTCAAAACATCATACACTCTTTGTTTAATTTCTTCTTCAGGTATGTTCCGTACCTGTAACCCCAAAGCAACTTCATCAAAAATCATCGTCTTTGAAATCATCTGGTTTGGATTCTGCATCACAATCCCGATTTTTTCAGCTCTTTCGGAAATTGTATATTTGGATAAATCTTCCCCATTCATAAGGATCTTCCCTTGATCCGGTTGAATAAAACCGCAGATTATCGAAGCCAATGTTGTTTTACCGGCACCGTTTTTACCGACGATGCTGAGCATCTCCCCTTCATAAACCGTGGCGCTGATATCCTGTAGTACAGGTTTGATACCATCATAGGAATAACCGATATGATCAATCTTGAGCATTTCTTTTTGATGCTTCTGCTTTTCACGGATATGATTATCCTCATACCATTTCTGAATCGGTTCTTTTACGGAAGAAACATCAAAAGTATCTAAAGAAGCAGGTTTCATCTGTTCCGTAATAATTGCACCGGCATATTTAGCCGCTGTCAGATACAATGGTTCCCGCACACCGTATTTTGCCAATACGCCGCTTGCCAGTACTGCATCCGGCGAAGCATCCATTATGATTCTTCCCTCATCGATCAGGATGATACGATCTACAGGGCGGTGCAAAACATCTTCCAAGCGATGCTCGATAATGACAACTGTTCTATTCTCTGAAGATATCTGATCGATTAATTCGATAGCTGTTTTCCCGGTCTTTGGATCAAGATTGGCTAAAGGCTCATCAAACAGCAGTATATCTACATCATCCACCATAACGCCCGCTAAAGAAACTCTCTGTTTTTGCCCCCCGCTCAAGGCATGAGGATCATGATCCAGATGATCCTCCATATCTACAATCTGAGAGATTCTCTTTACTTTTTCTTTCATTTCATTTAACGGAACCATATCATTTTCCAAAGAGAAAGCGATATCTTCACCGACATTTAAGCCGATAAACTGTCCGTCACTATCCTGTAACACTGTTCCGACTTTTGCAGACAATTTAAACAAGCTTGCTTCTTTTGTCTCTATCCCGCCGACTTTTAAAGATCCCGTGATTTTGCCTTTATACGCAAAGGGTATCAAACCATTAATACAATTCCCCAATGTACTTTTCCCTGATCCGCTTGGACCGGCAATCAGGATTTTTTCTCCTTCATATATCTTTAGATTGATATCATGCAATGTAGGTTCACTCTGTGCAAAATACTGAAACCCGAAATTGCTGAATTCAATCATCGTTTTCTTTTCCATACTATCCATCCTTAAAAAAGAAAAGGGAAGATTTTATCTTCCCCCCATTGCGTATTGATTAATTATCTTTTGATAAAGAACCCTGGCTTGTTTTGGTGGAAGCATATGCTTTCAAGAGAATCACACCGATTACGCATGATACAATTGCATCCATGATAAATGCCATAATTCCCTGCAGGAATACGGTCTTAACAGGTTCTGCATAAATCACAATATCCAAAACAGGTGCTACCAATAACCATGACAAAGCATTACCGATAACAGCTGCTACACAGAATGTAATGATTTCATTTTTAGAAAATCTTCCTTCTTCAACTGCAGGTGCAATCTTTCCGGAGACAAATCCCACAACAAGTGCAGATACACCGGAAGCAACAACCCAGCTCCACCATGGTGATCCATAAGAGATAAAGTCAGATAATGCATGCCCGACAAAACCAATCAGGAATCCTGCCAACGGCCCGAAAACAGCTGCAAAGAAACAAGAGATGCCATATGCAATCTGTAGGTTTGTTTCAGGAACCGGTGACGGAATCTTTACAAAATTAAAGAACAGAAAGAAGACAGCTGCACCTAATCCTGTAGCGACAATCGTCTTTGTAGAAAACTTAGTATTCATAAATACCCCCTTAAAACTACATGATAATTAAACGACTATTTATCTTTGACGTCAATGTTTTTAAAAGAAAATCACAGGTTTTCCCTGTGATTGATATATTATTCTCCGCCTTCACTTGATTCAGCAGGCGTTGGTTCTGGCGTAGGTTCCGGAGTTGGCTCCGGAGTTGGTTCTGGTGTAGGTTCCGGAGTCGGCGTAGGTTCCGGGGTTGGCTCTGGAGTTGGTTCTGGTGTAGGCTCCGGTTCATAAGTCTCTTCCGGCTCTTCCGTATATACCGGTTCCTCTGTTTCTGAAGGAACAGATGTAGGTGCAACAGTCGGTGTCGGGGTTGGTGTCGGTTTCGGTGTAGCAGTAGCTTCCGGTGTCTCTACCGGCAAGACAGGCTGCACAAGGTAGCCGCGGCCTGCAGGCATTTCCTGCTGCTCGACAATCTTGCCGTCAATGACATCCTGAATAACCTGTGCCATGAATTCAACCTGATTCTTATACGGATAGACAACAGAAAGTGCCTGTCCGGGTGCTGCCGCACAGATCGCATTGCCTACATCACCAAGAGAACGGTAATTGACAATGTTCCACTCGATTCCTTCATTAAGCTGCATCTGACAGAAGGAATAGATGGATGTATCTGAGAGATTGGTTAAGAATGTACCTTCCAAAGCATCCAGAATACTGTTGAATCTTGTGATAACAGTAGGCGAAGCAACCTTTTCTATAATTGCACGCATGACGATCTGCTGGTGCATATTTCTGCCAAAGTCGCCATCCGGCAGATTATATCTTTCACGGACATAATATAATGCAGCCTGTCCATCCAGATGGATCATACCCTCCGGATAGGAATAGTCATCCCATGTATAATCAAATGCATATGGATTATACACATCAACACCGCCGATGGCATCGATGATCTGCTTATAGGTTGTGAAATTAATCAGGATATAGTTGTCAATATCCACATTCAATACATTTCCAAGCCCTCTTAAGGTATTGTCGAGACCGGTAACACCAAGATGGGTTAATTTGTCCGGACGGTTTCCATATGCCGGATTAGGCACATAAGAGTCTCTAGGCATGGAACAGATCGCAATCTGGTGTGTCTTCGGATTGACTGTCACTACCATATCGACGTCTGTTCTTCCGGAAAGTTTCAATTCGCCTTCCTGATCATTACCGCCAAAGAATACACTGAATGGCTGTGTTGTCAGAGCAACGTCTGTTCTCTTAATTTCCTGGACAACTTCAGGGACTTCAATCGTGTAAAGGATTCGCGTATCTTCTTCAAAGTCTTCGAAGCCTTCCATATCCGGAAGCATGGAAGCATATACTTCACTCATCAGCAAGACACCTTCACCTGCATAGAGCTTTTCCCCTGCTTCCTGCAAAGATTCAGCATCATACAGCTCAATATCATCCCTGCCGATTGTTTCTCTTAACAAATCCAATGCTTCCAATTGATAATCAGAATCAATCGTCAGTGTTGTGATGAAGGTTGAATCCGTATATTGCTGTAATTCTTCGAGGGAATCACCCTTTTGTGATGGATACTTGATATGCAAAGAAGGATTTTCATCGATATATTTGTCCGACATGACATATAAGTTCATGTTGATGACATTTTCTTTCGGGGTGTTTGTCTCAATCACTTCCGATACGCGCATCTTCACATTAGGCAATAAGATGGATCCTACAAGCAATGCCATGATGATCAGCAGGTTGACAATCTTGATTGCCAGTTTCCCTTTTCCTTTTCTAAAGGAAAAATAACCGGTAATAATATGAAGAAACAGCAATACAGTGCCTGCCACAAAAGCCCATTTGTTCGGCAGCATCGGCATGATATAGAAAACAACCAGAAACAGAATGGCTGTCAGTAAAGAAACAAACCAGTATAGAGAAGCTTTAATATGTTTCTTATGTCTTTTCATTTCCTGTTTTTGTTGACTCATATGTTTTTCTCCTTTTCCAGATTTCTGTATACATACAGCATTCTGTCCTTTCCATTGATATCTTTTACAATTTCAAAAGACATCTCCGGAAGGTATTCTTTTATTAAAGACGTCATTGCTTCCCGCTGGTTCCATCCCATTTCAAAAGCCATAAATGCTTTCTCTTTCAGAACTTCGTGACAATGTGCAAATATCTTTCTGTAGAAGAAGAGTCCGTCCTCTCCCCCGAACAAAGCAACATGCGGTTCAAAATCCGTTACGGATTTTTCCATAACTTCATCCTGCGGAATATAAGGTGGATTGCATACCAGAACATCCAGCTTGATATTCTCTTTTTCAATCGGTTCACTCATATCACCACACAAAAAAGTTATCGGTGCATCATTGATTTCCGCATTCTTTTTTGCGACAACCAACGCTTCTTCACTGATATCTGTGGCATACATTTTTACCTTCGGTTCTTCATTCTTCAGTGTGATCGCAATCGCACCGGAACCGGTACCTATATCTGCAGTGACAATTTCATCCCTATCACCAAAGAATTCATCCATGCGTGATAAGATTCCGGCACACAATTCCTCTGTTTCATAACGCGGAATCAGCACATCCCCGTTAACAAGGATTTTATACCCGTAAAACCAGGAATATCCCAAAACATGGGACATCGGTTCACCTTGCAGAATGCGTGCCATACCCTCATCAAACTCCCTTTGCAGGTCTTCCGGCATGGCACTGTCAAAATTCGCATACAGATCGTATCTTTCTCTCTGGCTCAATTCCACAAGAAAAGCCATAACCGTTTCAGCGGGTATGTCTTTTTCTATGCATCTGTTTTCATACTCACGTACACTCTGAGCGAAAGTCGTCACAGTTGTGTTTCCTCCAGCTTTCTTTTTTCTTCTTCGGCAAGCAATCCGTCGATAACGGCATCAAGCCTGCCTTCCATAATACGGTCGAGCTGTGTAATTGTCAAACCAATCCTATGATCTGTAACACGATTTTGAGGATAATTGTAAGTTCTGATCTTCTCCGAACGATCACCCGTACCGATTTTCGCTCTTCTGATTTTTCCTTCAGCTTCTTCTCTTTGTCTCTTGTATTCTTCGTAAACCCTGGCACGGATCAGGCGCATTGCCGTTTCCCTGTTTTCAATCTGGGAGCGGCCTTCCTGACAGTTGACGGTAATGCCTGTAGGCACATGAACAATGCGCACAGCGCTGTCTGTCTTATTGATATGCTGGCCACCGGCTCCCGATGCCCTATGCGTTTCAATTGTCAGATCTTTCGGATCGATTTCAATATCTGCAGCCTCGGCTTCCGGCTGACACAGTACTGTAGCTGTACTTGTATGAATTCTGCCCTGTGCTTCGGTCTTCGGCACACGCTGTACACGGTGTACGCCGGACTCAAATTTCAGGAAGCTGTACACATCTGTTCCTTTGACCGAATAAATAATCTGTGAAAAACCGCCGGCCTCACTGGGAGAAGCTTCCATCACCTGAATCTTCCATCCCTTTGATTCTGCATATTTGGTATACATGCGGTATAAGTCTCCCGCAAAGATATTTCCTTCATCGCCACCGGCACCGCCGCGTATTTCCATGATGACATCATGATCATCATCGGGGTCTCTGGGAATCAGAAGATGCTGGATCCTTTCAAGCAATGCTTCCCTTTTCGGTTCACACTCATCTAACTCCATGCGTGCCATTTCCTTTAATTCTTCATCGCTTTCCTTCAGCATTTCCTCAGCTTGGGAAATTCTTTCATCCAGCGACTTCAGTTCATTCCAGGCATCCACGGGCTGCTTTAAACGTGCTTCTTCCTTGGAAAGCTTTGTGAGTTTTATCGGATCAGATACAACATCATCCTGAATCAGCTGATGATTGATGTCCTGATACTGTTTTTCTATTTCTGCAAGTTTGCTGCGTATTGCGTCCATTCGCCCTCCTTAGTCACGTAAATCTTTATACTTCTTGTTGTTGGAAGCATTGTAATGCAATCTGCGCAATGCTTTGGATTCCAGCTGACGGATTCTCTCTCTGGTGACATTGCACTCTTTTCCGACTTCCTCCAATGTTTTCGGTTTGCCTGTTCCATCAAGGCCGAAACGCATGCGCAGAATCATTTCTTCGCGCTCAGGCAATTCCTTTAACATCTTGTCGATCTGTTCCTTGATGACTTCATTGTTTGCGTACTGTTCCGGATCCATGGCATTGGTATCCTGAATAAAATCACTCAATGTCGTATTTTCTTCATCACCGGCAGGCGATTCAAGGGAAACAGGATCCTGGGCTATTTTCAAAATATCCATGACCTTTTCGGCAGTCATCCCATCAAGTTTCTTTGCTACTTCTTCCGGTGTCGGATCTCTGCCTAACTCCTGCAACAGAATGCGTTGTGCCTTTTTGACTCTGACAATCTGTTCATTCATATGAATCGGAATGCGGATATCTCTTGACTGATCGGCAATTGCTCTGGTCAGTGACTGACGGATCCACCATGTTGCATACGTACTGAAGCGGAATCCCTTTGTATAGTCATATTTGTCAACCGCATGCATCAAGCCGATATTGCCTTCCTGAATCAGATCCTGAAAGCTCAATCCACGATTGACATAATCCTTCGCCATGGAAACAACCAGGCGCAGATTGCTGGAAATTAAAAGATCTTTTGCTGCTTTGTCACCTTCTGCAACTTTTTTAGCGGTTTCCAATTCCTGCTCTGCAGTTAACAACGGAATGGCACCGATCTCTTTCAAATATACTTTTACCGAATCGGAAGGAATAATGCGCTTGGATGAATCAATAAAGGGATCAGCAATATCATCTGCCTCTTCAGCCTCATCTTCATCATCTTCAAAAAAATCTTCTTCCTCAACCTGTAAAAGAAGGCCTTCTTCTTGTGCCCATGTAAAAAGATCTTCTTCCTCAGTCTCGTTCAAATGATTCTTTTCTGCTTCTTCCAACAGTTCTTTTTGTGTGATTCTGATGCCGCCTTGATATTTCTTTAGGAACTCATCACGAATCATCTCAATTGTTTTTACGGGCTTGTTTTCCATTTGTGAGTCCCTCCCCAATTTCTATGCATACACTTTATCACAAAATCGGGATATATAAAAAGGTTTGTTGCCAAACCTTCTTATTTGAGTCCATATTTTCTATTAAATTTCTCGACTCGACCCTGTGCCTGAGCAAATCTCTGACGGCCTGTGTAGAATGGATGACAATTGGAGCATGTGTCAACCTTGATTTCCTTCACAGTAGAGCCGGTCATAAATTCAGAACCACAGCTTGTGCATGTAACTTTGCACTGATAATACTTTGGATGGATATCTTTCTTCATGTTTTTCTCCCTTCATGCCTTAAGCCTCTATACGTGCTTAAAGAAAGTGCTTGTATATAATAACATGCGGTTAATCTTCTGACAAGTGGTTTTATTCCACACTTTTTAAACTTTCCACCATTTGAATCGAGGTGAGTTTTTTCGCCATAAATCTGTCTACAAGAATGCCGAAGAAAACGGTTAAAGCGATGGAATAGATGTAACTCATCGGCAACACCTCTCTTCCGAACATGACATATTCCATCTCGACCATGCGCATGATATAGTGATGCAGAATAGTACCTATGGGAAGACCCACAAATGCCCCTATTAATGTGAGCACATTGTTTTCTTTATAAATATAAGATCTGACTTCCCTTTTTCTGAAACCAAGTACTTTTAATGTAGCAATTTCCCTTTGCCTTTCAGAAATATTGACGTTAATCAAGTTTCCCAATACCACAAATGCCAGTGACATAGAAGAGATAATCAGTGTCCAGACAATGACATTTAATCCCTTGACCATATTATTGAAATTATCCAATGTAACATCATAGAATGTTATGCCGTCAATACCATCCGTATCAACCAATTCCGCCTGCATTTTCTGATTGACTGACTGATCACCATTGATCTTCACTAACATGGATACACTCGAAGGAATATAGCCATAAATGGATTCATAGCCTTTTTCCGTCATAAATGCATAGTGACCGATATACATTTCCGTAATACCGATAACAGGTACATCACGATAGGTGCTGTCTTCCCCTTCCAGATGAATGGTATCACCGATACCGATTTCCAATCGTTCTGCCAGTTTTTCAGAAATCACAGCGCCTTCATCGCTTAAGCTTAAAGGCTCGTGCCCGGTTCTCGTGCGCAGATCATATGCCTGCTGAATATCACCCGCATCATGATAGGTTTCAACGGTTACCGTATCTTCTAAATCACTGTTACCGGTTGCCTTGGCACTGTACATTTTAAGAAGCATGGTATTTTCAATCTCAGCTTTTTCGGCAAATTGCTGTGAGATTTCTTCCATTCTTTCCTCTTCAATATTCTTGTCAAAAGCCGCCATACCATCAAAACGGTAAATCTGATAAAACTGTATATCCACCATTGAATTGATGGAATCGCGGATACCAAATCCTGTCACCAATAAAGCCGTACATCCGGCAACACCCGCCACCGTCATAAAGAATCTTCTCTTATAGCGGATGATATTGCGCATGGTCACCTTCCAGGTAAAGGACAACCTGCTCCAGATGACTGAGATCTTTTCAAGGAATGTGCTCTTGCCAAGTTTTGGTGCCTTTGGTCTCATCAATTGTGAAGGAACTTCTTTCATATCCGCTCTGCAGGCAAGCCATGTCGTCAAAAGCATTCCGGAAAGGAAGGAAACAGAGGAAAGAAGAATCAGATTCCACGGAATGATCATCTGTATCTCAGGAAGGATATACATCATCTTCCATGTTTCATAAATGATTATCGGGAATGTCAGCATACCGACCACAATACCGATCAAAGTGCCGGATACAGTAGCTGCTGCAGCGTAGATTAAATACTTTCCTGCACATTGCAGACGGGAATAACCGAGTGCACGGAGAATGCCGATTTCCCCTCTTTGTTCATCCACCATTCTCGTCATCGTCGTAAGACACACCAATGCTGCAACAAGAATGAAGAACACAGGGAAGATTCTGCCGATTGCTTTCATCTGATCAATCGTATTTCCATACGTAACAGATGCATAATGGGATTTA
Organism: uncultured Erysipelotrichaceae bacterium; assembly: GCA_902766005.1. Classification (GTDB taxonomy): domain Bacteria; phylum Bacillota_I; class Bacilli_A; order Erysipelotrichales; family Erysipelotrichaceae; genus Bulleidia. Next base: position 11,360 of record CACXCB010000087.1, on the reverse strand, counting down.
CGGTCCAATACCGTCCATTCTCCTTCTTTTAAATCATCAATCTGTTTTTTTGCATCCACTAACTTCTGCCAAGCTTCCTCCAGCTCTTCCAATCCCTTTTCCCTGGCTTCTTCCAGCTCTTTCAAACCGTCTGCCAATTGGCTTCGGGCATCCTGCAGTCTGGCTTTATTGCGTGCAATTTCAGCAGCACCGTTTTCATACTGCTTCCTTGCCTCTCTTAACTGTTCTTCCAGCTGTCTCTTTCCATCTTCCAGCTGTTTTTCAGCATCAAGCAGTTTTTGTCTGCCCTCTTCTATTAATCGCTCGCCTTCCGCAATACCTTCATCGATCTGTTTGATTCCATCCTTCATTTGCTGAATGGCATCATCAATGCCATCTTCTGCAATACCCTGTTTTTTCAAAGCATCGGTGATTTCCTTTCGCTTGTCCGCCAAATCTTCTCTCGTATCTTCCAGAGTGGATATGCTCTTTTCATAAGCTTCAATGATATCTCCGATTGTTTCAATCGGTGTTACGCCGGATAACTCTGAAAACTGTCCAAGCTGATCACCAAAAGAGCCGAAATCCAGATTGATCATCTTTCGTTTTGTCTCATCATCCGTCTCATGGTACAGATACAAAAGATCCTGCACGGTTTCCCTGTGCATAAATTCCTCAAGATGATCTAAAAGATTTGTAAGTGTATCATAAGTCTCCAGAAATTCTCCGACTGTTGAAAACTGAAAATCCGGCAGCCATTCCCGTATTCTTTCTTCAATAAAAGGAATTGTTGCGAGAGAGGAAACAGATTCATCGTCTATCGGCGTTTCGGGATCTAATGTTCTCAAATAATCCATTTCTTCCGTTACTGCTTCAGAATGCAGATAAGCATCTTCTTCATGAAGGGTATCAACATGATTGATTGCCCTATCAAGAATATCTAAAACATCTATTTCAGATAATTGCGGATACTGTTCCAGAAGCGCATTTTTTTCATCCAGTATTTCACTGAACAGCTGTTTGATATCTTCCAGCTTTGTCTCTTCGGGAATCTTACCCAAAAGCCGCATCACAGTTTCCAAATAGGGATCTCTCAGCCGGCCAAGCCCCTGATCGATTTCGCGGATTCCTTCATCAATCTGTTTCAAACCATCCTTTGCCTGTTCCAATTGGGGAATGGCATCATTGATATCCTGTTTCTGCTTTTGAAGCTCTTTCTTCTTCTCTTCAAAAGCTTTGGACTGTGTATCCAGCTCCTTCCAGCCTTTATTGATTTCATCTTCAGCTTCTTTTAATTTCTTTCGTGCATCTGCTTCAGATGTTTCGAGAAGTCTCTTTGCATCCTGCAATGCTTTCTCTGCGTCAGAAAGCTGCTTTTCCCCATCCTCGAGCTCTTCCTGTCCTTCAGACAGTTCTTTTTCTCCATCCCGTATGCCGTCCTCAAATTCCTTCTTTCCGTCTTCATACTGGCGAAGTCCTTCGTTGTAATCTTCCATTGCCTCCGCTTTGATGGTATCCACGCGATGATTTTGCTGGGTTACGGCAAGTTCTTCAATATCTTCCTTTGTTTCTTCAGCGAGTTTTTGATATTCCTTACTGAAGGAGTACAGATCTGTACCTCCTTTTACAAGTGCATTGACTTCCAGAAAAAAGCTCTGGTCGAAAGCATCTTCCGGTACATACAGATAGGTGCGAATATACTGGTTGCTCAAGGTACTGTTTTCTTTCGTCTGGTTCAGGTATAAAGGTGTATCGATCGTTCCTACAACCGTAATCTCGTCTATCAGCAATGATTCGTTTTCTGTTCCTTCGGGATACGAGAAAGTAACTGTGCTGCCGATAGGAAAGCCCTGCTGAAGGGTCGTACCCGCTTCAGCAAGTGCTTCATTTTTATTTTGCGGCATCCTTCCTTCTCTTAAAACGATTCTGTTGATGACATTGTTTTCATTATAGGAATGAATACGGGTAATATAGGTGGCATTTTCATAGTTTCCCAATACATCCGCAAAATATGCACCCTCGGCAACTTCCACACCTTCTACATTGCGAATCGCTTCCAGATCTTCCTCATCAAAACCATAGTTGGAGTAAATCGTAATATCCTTTAAGTTTGTGCGGTCATCATAACTGTCTACGCTGTACCCCATAACAGGAGATGCCCCTGCAACACCAACAAAAAAAGCGACCCCGATCGCGACTATCGCGGTCAATGAGAAAAATCTGCTTTTCGTTGCACTGATTAAGCGCAAAATGTTTTTCCACAGGGTCTTTGGCATAATTACCACTCAATTTCCGAGATATCTGCAGGATGCTCATTGACTTCATCCGAGACGATTTTACCGCTCTTTACACGCAATATGCGGTCTCCCATCGGACAGATCGCAAGATTATGTGTAATAACCACAACCGTCATGCCGAGATCACGTGACATATCCTGCAATAATTTTAATATCTGTTTTCCTGTCACATAATCCAATGCACCCGTCGGTTCATCGCACAACAACAGCTTCGGATTTTTCGCTAAGGCTCTTGCGATGGCAACTCTTTGTTGTTCGCCACCTGAAAGCTGGGAAGGAAAATTCTGCATTCTGTCTGCCAGTCCGACCTTTTCCAAGACCTCTGTTGATTTTAACGGATTCTTACAGATTTCCGTAGCCAGCTCTACATTTTCCAAAGCCGTCAGATTCTGCACCAGATTGTAAAACTGAAAGACAAAACCAATATCAAACCTTCTGTAATCGGTCAGTTCATCTTCATTCATACTGTCAATCCTTGTGCCGTCAACAGTAATGATACCTTCCGTACAGGTATCCATTCCTCCCAGAATATTCAGTATAGTACTCTTGCCTGCACCACTGGCACCGGCAACAATCACAAACTGTCCTTTTTCAATATCAAAGCTCACCCCGGAAAGTGCATGAATATCCACTTCTCCGACATGATATGTTTTCTTTACATTTTGAAAAGAAATATAGCTCATACATGAAATATTATACTGAAAGCAAGAACAGAGTAAATAAAAATCATGTGTATTTTTTACACATGATTCTGACTGTCTAATGCTCCTTGTAGTACAAAGCAAGGGCACCGATAATGTTTGATGTATTTCTATATTTGCATGAAACAATATCAGCATGAGGCACAGTTATGCCAAACATTTCGTAGATTTCTTCGTACTTCCTCTGCATGGTTTCCATGAACAGGGTATCTGCACTGATACCTCCCCCAATAACAAACCTCTGTGGATCCAGAAGCATCTGCAGGGAAAAGAGAACATTTGTGAAAGCATCCATATATTCATCCAGAAGAACAGCTGCTTTTAGGTTTCCTTCTTTTACCATTGCCATGAATGCTTCTCCGGTTATCTCCCTTTCACCCAGTTCCTCTGCAGCATGCGCCAGGAAACCCGGCATGCCATTATGCGCTGAAAAGATTGCATTCAGCTTCTGTTTGCGAATATCATCTACCAGGTACAGGGAGATTTGCCCGCCATAGCCATGATATCCATTTTCGACTTTTCCATTTTTGACAAAAGCTCCGCCGATCCCTGTTCCGATGACCAATACATAACCGGATTCAATTCCTCTGAGCGCACCCAGTTCCGCCTCGGCCAAAGCTGCGAGTCTGCCGTCATTTTCAAAAGAAACAGGCAGGTGAAATCTCTCTTCAAGCATCTTTCTCATTGGCTGATTCAGACCGAAGCAAGAAAGGATGCGGGAATTGTTTTCCCGGCGGATGAAAGATGATTTTGGCATTGGATGTCAACCGTCCTTTCTATATCGGTTACAGCACCTCTAAAATTGCCAAGACCATTCTTTCGTTAAACAACCAGGCATTGACTGAGATTTATGACAACCTGGACACGCATGCTTTGGAAAAGGCGGCAAAACTGATTGTCAATGCCAATACTGTTTTCCTATATGGACATGGTGATTCTTCGATCCGGGCAAGAACCTTTATGAATAAGCTTTTCAAAGTCAACAAGCTCTGCATCCTCGCTACCGATTCTAACGAAGAAGCAGGTATTTCCAATAACGCAACCCCGAAGGATGTCGCCGTCTTGATTTCCTACAGGGGAGGAAGTGATCGATTCTTTGAATGTGCCAAAATTCTGAGAGAAAGAAAGTGTCCCATGATTGTTCTTTCCTCTGATTTCAAAACCGAATTGACTCAGAACTGTGATGTATGGCTGAAAATTGGAGACAAAGAAAAATCAGCTGACAATATCGCAACCTTTTACTCACAAGCTTGTTTTGATTATCTGCTGAATGTCATCTACAGTCTTGTCTATGCTTCATCGTATACAAAAAGTCACAATCACAAATTGCAGATTGATCATTACACCGCCAAACGCTAAAAAAAGCCAAACAGGAGTTGGCTTTTTATTTGATTTCCCATCCCATAGCAGGATAGATATGATCCAACAGATATCTGCCCACGCCATCTTCATTATAATCATATTCTGTTATGGCATCCGCTACAGCTTTCGTATCATCTGTTCCGTTCTTCAGGCAGACTGACCAGCCTGCTGTTTCCAATAAAGCATTATCATTGGAAGTATCTCCAAATGCCATGACAGAGTCCAACGGGATATTTCTTTCTTTACAATAAGCTTTCAGAGCAATACCTTTATTGACTCTTGGGTCATTGAACTCCACCAGCCAGGATTGGGTTTTATATCCAATGTATTTATCGGATGGATGGTCGGCAATATGTTTTTCGATAGCAGGCATCAAACTGTCAGAGCCAAGCCTGAAAAGAATATTGGAAGAATCCTTCTGCCAGAAATCGGAAATATCATTGGCGAGATAGACATTGACTTTGTTTCTGGCCTGTGACTCCCTGCTTCGCTCATCTTCTTTATAGAGCAACTGATTTTCCCCGAGATATATAAACGGATTAACATCAAACGGTGACATCAGTTCAATGATCTCTTTTAGTACTTCCGGTTGAAGTTTATAGTATTCCTCATATTTGCCGGTATGACTGTCTTCCAGCTGTCCGCCATTCATGCCGATAATAAAGTCCGGATAAAAATCAAGATTCCAGTGTCTGGGCCTTTCTCTCATATGATCTCCGATGGGTCTGCCTGAAGCGATGCCGAACAACACATTTCTTTGATGCAGATCGTTGAGCACCTTTCTTGTCAAAGGCATCATGCTTCTGCTCTCATTTACCAATGTTCCGTCAATATCAGCCACAATCAGTTTCAATTCCTTGATCATAATATTATTCTCCTTTCTTATGGAATTATCATATCAGAAATATAATATACGAAAAGAAAAAAGCAGTTTTTTCAAACTGCTCTAGAATTCAATTGTCTCCGGTTCGCTTGTAAAGGATGAGAATGTTGCCTTGGCATTCTTCAGATAATATACTGCTGTATTGCCATCGCCAACCGCATACATTTTCTTTAAACTCGGATAATCCTCCAACATGCTTTCTTGTGCTTCAAGCCTTTCATCCAGCACAGCTTCACCTGCCACTCTGACCCATACGCCTTTTGTAAACGCACAAATCTCTACTTTCGGATTAGCAGCCATCTGCTTGGCAACATCCTTTTTTAATCCGGTCTGGAAATAGAGTTTATCCTCAAAAATATGAGCTGTTCCAAACGGACGGACTCTTGGCTGATCACCCTCTACGGTTGCAAGATAGTATGTTCCTGCATCCTTCAAAAACTGACATACTTTTTCAATGTTTGACATATATACAATCTCCTTTTTTCTATTATAATTCTGCACAAAAAGAAAAGAAAGCAATCAGCTTTCCTTCTTCATGTATTTGTTTGTCCAGTCCAGTGCTTTGACCAGATACTGTCCTGTCCAGCTTTCCGGTACTTTGGCAATCTGCTCCGGAGTGCCTTGGGCAACGATGGTTCCGCCATCATCCCCGCCTTCCGGTCCAAGATCAATGATCCAGTCGGCACACTTGATTACATCCAAGTTATGTTCAATGACTATGACTGTATCTCCGTTATCAACAATTCTCTGTAATACAGCAATCAGTCTCTTGACATCATCTGTATGCAATCCGGTTGTCGGTTCATCCAGAATATAAACCGTTTTACCAGTAGCTTTTTTCTGCAATTCGGAAGCCAGTTTGACACGCTGTGCTTCACCTCCGGAAAGGGTTGTGGAGGATTGTCCGAGTTTGATATAGCCCAGACCTACATCATACAATGTCTGCAGCTTATTTTTGATTTTCGGATGGTTTGCAAAGAATGTAACAGCTTCTTCCACCGACATTTCCAGAACATCATAGATGTTCTTTCCCTTGTATGTACATTGCAGGGTTTCTTCGTTGTAACGCTTGCCATGGCATACTTCACAAGGAACGTAAACATCCGGCAAAAAGTTCATGGAGATGACCTTGACACCATCACCCTGGCAGGCTTCACATCTTCCTCCCTTGGTATTAAAAGAGAATCTGCCTTTATCATAGCCGCGCAATCTTGCCTCCGGTGTTTTGGAGAAAACATCACGAATATCATCAAATACGCCCGTATATGTGGCAGGGTTTGAACGCGGTGTACGGCCGATCGGATCCTGATCAATCTGCACCAGTTTGTCAATATTCTCAAGTCCTTTGATCGTCTTGAATTTACCCGGTCTTATCTTCTGTCTGCCAAGATTTTGAAGCACGGCTTTCATGAATACTTCATTGACCAATGTACTCTTTCCCGAACCGGATACACCGGTGACCAGGATCAGTTTTCCTAACGGAAATTTCACATTAATCTTCTTCAGATTATGCTCCTCTGCACCTTTCACCTCTACAAACAGTCCATTGCCTTTTCTTCTTTCCTCAGGCATGTCAATAATCCTTCTGCCTGATAAATACTGGCCGGTAATGGAGTTTTCGTTAGCCATGATATCCTGTGGTGTTCCATTGGCAATCACCTCTCCGCCATGAATACCCGCCCCCGGACCGATATCCACAATCCAGTCAGCTTCCATCATTGTCTCTTCATCATGTTCGACAACGATTAAACTGTTACCGAGATCTCTCATATTTTTCAAAGTGGCAATAAGCTTGGAGTTGTCCCTTTGATGCAGACCGATGGATGGTTCATCCAGGACATACAGGACACCGGAAAGGCGCGAACCGATCTGTGTTGCCAAACGGATTCTCTGCGCTTCACCACCGGACAATGTACCTGCCAGTCTGTTCAAAGTCAAATATTCCAGACCTACATCCTTTAAAAACTGTAATCTGTTTTTGATTTCCTTTAATACAAGATCAGCGATTTTTGTCTTTTCTGCATCCAGCTTCAGATTGTCAATCCATGTCAATGCATGTACGACGGACTGCTCTGTAAATTCGCAGATATTTTTATCACCGACCATGACACTTAAAGCCTGTTCGTTTAATCTTCTGCCGCCGCATTTCGGACATGGTGATTCCACCATAAAGGAATGATACCAGTCTTTAGACATAGAGCTTGTTGTTTCGACATATCTTCTTTCAATCAGGCTCTTTACACCTTCAATATAATCATTACGAGTATACTGATTTCCGCCGGAAGAAGTGATCGAATACTTGATTGGAGTCTCACTGCCATAGAGTATGGCATTAAGCTGTTTCTTTGTCAGATCCTTGATCGGTGTATCTTCAGAAATTTTATAATGCTTCAAAAGAACAGAGAACGTCTGCCATTCAATATTTTCCGTATCTACAATATTCTTGTAGTAACGGATGCCACCCTGACGGATGGATTTGTTTTTATCCGGAATGAGATTGTCAATATCCACTTCCTCGGTAATACCGAGACCATGACATGTATCACATGCACCTAATGGTGCATTAAAAGAAAACAATCTCGGTTCGAGGTTGGGTACGGAGAAACCACAGATTCTGCAGGCAAAATGGGAAGAGAAAACCAGTTCTTTATCCCCGGCCAAAACACATGCTTTTCCATCAGCGAGATTCAACGCAGTTTCGATGGAATCATGAATCCTGCTTCTGCTTTCATCCGTTTTGACAATACGATCAATCACAACATCAATATCATGACGCTTGTTCTTTTCCAGTTCGATATCATCTTCCAGAAGTTTGATCTCTCCATCCACTCTGACACGGATATAGCCATCCTTCATCAGCTTGTTGAAGGAATCCTTGAAGGTACCCTTCTTGTTTTTGACAATCGGTGCCATAATGGTTAATCTGGTTCTGTCTTCCAGATCCATGACCGTATTCACCATTTCTGTGATGGTCTGTCCTGTTATCGGGATATGATGGTTTGGACAATATGGCGTTCCTGTTCTTGCATATAATAAACGAAGATAATCGTATATTTCCGTAACCGTACCTACTGTGGAACGCGGGTTATTGGACGTTGTCTTCTGATCAATTGAAATGGCAGGAGATAGTCCTTCAATCAGCTCCACATTTGGCTTTTCCACCCCTCCGAGAAACATTCTTGCATAAGCAGACAGCGATTCCACATATCTTCTCTGTCCTTCGGCATAGATGGTATCAAAAGCCAGGGATGTCTTTCCGGATCCGGAAAGGCCGGTCATGACAACCATTTTATTTTTAGGGATATCCAGTGAAATATTTTTCAGGTTGTTTTCTTTCGCACCCCGAATGATAATCTTATCTAATTCCATTACTTCTTTTTCACCTCATCGTATAAATCATTTAACAGCACCCACGCTTCTCTTGGTGAGAGATCATCCGGATGAATGGAGGTCAGTTTATTCATGACAGCCTCTGACTTCGGATCTTCCTTCTTCATTTCAATCAGCTGATAGCTCTGCTGGACAACACGTTTTTTAGATTCCAGTTCTTTCTGCAATCCCTTAGCTCTTTCCAAAACAGAATCCGGCAGTCCTGCCAGTCTTGCGACATTGATACCGTAGGAATGTCCGGCAGGACCATCCTTAATTTTATACAGGAATGTCACTTTTTCATTGTCTTCCTTGACCACAACATGCACATTCTTTACGACGTCCACACTGTCTGAAATTGTCGTTAATTCATGATAGTGCGTGCTGAACATGGTCTTGGCGTGTACACAAGAGGCAATGTATTCGATCATTGCCTGTGCCAATGCCATACCATCATATGTACTTGTACCTCTGCCGATTTCATCAAACAGAATCAAGGATTTTGCGGTAGCTTCCTGCAAAGCACGGTTAGCTTCCGTCATTTCCACCATGAAAGTACTTTGCCCGGAAAGAATATCATCCGATGCACCGATTCTTGTAAAGATCTTGTCAAAGACAGGCATGATGCATTTCTTTGCAGGCACAAAACAGCCGATCTGTGCCATGATCACAATTAATGCAGTCTGACGCATATAGGTGGATTTACCACCCATGTTCGGACCGGTAATCAGCAATATGTTTTTATCCTGATTCATGACGACGGAATTTGCCACATATCTTGGATCCTTCATCATGTCATCCAGGATCGGATGTTTCCCGCCTTCAATATTCAATTCGTCTTCGCTGAAAGAAGGACGGACATATCCATGTATCGAGGATGCTTCTGCAAGTGCTGCATAACAGTCGATTTCCGCAAGCACTCTGCTTAATCTTTGCAGTTTAGCTAAATGCTTTCTGATTTTTTCCAGAATTTCCTGGAAGAGCTGCCTTTCAATACGAATGGCATTTTCTTCAGCGTGCAGAATTGCATCTTCTTTTTCCTTGAGCTCGCCGGAAATGAATCTCTCATTGTTGGTGAGTGTCTGTTTTCTGACATATCCCCATTCATCTTTCACCTGTTGAGCGGCAGCTTTGGAGATTTCAATGTAATAACCGAATACTTTATTATAGCCGATCTTTAAAGTCTTAATACCGGTTCTTTCTCTTTCCTTCGATTCCAGGGAAGCAATAAATTCCCTGCCATTTCTCTGGATGGATCTTGCCTCATCCAGTTCGGCATTGTATCCGTCTTTAAACATTCCCCCATCATGCATCTGCACAGGAGGATTCTCAACGAATGCATCCTTCAATTCCTGATATAAATCCTGCAGCGGATCGATGTTTTTATAACAGGCAAATTCCTCACAATCAATCAGCTGGAGAATTTCCGGCACTTCCTTTAACGTTTTTGTGAGTCTTTGACAATCCACCGCATTAGCCGTATTCATCGCACACCTTGCGATCAGCCTTTGCAGATCATAGATGTTGCTTAAAGCATCACGCAATTTTCTTCTTTGCATAAAGTGCTTCATCAACCACTGTGTACGGTCATATCTTTCTTCAATTTTAGATTGTGACACCAGAGGCTTTTCAATCCACTTTCTGAGTTGTCTGGATCCCATAGCGGATTTACATGTATCCAGGAATGACCATAATGTCATGGCTTTGCCGTTATCATGGAGGGGCTGGATCAGTTCCAAATTCTGTCTTGTGGAATAATCCATATATAAAACTTCGTCTTCTTTTTCGATGACAGCCGTCTGCAAATGCCCCAGAAGATGTTTCTGGGTATTTTCCAGATAATTTAACATTCTTCCATAAGAAGCTAAATCATAATCCTTGATGATTCCCTCTGTTAACGGAAGATATTCATTTTTGATATCCGTTGTATCGCAATAGGAGATGACAACCTGCATCTCCCGCAATGTTTTAATGATTCTTTCACGGAATCCTTTTGGCACAACAACTTCCTTGACATTGGAACGCATGACCATTTGAACAAGGGCCTGATCTTTATGGGCAACATCCTCCACGAAGTTTTCTCCGGTGCTCATTTCCACTATGGCAAGAGAATATCCATACCCGTAATCCGTTACAGCTGCAAGATATACGGAAGCTTTCTCATCCGTGATTTCTTCCATGACAGTACCGGGTGTAATCACGCGGATAACATCCCTTTCAACGATTCCCTTAGCTTCACTGGGATCCTGTAATTGTTCACAAATGGCAATCTTATACCCTCTTTGTACAAGCCTTTGTACATAGCTGCTTACCGCATGGTGGGGAACACCGCACATCGGCACTTTATCTTCTACGCCTGCACTCTTTCCCGTCAGAATCAGATCCAGTTCTCTGGATGCTGTTTTTGCATCATCAAAAAACATCTCATAAAAATCCCCTACCCTGTAGAACAACAAGGTATCCTGATACTGTTCTTTCACTTTCAGGTACTGCATCATCATCGGTGTATATTTTTCTGCCATAATTCCCCCGCTCGGATGCTTATTATATCACAGAAGACAAATTTCTATACAAAAACGCATCGGGATTTATTTCTGTTTTTTGCCATGAAAAAGTAACACTTTCAACTTTATGTCTTAATAATATAAAATATTTTAACAGATATTAACGAAGAAGTCCCCTCCTTCCTACGAAGTGTAAAGAAGGGGATGAATTCGTGCCGGAATGATGTATAATAGATTCATTCTCAGAAAAATAAAAGGATAATGT
>CACXCB010000086.1 GCA_902766005.1 uncultured Erysipelotrichaceae bacterium | reverse complement strand
GTATTATCCGTAAGTTTTCATTATCCCCAACTTTCGAGAAAACTTCGGAAAATTGTCATTTCTTTCTCAAAGAGTTGGGGATAATATTTCCATACGAATCAGCAAGGAGGGTTGCGTATGGAAATTGTTTATGCGGACGCGGTGTTATCGCTAAGACAGTACTGGAAAGAAAACGGAATACGGGACGATCCGGCAAAAGTGTCCGGATTAAACAAGTTTCGTCGTTTTCTCGAAGAAACCGATCAGCCTTACAGCCACAGTACAGCGCTTACATGGCTGGATGAGCAGAAGGATTCATGGAAAAAGCAAGCATTCTTCTGCTACAGAAAGGCTTTGTTCGAATTAGACGACTTACTGACTACTGGTTCTGTCTCCGGAAAATATCTGTATCATGACACGCCCTTTTCCCGTCTTCCCAAATATTGGCGGGATATGGTTACCGCATATCGGAACGATCTCAAAACCTGGAAATCACGACGGGCAATTACGGAGCAAATGCCGCACATCATTACTTTTGCCGGATATCTATCGAGCAGCCGAGTTGAAAAAGCCGAAAACATTTCATGTATTGTTATATCCCGATACCATGCTTATGCGGAAACGGTCGGTGAAACGTATACGAGTATCTATTCTGTGCGGTATTTTCTCCAGTTTCTGGCGATGCGGGGACTGATCCCCCAACACAGACCATATGCATTGACCTCGCCTATACAGGCTAAGGCAATTGGATATGCCATCCAGCAATTTGCGGTGGTAAATTGTCATGCTGCAACGCATGGTATAACTGCGGAAGAATTCTGGAGAAAGGCGTTAGTACTCGTTCAGTATCTGAAAGAAACCTATCAATATGAAGATGATGCGCTAAGGCACAATTATACTTGCTTCTACCAAATGTACTATGTCTTTTGTGCCGAGGAAGGTTATTCATGTTCCGAGAATGCCGAACAGATGTGGATGGAATTAATGTCGGCCTTTTGGGATGAGAGACAAGCGAGTAGCGTTAAACGCGCCTTCTATATTTTCCATCTTTTTGACGGTAAAGGAAACTTAACATTCCAGGATATAGAAAAACGCCACATTGATAAAGGCTCAATATGCAGTCTGAATACATACTACCGGAGCCTCCTGGAGAGATTCCTCGCCCATAGGAAAATGGAGCCAATAGCGGAAGGTACGTTATGTGTTCATAAATCTGCCGCATTATCTTTTTTCTGTTATCTCCAGGAAAATGGGTTCAGCGATGTACTTGATGTAAGCTTTGCTGACATAAAACAATATTGTATCTGGATTTCTGGAAAGTCTTCAAACGGAAAGAACAATTATTCATATGATCTGCGTGTTTTGCTGCAATACCTTTTCGAAGAAGAATACACATTATATGATTTGTCTCGGGCATTACCAATACAGTCAACACAAGAAAGAAAAATTGTGGAAATCCTTACAGATGAAGAAGTTCAAATGATCTATGAATACAGGGACAAAGCGTGCACACCCATAGAATACCGCGACAGTGCTATTCTTATGCTCGGATTGCTCATGGGACTTCGCCGGATAGATATTGTAAATCTCAAGGAATCTGATATCGACTGGAAGAGCAGAACGATATCCATAACTCAGCAGAAGACATACCGGCCACTCTCTTTACCGATGCCGATTCCTGTCGGAAACAGCATCTATCTGTACAAAAAATATGGAAGACCGAAAAGCGAATCGGAATATATTTTTCTTTCCGCGAAAGCTCCATATAAACAGGCTTATACTTCGGCATGCGGAAATGCCATGGAACATGTATTTCAGAACAAAGGGCGTGGATTCCACATCTTGCGAAGAACATTTGCCTCGCGGTTGTTGCTTGCCGGAACTGATACCATGAAAATCAAAGATTCTCTGGGGCATTCCACCATGAATACTGTTCACAGATATCTGTCGGTAGATGAAGAATCACTGAAAGCATGCTGCCTTCCTCTGGAAAGGACGGTGGTTTGCAATGAATAAGCGATATGATCATTCTTATTCAAGCTGCATCGCAGCGCCAATCGAGGGGCTTATTTCTGAACGTCGTGCTTCCGGATTTATGTACAATTCTGCAGCCAATATGCTCAAACAGCTGGATACCTTCTGTATCAATAACGGATTCATGTGTTCTACAGTCACAAAAGAATTGGCTGACGCCTGGTCTGTCCAGCGTGATACTGAAGGAATCAATGCCAGAAATATTAGGGTGTCCATTTTGAGGCAGCTTTCAAAGTACATTCTGTCGCTGGGTGAAAATGCGTACGTCCCACCAGACACACAGTCAGGTGAAACCAAAATCGCTCATGTTTTCAGCGGACAGGAAATCCGGGATTTTTTCACCGGTTTAGAATCCCTTGTTCCTAAGAGCGGGAAATATGCTGGTATGCTTCTGACAGAGTGTAAGGTTATCTTTCGGCTTTACTATTGTTGTGGATTGCGAAGAGCGGAACCGGTTGAACTGAAATGGGGTAACGTTGATCTGGATGAAGGTTGGATTAAAATCATCCAGTCAAAAGGATACAAAGACCGCATACTCTGGCTTTCGGATGAATTGCTGAACATGCTGAAAGAATACAGAAAAACAATTGATACAATCCGTCCGGGTTCTGAATATGTTTTTCCCGGCATTAAAGACGGGAATCATATTTCTGAAGGCACTGTCAGAGAGTATTTTCTTAGGGCTTTAGCTTACACC
>CACXCB010000085.1 GCA_902766005.1 uncultured Erysipelotrichaceae bacterium | reverse complement strand
CCTTTCCTGGGAGTTCCTTATTCTATCCGGATCTGCAAAAGCCCAAAAAGCGGGCTTCGCTTTATAATTTCCATCAAACAAAAGAGGGCACTGAGGGGCAGTTTTCTCACTTCCGCCCCCTAAATGGTTCCTTTTCAGCAGCCAGGAGCGTGAATCGATCACGCCCCAGATTGTAATTCCGGAGATATTAATTCCACTCCAATGCTTTAGTTCCACCAGCATCTTATAAAGAGCCGCATAATATTCAGCCTGTCGCGCGTACTCTGTCTTTCTGCTTTCTTCTGTCCCGTCAAAAGAAGGATCCGCCTTCAGATCCAACTCTGTCAGCATAATGCTGTCTGCCTCATGGGCATACTTAATAATTCTTTCTTTAAGCACTCCGATTTCTGGTTGGTTCACCCGGTAATGGCCCTGCATTCCCAATCCGTCTATTCGTGTGCCTTTTCCCGGAGCTCCGGCTTGTTCACGAATCGCACGAAGCACTTCCAGAATCCGTTCCGCTTTCTTTTCATGCCACTCGGAGTGATCATTATAAAAGAGCTTCACGTCCGGCGGCGCATATTGGTTGGCGTATCGAAATGCATTGATAACGTATTCTTCGCTTCCGTAAACGGTCCACCAGCTGGATTTCGCGGTGTGCCAGTCATCTGTCCGGCAGTCATTTCCCGGTTCTTCATCTGTTCGCCATATATCGGAAGCATCGTTGGCAGCGTCAGACACAGGTTCTTCTTCCGTTAGCCGACTGCCGGAACTGTCGCTGGCGGCGTCATTTACCACATCCCATCCGTAAAATAATCCGCAGTAACGGCTGTCCGGAGCAGTATAATAGTTCAACATTTCATGGATGTACCATTTCAGGCGCCGGTCCATCTCCTCTCGCGAAACATACGGAAGTCTTTTGTCATACCCCTCATGAAAAAACCACTCCGGCGTCTGCGCATGCCAGACCAGCACATGCCCTCGAACACGGATTTTTCGATCCGGCCGCTTCTTATTCCACTTCAAAAGAACATTTAATGCCTGATCCGCTCTTGCATGATTAAGAAGCGGAACCTGCAGCTTTTTGTCTTCCCACTCTATCGTTCTAAGTCGCCTGGCCGGACAGCACGTTGGATACACACCCAGTACTGCCGCCGGCTTCAGCTCGTTCTCCAAGGTCACTGCATTAAAATGCTTTTTTACCAGAGCCATAAGATTCCGGTCATGAATATCCTCCGCGGAAATCGCGGTCCCACAGATGGCATCCTCGCCCAGGCCCTTTTCCGAAATCATCGCATCCGAGAGAGACGGCAGATTTTTCTCAAATAAGGACCCCTTTTTCCATTCTGAAATGGTTCTTCGAAATTCTTTTCTTTTTCTTCTGAAAAAACGTCTTACCGGAGGCAGCCGCAACGTCAGTCCCTCCTGTACAAATCTCTCGTGTATACTTTTTCTTTTATGTCATTTAGTTCAGTATCGTATCGGTTTGCAAGGATCACATCGCTCTGCTTCTTAAACTGCTCCAGGTCATTGACTACCAGGCAGCCCTGAAACGAACTCCCGTCCTCCAGCGTCGGCTCATACACAATGATCGAAATTCTCTTTTCCCGGATTCGCTCCATCACGCCTTGAATAGCGGATGCTCGGAAATTATCGCTGTTGCTCTTCATCGTAAGGCGGAAAATACCCACTGTTTGGGGATTCTTCTCAATAATCTGCGACGCAATAAATTCTTTCCTTACAGCATTCGACTTCACGACAGCCTCAATCATCGTCTGAGGCACATCCTTATAATTGGCCAGCAGCTGCTTCGTATCCTTCGGAAGGCAATAACCGCCGTACCCGAAGGACGGATTATTATAATGACCGCCGATCCGGGGGTCCAGACACACGCCGTCAATGATCTGCTGTGTGTTCAGACCTTTCATCTGGGCATATGTATCCAGTTCATTGAAATAGGAAATGCGTAACGCCAGATATGTGTTCGCAAAGAGTTTGATAGCCTCTGCTTCCGTAGGGTGGACAATCAATGTAGGAATATTCTCAGCGGCCTGAGCAGCCCCTGCAGAGCACCCTTCCCGGGCTCCTTCCACAAGCAGCTCCACAAACTTTCGCGCCATCTCCATTTGATTACCATAAGCGCCGACAACGATTCTGCTGGGATGCAGATTGTCATAAAGCGCTTTCGATTCTCTGAGAAATTCTGGACTGAAGAAAATATGATCGCAGCCGAACATTTCTCTCACATGCTCTGTGTACCCTACAGGGACAGTAGATTTGATAACCATCCAGGTATCCGGATTCACTGCCAATGTCTGCCGAATGACATCTTCCACCGCAGAAGTATCAAAGAAATGCTCCTGCTCGTCATAATTTGTCGGAGCAGCTATGATGACTAGTTCCGCAGAACGATACGCCGTTGCCTTATCCGTCGTCGTATATAAATGCAGCTTCCTTTTTCCTGCTCTTGCCTCTTCAAAAAAGTGCTCAATCTCTTCATCCCTGATCGGACTATAAAACTGGTTAAGTTTTTTCGCTTTTGATTCCGTTGTTGTTACCGCTGTCACTTCATGTTTCTGCGCCAAGAGAACAGCCAGAGACAAGCCTACGTAGCCTACGCCTGCAACTGTAATTTTCACAATGAACCTCGTTATAATATAAGATTTGTGCAATTTAGATTTTAGCACATCAATTTATGATTATAGCAAGATTTATTGATATTTATTAAATATTTTTATGTTTCATGAAACGTTTTGTGTTCATAAACGAACAACCGGCAGGAAGCAATAGACTTCCTGCCGATCATGCAGCTGTAATTACAAAACTGTTTAAATCTCGTTTAAGTTGTGTTCGAAATCCAATATTATCGGGTGATGTCTCCAGGTTCTTTCTTCTTCCGGAGGAAGCTTGTTATAATCCCCGAACTTAATAGTCAAATACTCCTCATATCCTTTCATGCAAGAAAACTGTCCATCTTCAAAATCCAGTTTTACATATTCATCCATCATGTCATGAGGCAGAATCTGCTTTAATGTACTTTGACTTTCCGTAGCGATCATAGGAAAACTGTGTTTTTTATTAAAGGCAATAAGCTTTCTATAATGCATTTTCCGGAATTTTGACCTGAATTTATTATTTGCCGTTAATTTCAAAAGCATTTTTGTAATAAATGCGGTGATTCCTCCTGAAAGCGGAGGCACAAATTCTCTTGTATATAATTGATATAATAAAGCATTTAGATAGAATAGTATCTGCTTAAACCTGTTCTTAGGAACACGATCAATTGGGAAAATATCGATAAAAATCCCCGTATGCCAGCGACCTCTTTCACTTTCATCCTGTAGAAAAGTTGAATGATCCTTTCGAATTTTTGTAAATGACTGCACATATGCGGGCTCTATATCTTTATTTTGAATAAGATACCCTTCCGGGCCATCCTGCATCCAAGCCTTGATAAAACGATCATACTCCCCCCGCTCCATGCAGATATCAATATCGTCATCCCAAGGGATAAACCCTTTATGTCGGACTGCACCTAAAAGCGTTCCTGCATACAATGAGTATTTTATATGGTGATCCTCGCAGAATTGATCCACCACTTTAAGCATTTCAAGTTGTAAAAGTTGAAGGTGTCTTAATTCTGTTCCATTCTGATTTGCTGTATACATCGTATTTATTCCTTATAGTATAAGAATTCAAAAAACTATGCGTAAGCTTGCTTCTATCACCTGCCATTTTGCTTTTTACATCATAAATATTTGGCAAAATCTTTCCATAGAAATTCAGGTGAAAAGTCTCCTTGATAGCCATAATCCACTAAAGTATTATCTTTTACCCAATCCCAGTCTATATCCGCTGGATCTTCATAGTACTGAATAAATCTCGAGTCATAGTATTTAAAATCCAAAATGGATCTATTATTGGTCAGAAGTTTTCTGTTATAGCAAACAGCTTCATAAGGTCTCATTGTCAATGCACTTTGACCTTCCTGTACAATCTCAAGGATGCATTTTGCTTTCAAAGTTTTCTCCAAGATAATATCGTAGTCGTAAAATCGACTAATTATATTTACATAATTTTCATATCCTGAAAAAAGTGTTCTTCAGCATCAGTAGTTGGAAGAATCTCCATAGAAACATCAATACCATTTTCCGCACATCGATTAAGAATGTCTACGATCTTTAATGATCTGTTTTTTGTATTTGCGCAGAAAAACAAGGCTTTATTTACTGGGGTTCCCGAATATTTTTCATTTTTTACATATGTAAGAGGATAATACCGTAACCCATAAGCTTCGGCATCAGATAGATCAGACGTATATATCAGATCAAATAATTTAGGGTACCTTTTTCTAAAGATAGTTGCTTTTTGGCTATATTGACTGCTGATAATATCAATATAATATAGAATTAGCTTTACATTCGGGCAGTTCTTCTTAATTGTCTGCAGTTCTCGGCTTCCGACAGAAACTCCTTGGATAGAAGAACTATCGATCAGAATATAAACTGTATCAAATTTAGCTGCCTCTTCTATTACTTCCGAGACAAAAGAATCATTGATTTTGACAAATCTTTCAAAAAAACCATTTGTCCATTTAAGAAACTTAGATGAGTTTGCAATTTCTAAAATTAAATTATATTTTTCTTTATATACAATTTTTTTTACTTTAAATTGTTTGGATGCAGATTCTTCAAAAAGCGCTTTTGACAACTTTGAGCTAAATTGCTTTTCTAAATAAAATACTGCATTCATCACTATAACTCTTCAAGATATACACTTATTCACTAATGTTTTTTCTGATAGATTGCACTTGCCCTGTGCAATACTTCATCGCTTTTTTATTCTTATTTCCTTTTGTCGTTTTTCAAACTCAATTAGCGTTGGATCATCATGGATTCTCCTTGCACGATACAGATTCGGGAATCTGCTCATCATACCAAGAACAATTCTTTCTTTTAAATCTAATTCGTGACGGTACTTTGACAACTGTTTCAATAATGTTTTGCACTGTTTCAGTACTTCTTCGTAGTCTTCTGTAAACATTTCCCCGTATCTTGCAGAAAGAACGAATTTATAGCATCTCGAAATAATACGTTTTCTCCTATCAGGCTCTTGAATCTGTCCTATTGCTTTAATAAGTGCCCTAACTGCTTTTAATGTTCCACGGCCAAAATGACTATGAATTGCTGAATCCGGTCGTTGATAATAGTAGTATAATTTAGCTTCTGTTAAGCGAAATTTTGTGTCCTTATTATAAAACAGCTCATTAAAACAAGCATCTTCAGCTGGCTCTGCTCCTGAGATGAACCGGTGATTGTTTAAAGAACTCGTTCTATAAATCCTTCCCCACGCACGTGTACGTGTAATATGCGCTGATTGTATATCTTCTAACGTCGCATTTTTGTAATGTACATTTGTATACTCAACATCTTTTTCATTTTGATTTGCTGTTTCTACACATTCACATACCACAATGTCAGTATCGTCCAACGCACCATTAATCAAGATTTTTAGATAATCTTTATGAATCCAGTCATCAGAATCAATAAAGGCAATCCATTTCCCTACAGCAATATCCATCCCAACATTTCTTGCCGCAGAAAGCTTAGAGTTTTTCTGATGAATCACGCGAATCCTATTATCTGACTCGGCATACCCATCACAAATTTCACCACAGCGATCCGGACTTCCATCATCCACTAAAATCAATTCAAAATCAGTAAAAGTTTGCGCCAGAATACTTTTAATACAGCGGTCAATATACTTTTCTACATTATATACAGGTACTATTATACTTATTATTGACATAACGAACTCTTTAAGATTTTTCTTCCTTTTTTCGAACAGACATTTTTACATATCTGTTCTGTCTTCACCGAATATTCTTCTATAGCAAACTGATTAACTGCGTATAATTGTGCCTGCCATGCTATCTAGACCAAATTCTTTTTGAGAAATGTTTTTTAATTTACTTATGCTAAAATATATTTTTTTGGGAGATGTCCATTCGTTGCTTACATTGATATTATTTGCAACTCTTTTAAAAATGTCTTTATAGTTGTCCGAATAGTAGTGCCTTCGTTTATAACTCAGTTCCGGGATAATAACAGATCGATATTTAACTGGTTTATTAATTATTTCAACTTTCTCTAAAACGCCAAGGAGAGATAAGAATTCCTTGAAATTTCCATCTATAGTTCTTTTCGCATTCTCTTCAACAAAAAAATATATTTATCATATTTGTCTTCCAATAATGTCTCATCAAATAAATACCAAAGACACGCTACTGCCTCAATTAAAAAATGTCCCCAGTGCGGAACTAAATATCCACAATAAACGACTTTTTCATCTCTCTTCTCCACATTTAAAACATCATATTTTCCTTGAATTCTATTCTCAATTCCAGAAATTTGTATATAGTTATTATTAGAATCAACAACGCCTCCTCGACCGAACAAATAATTATCACCCGGCACCTTTTTCAGCGGCAGTATCATAGCGTCTTGAAAAGAAAAAGAATTAATTTGTTCTCTCTTGTCAATCTTTCCGTGCTATTCTTTAAGAACTTCTGCTTTTTGATGTCGAAGATACGTATAATTAATTATCATCTCAAAAAACTCCATAAACATCTAAAGTCAAAATTATCCAATTACTATTAAATCTGTTTTTTAGTTAATAATTTGAATGCATCACACAATTTTATGCAAATTAAGCTCATAATCAGTGTTAATACAAATAATGGAAGAAAACTGATTGTGCGCTTTCTTAGAATTGGAAGCAAATAATACACTTCTGTAGCAATATCCCTAATTATGTAATTGAAGCCAACTACATAGATAGTATTTCTACCAAGCCAAGCAAGGGATTTACATAAATAAACATTATTGAGTTTTCTACACAAGGTAATTAAAACTACAGAAAGAGGAACTGAAGTCAGTAAGAATGCAATAATATTCCCATACTGATTTTCATTCAATCCAACAGAATTGTTAGTGGCTATTTCTAAAGTCAATGTGCCTACTAACAAAATACCGCAACCTATGTTTGTAATAGATCTATTGTCTTCAATTATTTTATCCAAATATCTTCGCAAGATATAGCCGATTTGCATAAAAAATACGGCTGTTAAAAAAACAGGAAATTTCCATGGATAAGTCGTGTAATCATGAGGTTGTTTACTTAAAATATAGCTAATACTCATGAAAATAAATGCGATTCCCCATGAGTAAATACGATTAAGTTTTGCCAACCAATAAAAAATAAGGTTTGCTATAAAGAGGCAAAGCAAGAACCAGATTGGAGAGCAATTTGGCATGTACTGCATACTGCTAAAACAAAGCAATATCCCAACTACACTATTTTTGATATAGGGAAAATCAACACCTTCTTGTAGATATAATATTTTCCACAGAACTTGAATAAACAGATTTATTAACCCAAAAGCAAAATAAGGTATGAGTAGCTTTTGGGCTTTTTTCTTTATAAATCCAATATACTCAAATTTATGATTAAAAGTAAAACCAGAAATAACAAAGAACAGGGGCATATGAAAACTGTATATTATATTGTAAAGGATTTCTGGCCCATAATACGTGTGTCCAAGAATAACCAGTATTATTCCTATCCCTTTGCATATATCAATGTATTCGAGCCGATTATCTTTTTCCATTATAGAGATACTCAATATACTTATTTGGTAGTATTAGACTACTAACAATTCTAGAAGCTATCAAATAACAATCTGTTTTCTATAAATTCTCTAACTGCCCCATTTCCACCATCATGTTCACATATATATTCCACTGCTGCTTTTACTTTTTGCACCGCATCAGCAGGACACGCTGTTAGTCCTGCATAGGTAATACACTCAAGGTCATTCAAATCATCCCCAATATAGGCTGTTTCTTCACTTGTCAACTCATATCGGCTTACGATTTCTTTAAGACATGAAATCTTATCACTTACGCCCTGATGGAGTTCCTCAATTCCAAGCTCCCTGCAACGCTGCTCAACAATTTTCGATTGCCTTCCTGTAATTATTACCGGGATTCCTCCGTTATTCTTAAATTGAACAATTCCATACCCATCTTTTACATCGAACGCTTTCATGACCTCCCCTTCCGGACCGATATAGTGCAAAAGTCAAGCAGATTTTTCCTATGACGGTAAGCACTTTTTTCCGACAACGGTAAGCAGTTTTTTCCAGTGACGGTAAGGAGATTTTTACATTCTCCGGTAAGCAGTTTTTACAGTGTACGGTAAGGAGTTTTTTCCGGTAAGGTGATCCGCCTCTTCCAATAGATGAACCTTTAAAACTTAATAGTTACGAGAACAGCTCCGGATGCTTCAGACGGTAGGACTGTCCCTGCAGGGAGAAGCATCTGGCGTGGTGCAGGATGCGGTCCAGCATGGCTGTCGTCAGGACCGGGTCGCCCATCATCTCTGCCCACTCGGTGATCTCCTTGTTCGTTGTAAAGATGATCGAGTTCGTCTCATAAGTGTCACTGATGAAGGTGAAAAAGCGGTTGGCCTGTGCCCGGGAGATCGGCGTATATCCGATCTCGTCGATGATGACCAGCTGAGCTTTCCTGATGTTCCGCAGCCGGAACCCGGCAACCCGTTCGATATCGGCATTATCAAGGATCTTCACGAAGTTCGTCATCCGCTCAAAGCAGACTGTGTATCCGGCATTGACAGCTTCGAGACCTAACCCGACAGCAAGCATCGTCTTCCCAAGCCCGGGAGGCCCGGCAAAGACAAGGTTGCCGCAGGTGTCCAGCCAGCTGAGTTCACGGAGGCTCTGGATCTGGCTTTCGGTGATACCGGCATCCAGTTCCGTCGGGTCAAAGTCATCCAGCATCTTCGGGTGCGGCGGGAAGTGAGCCGCCGACAGGTTCCTTTTGCGGCGGCGCTCATTCCGGCCCCTGACCTCCGTTTCCAACAGTGT
>CACXCB010000084.1 GCA_902766005.1 uncultured Erysipelotrichaceae bacterium | reverse complement strand
ACTATCTATCGGTTCAACTTTCACTCTCGTATTCTCGTCAGGCTGATTATAAAATTCAAAAGAGAACTCATCATTAAAATAATCGGATACATATACAGTTATAATATATCTTTGATTATTGGGATTTAACTGATTTCCAGTTCCAACTATAAGTTCCAATTGAAAGTCAAGAACGTTTGGAGCAACTGATAAATCTATTGTTTCCTCATTTCCAATAACGTACTTTTCGTATTTTTCAACTCCATCCTGTTCATCTTTGACATAGCGCCATACAGTATCAGCATCCATGGGGAAGTCAAATGCGTTCCCATCAGAATCAACCAGACTGCTCAAAACAGTATCTAGTGACATATTCCTCAGATCTTCGTCTGTTTTTTCGGTAAGTATTAAATATGCTGTTATTGTTTTTAGCGGCCTCATAGAGGAAACAATCGTGGCCTCATCGGAAGAAGATTCAATTTCATCTACCGAGTCTTTTCCATCCTCTGATTCTAAATTTTCTTTCTCTCCTTGTTTTACTACAACACTTTCATCTTTATTATTTTGTTTCTCGTCAATAGTATTATTATCAGTTTCTTCTTCTGTATTTTCATAGGAAAATTCAATTTCAGATTGCGCATTGACATCCAAAACTGTTTCCTCTTCTAAATCGTTGGATTCATCCTTAGAGATTTCTTTTACGGACGTACTTGTTTCATCACTCACAGATTCTAACATTACTATTTCTGATTGAGCATTCATGTAATCCTTCTCTTGATAGTCATCTTCAGAATTAGTTATCTTCTCTTCGTAATTTTCACCAGTTTCCAAAGTGTCATCAGAAGAAGCACCAAATCCCACTGTCGGAAATGACAAAATTATTATTAATGCTACCAATATCAAAGCCAAAACCTTTTTTAAAATTTTCAAAGTCCTCTTTCCTCCTTAAATTGTTCTTTTGCTATATCAAGTAAAGATTTCAAATCGTATAATGGGGTTTTCCTAACATATCCCGTATGATAATCAAACAGTAACACGTCCGGCAGCACATCACATATCCCAGGTAAGTAAGCTAAAATATTACACTTCTGATCCATCAAATAACCGTAAAATCGATTATCTGTTGTAACATATTGCGCAATAAGATACTCTCCCGTTTCGGTAATATAAGTCAGATATCCATCATCATCCAGTTCTGCCACCAATTCTCCTGAGGCTTTGTCATATGCTTTTGGTGTGCCATGTAACGGAGCCTCTATCTTTAGTGAAGTGGTTTCAAACACCTCATCCAAACTCAAGTCAGGTTTTTCCCCGACAGACTCATCAAAAAGAATTCCGCTCGAAGCATCATATTTATGTTTTGCTCCATTGTTATAGATCACTTCTAAATAGGACTGTTTATCATCTCTTCTGAATTGTTGATCATATACCTGTTCATCATCCGGAATATCTGTTTTAAAAATCACATTGCCTTCCATATCGCATATTTCGAATGAGTCATACGAAAAATACATGATAGTCTTTTCATCACTGCTCAAGCGCGTCTCATCATGTACATAGGCCGGATCATAATCAGCAAGCTCCGTTTCATAATGTTCCACATATTTTGCGATCCATACAATTGGCGAATCTGAACTTCCTATTAAGAGCTGGTTATTCCCCACTGCAAGGAAATTCGACTTCACATTTCTTTCGATTTCTCCAACCAGGTTTGTCTGATTGTCAAACACCAGCGTCTTTCCTGAATCTGAAATTGCGGTGAATCGTGAATCATACCCGATTGCATTTATATAACTTGTTGTATCTACCAGTGGAGTCTGTTCTCCGGTCTGAGGATCGATTTTCACCAAAACATTATCTACACCTACTACAATCCCATCCTCATCTGCTTTCGTGGTATAAAATCCCTCCGAATGGAACCCGCCAGTCTCTGTAACAGTATTAATATCAATAATAATGAAAATTGAATCCTTCATGTCTGTATTCGCAGCTGCAACCGCAAGATAGTTTTGATAAAATCCTCCTTCATAATGTTCAAAACCTGTGATATCTGCGAATATTTCAATATCTTCATTCCCTGAATCAAAATCCAGATTCAATACTGATAACGATCCGTCCGAAAAACTGGCTGCCAACATGCTCCCATCGTTATTCAAGGCGAACAGGTTGTCATGGGTATTAATAAAGACATCGTTGACATCCATCTTTTGATGTCTTCCGCGGAAATCAGCTCTGTATAACTCTTTTCCGGTATCTGCCTCATAGATCATTGCATATCCGGCATCTTTGTAAACTGCCGCAACCGTTGAAGCATCAGCAGATATTGATATAGTTGTTGCCGGTTCTCCGCTCCATAATTCTTTAGCACCGGAAATGCTATATGCTTTAATTCCGTCTGCGCCCGCATATACAACAACATCATCATTCAGATATTTTGCATCAGCCATAGCTGATTTCTGCATTGGGAGAGTTGCTATTATTTCTGCTGATTCGAGATCTACTATTGCAAGGTTTTCATCATATGAACATAAGGCAGTTATACCATCAGGAGACATTTCCATGCTTAATGGTGCAGCCGGGAGTTGGAATGTCGTCACAGTTTCAAATTGATCTTTTTGGTCATAAACCCCCAGAATTCTGGTCAAGACTTCCTGACTTTCCGGAAGACTGTCCGGACTGATTATGCTCTTCTTTTCCGGATACGCCTTCAGAATAGTAGCTAACGCTTTCTCCGTATCGCCTTGCCTGAACTGCTCATCTGCAACATTCGTATAATTCAGCCAATCGCTTCTAATCTGCATGCGGCGCAATCCTATAAATCCGCTTACTGCACCGATTGCTCCCAGTAAGAGCAATGCTACTCTTGATATTATTATTTGTCTTTTAAGATGCTTATATCGTGAATCGCTCTCTCTTATATGCCTCAGTGCATATAACATTTCAGAAGCTGATTGATATCTTAAATCCGGGTTAGGATTTAAGGCCTTCATAACAATCTTAACCAGCTCCGGGCTGAAATCCTTAACGGATAACGGTACGACATCATATGCGCTTTTTGCCGGCCTTATTCCACTCAGCAAATGATACAATGTAGCTCCCACACTATATATATCCGAGCGTACATCCGGCATTACTTTTTTATGCACACTTGAATTTTTTTCTGTTTCTTTGGACGTTTTATCCGATTCTTCTGTAGCAGTTGAATCACTGTCCGAAGACACACTGCCTGATGAAGAGCCATAGCTATATAACTCCGGTGATGCATAACCTGCGCTGCCGCCCACTGCATGTTCTTCGCCCAGGGCAAGCGCAATATTAAAGTCAATTAAACTGATATCATCATTCAGCCGCCGCATTAAATTTGCCGGCTTTATATCGCTATGCACATACCCTCTAGGTGGATTACCATGAACAGGCTCATGCAGATATTCCAAAGCGGTCAACAATTGAATTGCCCACTTAATTACTTTCGCCTGCTGAAAACGTTCTCCACGTTTTAATGGCTTATCCAAACTCTCACCGTCTATGTATTCCATTACCGTGTAGACTACTCCGTCTTCCACAAAGAAATCATAGACTTGCGGAATATAAGAATTGCTCAGATTTTTAAGAACATCGACTTCTCTTCTTAAAAGATCTTCTCTTGTAGTAAGTTTTCTCTTATCTGCCTTAAGAATTACTTTTTTATTCAGTCTTTTATGAATGGCTAAATAAACTCTTCCTCCGCCGCCCGAACCAATTTCCTCTATCAGTTCGTACGTGGAAGCTATTATTTTTATCATTTTTATTCTCTCACTCTCACCATCTTTTTAGACTTACTGCTTCTTTGTGTTTCCAACCTTGTTTCCACACCATATTCAACATCAAATTTGTTATTCAATTTAATTTTTATCAGATTGAATAGCAAAGTCAGAACTATGAGCAGTATCAAAGCTATAACTGCAACTGCTATTCCAACGTAAAACAACAACTCGTCGCTGATCATATCCAATTACTCTCTTTCATTTAACTGATCACATGAATCTATTCCAAAGTATTATTGCAATGATCACTGCTATAACTGTAATCAAACACAACCAGATCATTCTTTGGTTTGATCTTTGATTTGATTTTTGGGGCATTTCCTGTTTCTTTTCCCCGATCATTATTATTACTGATATATTGTCTTTTTCATTTTTACTTCTGGCATCTTGAATCAGATTCTCAGCTGCTTCTTTGTCGTTTAAGACTTCTTCCTGCATTTCTGTATTATCGATTTTATTCCACAAACCATCAGAGCACAGAAGATAAGAGTCGTCCTTTTTTATATCTCCGCTGATAAACTGCGGCTCCACCGTCTTTTTCACACCCAGACATCGAATCAAAAGATGTCTTCTTCTATCCGTCTTAGCCTGTTCAGGTGTTAATTGTCCGCTCCTTACTTCTTGTGCAACCAATGAGTGGTCTTCCGTCAACTGACTTATCTCTTCCCGGTCGATTTTATATATACGGCTGTCTCCGACATGGCCTATAACATACTGATTACGAAAAAGAAGTATCGCTGACAATGTTGTTCCGGCTTTTGTGGAAACAGATTCTGCGTAATCATATATCTTTGTGTTAATCTCTGCGATCAGTCTTCTCCATTCATCCAACAGATGTTCTTTTGTCGGAAACTCTATTGTTTGAGAAAAATAATCATCGAACCATTTTTCAAATGACTCCACTGCTATTTTGGAAGCAACATCTCCATACTTTAAACCGCCCATACCATCACATAGCACTGCCAAAGAAACCTCATCGTTCAGAATCTCTTTCTTGCATGTCAGTACACAGTCTTGATTCGTTTTTCGGTAGGATCCCTTATCCGTTGCCGCCACAGTTATATACTTCATCGGAGTTCTTCCTTTATTATTTATTCTTCATCGCGCAATACTCGTGTCTTCAGACATAAGATACGCACGCAAAGTAAAGCTCGTCTTCATCGTGAGTACAATCTCGCGATGAAGAATAAAATCCTCCGTCGGATCGCAGCCGCGCAAAGAAGAAGGTGCTTCGTGCCCTGCGCGGCGCGGCAAGAACGCTGACGTGTTCTTAAATGGCACCATACGTCAACTTTTTAAGCGAAAGACAAACTCTTCATTGTTTAATTTAATAACGTCTCCATCCTGCAGCGGCGTCTCTATATTAGCCGATAATACTCTGTCATTAAGGAATGTCCGATTTTTCGACTTTAAATCCACAACATACCACTGGTTTCCTCTAAGAATAATATCTGCATGAGCCCTGCTAATTTTCATATCGTCACTTATACAATAATCCACACTGCCTTCTTCTCGTCCCAGTCGAAATTGCACTTGATTAATGTAAATAGTTTCACCATTTGACTTTCGGAATAATGATACGCAGTTATTATTTTGTTTTTTTTCTGTGAATATATTCGGTTGATTCAGCTCATTCTGTTTTTCTTTAATATCTTCTTCGAAAGAATCATCAAGATTTTCGTGTCCGCTATCGTAAAACCCTGTCGGCTCATCTTCTTCCGTTTCAGCAAAACCTGTTTGGGCATCATCATCCGTTTCAGCAAAACCCGTCGGTTCATCATCATCTACATATTCATCGTCATCCTTCTCTGAACCCAGTTTTTCTTTCTCCTGAGTGATACTCTTTTTTATCGTGCCTACTCGCTGCAGTTCATCATGTTTTTCAGCCAATTTACTATAAAGACTCGTGTAATATTTATCCCGGACTTCCAATACAACTTTCTTTTTTTCACCAACCAAATAATTCTCGATACGATAGATATCAGCATCTTCCAGCTTATCCAAAAAATCTAAAAATCTTCTTCTGAAATTTAAGTTAGAAGTTTCCTTTGGCGTGTAAGCATTTAAAATCTCATATAGAAGATTGGAAATGTTATGATTTTTTCCAATGGCTGCGGAACCTGAACAGACCATTCTTATTTCATTACATGATGTATCCATAAAAATACTATTCATGTCCATCAAGACGGATTCTTTTGACAGTCCCAATTCCTCGATTTCTAACATAACCAGCAAAATCTGTTCAATAATCGAGACAATGTCATTGCGGGATAGTTCTGTCGTAAGAAACCGTCTTAATGTCTTACCAGTAAATACTTCATAATAGATACTTGAACCTTTTATACTTTCAGGTTTCAGCAAGCCAAAGTGGCCATTTGAATAAACATGTGCGTACTCCGAAAAATCAAGTCTTTCTCCAAAAGAAGATCTGATCCAAAGACTGATTTTATCTCCTGTTACTTTTGTTTTTACTTTTGCCATCGTAATTTACACTTTCTCTTATAAAGCTCTACAAAGCCATTATTTCAGCTTTTACGCAGAACCGATTATACATACTTACAAGATTCGGGAATTATTATTTAATCAACAGTATTTCTGAAAAAGGACAATAAAAAACTGTCTGCTGAAAACATGCAGACAGCTTCCAACAGAATCGTAAACATAAATATACGTAAACAAAATCTGATTCACACTCTTTAATTTATTTAATCCGTATCCCAAAGATTGTTCAAGCAACCCATTCAAAGTAATCCGTACACTTTCTTGTACACTCACAATATTT
>CACXCB010000083.1 GCA_902766005.1 uncultured Erysipelotrichaceae bacterium | reverse complement strand
TTCTCCACTGCTCTCTCAACCACGTTTGTTTTGTTCATTCCGGACAGTCTGCAGAATTCCTCCAGCTTATCAAAAATCGATTTATCGAATTTGCAGGCGAAGTTTTTTGCCTCTTTTTTCTCTCTTGGCATGTTCGTTTCCCTCCGTTAATTTCTATATTTTATTGAAGTTCCCCACGTCTTTGAAATTGCCATACTGTATCTTTTCTGACAGTTTGGATATAATTACAATGTTTACTTCATGCGTACCTCCGTTTTCTCAACCGCGACTGATGAAAATCCGTTATGACCATCTCGGAATACTTTATAGCAGCGCTAATAACATACGACATCACAAGGTTACATCCATTTTCCTGTCTTAATGTAATGGTCTGCTCGGCTATGTGCGGCATCGACGATCGATTGATCAAACCCCATTAGTTTCAGAAGATGGATGGCATTGCGGCTTTCCGCTGGTCCTGGTTTTAGTTTATAATCAAAACTGATATCGTCTTCGGTCACGGTTTCTTCAAAATGAGCCAGCTGATATCTTTCACCGATGAGTGAACAGAGTTCCACATCATGGGTAGCAATCAGACAAAGCGTGCCAGGCTGGTCGAGAGCTTTCAGTATTTCGGCAGAAGCAGAAATGCGTTCAATAGTATTTGTGCCTCTTAGGACTTCATCAAGAGCGCAAAGAATGAACCCATCATGCTTTTGTGCATCCAGTATTCGTTTAAGGGAACGAATTTCCGCTATGTAGTAGCTTTCGCCTGCCTGCAAATCATCTGAAAGTGCAATTGAAGTATATATCTGAAAAAAACTGCCTTTATAATTCTCGCATGTACATGTGCATAAAGTCTCTGCCATGAGTGCGCAAAGCATTGATGAGCGAAGATACGTAGATTTTCCAGAAGCATTTGAACCGGTGATAAGCAATGATTTCTCCAGCGTAAGATCATTGTGTATCGGTTCTTTCAAGAGAGGATGAACAATACTTTTTGCTTCCATAGTTGGCTGAATTGATGAATACTCGATTTCGGGTTCGCACCATCTGTTCAGACTTGCCCGATAAGATGCTATTGCGATAGACGCATCAAGCCTGCCAATGGCTTCATGTATGGCTAAAAAGTGATCATGGTACTTTGCTAAACGTTTTTTTAGTATCTCAAAAGAAACCAGGTCCAGCATAAAGAAATTTATCATCGCTGCCTGAACTGGATCAGAGTTCATACGTGACATAACCGGACCGGAACGCAGAACAGCCCTCATTGGGCCCAAATGCTTATACACATCAAACAGATAAGCATCCAACTCTTTGATCTTCCATTTTTGCATTTTACGAAGTGCAAGAGCTAACGAGACACAATAATTCACGCGATGGATTTCATGTTCACATTTTGCGCGACGGAGTTCATGAAAGAGAGGATTAAAAACAAAAAGTATCATCGGGATGACAATGAGCGCTCTAACGAAAAACATAGCAACCAGAACAGATATGAAAAGCAATAATCCTAATAAACTATATAATACCAGCCAGAACGATGACGTTTCTTTCGGATGAAAAACAGAAGTCAAATCTATATGTCTGTAATTACCTATCTTGTTCAGCAGAAGCTGAATCTTTATCCTTATATCAGATCGCTCCCGAAAAAGATGGATAAGCCCAAGCTGATGCCTGTAAATGTTTTCTGGCATGGGCCTTCGAAGCATGTAGTACAAGTATTGCTCTCCGGATGTGCTCTGGCAAGTATTGATCTGCTTATAAAGCGTTTCTAAGTCTAAATCATGCCAGGTAGTCTCATCAACATAAAATGGATCCCTATCATCTTTCTGGCAAGCATCATAATATGTCCGGATACATTCCATATCTCCTGCATAATAGTCCGTGTCTGGTTTTTTTCCGAATCCATCACTAAATCGTTTGATTAGCTTTCTCTTTTTCCATGGTGTCATCATATGCTTCATTCACCTGCCTTTCTACCCGCACATAAACCATCATACAGTTCAAATCCATCTGCTCTTTCTTCTGTATGCTCCGAGTTACTTTATTGAGACTGTCCAGGTATCGCCATCAACCAGGTATTGAAATTCCGTCAATTCCGGATCGTTGATCACTCGTATCAGGTCTTCAAAATCTTCGACCGTGTTGATCTCCGACAAGCGGTCGCTCTCTACCCATTCCATCTGCCCCTCATCCGAGGAAACAACCGTTCCGCTGTATTCGGTTGCTTTAAACAGAAGGACAATATATCTTCCGTTCTCGATAGGGAACTGCTTCACACCTGCAAGTCGTGGATTCTTTATATCCAGATCCGTTTCTTCTTGCATTTCACGGATCGCCGCATCATCGAAGGATTCCCCCGGTTCTACATGTCCGCCTGGCAGCGTATACCCTTGCCAGTCTTTTTTCGTTCTGTTTTGAAGGAGCAGCCTGCTCCTATCTGTGATGAGACACAGTACGGTCAGCTCGACATTTTCTGTTCTACTCATGTCAATTCCTCGCTTCTTTTTTCAGAGGGAGCGGTTCTAGGAAAAAACAAGCATATCATGGTTCACTACATCCCGAGTTGTCAGTTTAGTTCTTCAATAAAATTGAGTATTCGTCGCGATGCAAGTTCATTTCCGGACATGTTTCT
>CACXCB010000082.1 GCA_902766005.1 uncultured Erysipelotrichaceae bacterium | reverse complement strand
CTATCCCTTCGATCTCTTTGATCTTTGATTCTAATTTGGCCGCACAGTCTGCACAGTCAATGTCTTTTATCTCAAATTTATATGTGGCTTTTTCCGACATAACATACCTCTCACTTGAACAACTATTCAATTGTTATGAATATGATAACTCACATTATAGTAATATTCAATGGTATAATGATGCAGAGGTAAAAGAAATGTTGAAAACAAACTGGCATACCCATACAAAAAGATGCGGTCATGCAATAGGAACAGATGAAGAATATGTCTTAGCCGCAATACAAGGCGGTGTAAAGACGCTTGGATTCAGCGATCATGCACCTTATAAAGAACCGAATCCGGGATCCAGAATGAATATTGAGGAATATGGGGATTATAAAAAATCCATACGATCTTTAAAAGAAAAGTATTCTGATCAGATTTCTATCCATCTCGGCTTGGAAGTTGAATACTACCCGGATCAATGGGAAGAATTATCCTTATATCGCAAAGAACTGGATTATCTGATTCTGGGGCAGCATGAGATCACATATAACGGCATCAGTGCATACCACATTGATAAAGGTGATGATCTTTTGGATTATGTCAAAGCTATTGAAGCCGCATGTGAACATAGTTTGTGTGATTATATTGCACATCCTGATGTTGCATTGTGGAGATATCCAGGAATAGACGGATCGGTAAAAGAAGCTGCAAAGCGGATTGCTGAGATATCCTCTTTCTACAATATGCCTGTGGAATTGAATTGCGGTTCCGGTGTGCTTCATGGGCCTAAAACATATACGGATGGAACACGTTATGCCTATCCGACACGATTGTTCTTCGGGGAATTTGCAAAAAAAGGATGTCCTGTCATTATCGGTCTCGACATTCATAAGCCGGAATTATTTTTGACGGACAAATATCTGGATCGTGCTTTATCGGTTGTTGAAGGACTTAACTGCAATATCATATATGATTATGATCTAATTACTGCTGCCAAAGAAAGAAAGAAGAAATTCTATTAATCATTTTTTTAAACTCATATTAGGAGAGAACACGGCTATGAAAAATCTGACAATTCTGCATACCAACGATATGCACGGAGACTTCCTCCCCGAAAACAGATTCGGTGTCCAGACAGGCGGATTAAAACGTTTATCCGGCTATGTACAAAAAGTCCGCAAAGAAATCCCCAATACCATATATGCTATGGCCGGCGATATGTTCCGGGGCTCTGTAATTGACAGTGAATATCTCGGACTGTCTACCATTGATATGGTCAATATTCTCAATCCGGATGTTGCCTGTATTGGCAATCATGAAGTGGATTATGGTATTGCCCATTTGCTTTTTTTAGAGAAATGTGCCACATTTCCGATTATCAACGCCAATCTGTTCATAACCAAAAACAATGCCAGATTATTTTCTCCATGCTATACAATACATGTGGATGGCATGAACATCATGTTTATCGGCATTCTTACAGAAGAAGTTCTCTCCTCTACAAGGACAGAAAAAGTTATCGGCTCTTTTATCGATATTGAACAAGCCGCCAAAGAAATCGGTGTCATCTGTGACAACTACAAGACAACTGACATTGATCTGACAGTCCTGTTAACACATATAGGCATTGAAGAAGATCGCAAACTCGCCAAGCTTCTTGATCCTGTCTGGGGGATTGACTTAATCATTGGTGGGCATTCCCATACATTCATGAATGAACCGGAAATCATCAACGGCATCCCTATCGTTCAGGCGGGTTACGGAACAGATCAGATCGGCAGATTTGATCTGGTTATCGATGATGAAAACAACAAAATTGCTGAGTGGAGATGGGAATGCATTCCGGTTAACGAAAATACGGCACCGGAAGACCCTAACATTCAAGCTTTGATTGATCATTATAAAGATGAAACAGATCTTAAATACAGCCGTATCATCACAAATCTGCATCGGAAACTGACACACCCAAGCCGTATCCAGGAAACCGAATTAGGTAATCTCTATGCTGACATCATGCAGGACGAGAGCAGCTTTGATATCATGCTGTTTGGATCCGGTTCTATCCGAAAAGAAGAATTCGGACCGCTTGTCACTTATTCCGATCTGATAGAAAACACACCGTTTGATGACAAGGTCTACATGATCGAAGTTACCGGTGAACAATTCAGGAAAATGGTTCTTTATATTCTGAGGGATGATGCATGGAAAGGACATACAGAGTTTTATCAGTTTTCAAAGGGTGTGCATATTGTCTACAAAAAAAGCACCCATGAATTATTGGAATTCACTTTTAACGGAAAAACGATTACGGACGAAATGCATTTGAAGATTGCCTTGCAAAATTATCACTATCTGAATTTTGAAAACTTTTTCGGTATTCCGTTTAAGGAAGTTGAAAAAAATGCCAAACCCAGGGTAGTTGCTTCCTCCATCAATAATATTATTGAAGAATATATGTCTACACACCCTCGTCTGGATGCCCATGTTGAAGGAAGACTGGTTGTTCTTGAATAATTCATAAAAAATAATTAATAATATGTATTAGATATAGCTGTATAATAACAAAGAGGTGGAAAAATGAGATATTGTACAAATTGCGGAAATGAGTTACCTGACAATGCAAGATTCTGTTCGAAATGCGGACAGCCTGTTGTACCGGATAGGAATTTTAATTCTTTTCCTGACCCTTCTTTTCAGGAAACAGAAGTGTTTACCAGCGGAATCGAAGGAAGAAGCCTCGTGAAATGCATTGTCCTGTCTCTGGTTACATGCGGTATTTACGAATTCTTCTGGATGGCTAAATTGAATGATGATGTCAATTTTCTGATTGGTGATGATAACGCAACAAGCGGCGGCATGGTTGTATTCTTAACGTTGATTACCTGTGGTATTTATGGTCTTTACTGGCTTTATCAGATGGGTTTAAAATGCAACCGGTTCACTACAGATTATGAAAACAGATCTTTGATTTATCTGGTTTTGGGCATTGTCGGACTGAGCATAGTCAGCTGCGCATTAATGCAGGATGTCGTAAACCGCACAGTCGGTTACAGCGAATAACAAAGGGAAGCGAAAATGCTTCCCTCTTTTTTTACCATTCTTTTCCATCAATAAATGTATGTAAACATTTTGTATAGTTGGAAAACGGATCTCCGTCAAATATTGCAAAATCTGCATCTTTTCCGGGCTCAATCGATCCGATTCTGTTTTCCAATCCTATTTCCTTAGCAGGACGAATTGTGACAGCTTCAAGTGCTTTTTCCCATGGCAGTCCTTCCCGGATCGCCACGCCGATTTTAATAGGAAGCCATTGGGTATCATAGGACATATCCGCAATCAGGCAGATATTCACACCTGCATTTTCCAAAATTGCAGCCATATCCAGTCTTTCTCCCCACATTTCTTCTTTCAGAGGGCCCATCATCATCGGTCCGACCATGCAAGGAATATGATTTTCTGCAAGTACATCTGCTATCTTCCAGCCCTCTGTACAATGCTCTATGGAAAAATCCAGGTTGAATTCTTTGCCAATGCGAATGGCAGTCATAATATCATCTGCTCTATGAGCGTGCATCCTGCATCTCATCTGTCCGCGTACTACAGGAACCAGCGGATCTAATCTAAAATCCGGTTTTGGTTTTTCACTTTTTCCGTTTTCATACGCCAGCAATGCATCGGAATAGTTCTTTGCCTCATACAGTGTTTTGCGTACAAGAGCAGCATTTCCCATGCGTGTCACAGGCATTTTTCGATCCGATCCATATACACGCTTGGGATTCTCTCCGAACGCAAATTTCATATTTTCCGTATTTGGAATTGCCATTTCTTCAACTGTCTTCCCGCGAAGCTTTAAGGCAATGCCTGTCCCTCCGATCAGATTTGCAGATCCCGGCAATGTATACACCGTTGTAAAGCCTGCTTTTCTTGTTTTCTCTATGGAAATATCACTTGGATTTACCGCATCCAATGCACGGACTTCCGGTGTTATCGGATTTGACATCTCATTTCCATCGGAACTGCCCGGCATTGTGTTAAGTCCCGGGAAAACCCCGATATGGGTATGAATATCAATCAGACCCGGTGTAACGATTTTGCCTTGCAAATCAATCACCTGTGCATCTCTCGGAATTTCAATGTCTGTTCCGACAGAAACAATTTTGCCATCCTCAAACAAAATGATTCCATCATCATATACAGGTCCTGTAACAGTGTAAATTTTTGCATGAATTATAGCTTTCATAGATTCCTCCTGCTTTCATCATAAATCCATAGCTCTCATCTGTCTATTTATATACAT
The DNA here is from genome assembly GCA_902766005.1 of uncultured Erysipelotrichaceae bacterium. GTDB lineage: Bacteria > Bacillota_I > Bacilli_A > Erysipelotrichales > Erysipelotrichaceae > Bulleidia. Next base: position 18,752 of record CACXCB010000082.1, on the reverse strand, counting down.
ATTACAGACCATACAGAAGTACAATTACCGTCCATGCCGCAGCAACACCGATAAATCCGATGATTCCTCCTATGCGGAAGTAATCCTTAAACCGGTATCCTGCGACTTGTACCATGGTAACAGTCGTTGTAGCAACCGGTGTTGCAAAGGCAAGTGAAGCCCCGACGCAACAGGCAATGGCAACCGGTGTCGGATCATACCCATATTGGATTGCCATCGGTATAGCTACACTCGAAAGCATCGATACAAGAGAACCGTTGCTCATAAAATTAGAAATAATCCATCCGGCAACCAGGAAAACCGCAACCATAATCTTGGGATTGGTTAACGAAGTACCGAATGTTTTTACAAGAAAATTAATAACCAGAGCCCCTGCTCCTGATTTGACAAACCCATCCGCAATAGCCAAAGCTGCACCCAATGTGATTAATGCCGGCCACATCATATTTCTTAATTCTCTACGTGCATCCACACAACCAAATAATATCACCAGTACAGCTCCGCTTACCGCTATCAAACCCAGATCCCATTTGAAAGGTCTGACGATAAACAAAATAACACATGTAAGAAAGACAATAATTGCCAATATTCCGTGTTTATGATCGATCGGCACCTCGCTTTGACCATGCAGAGCTTCTTTAACCGCTTTATCTTCATCCATATCCAGCATTTCTGTATGCTGATCATGTTTTTCTTTCTCATTCTCCACTTCCGGAAAATCGAACCATTTCACCTGTAAATCATACAGGAAAAACCAATACGCCAGTGCAACAGCCGCCAATATTGATAATGCTACAGGGGCAGTAGTAAAAAACGAAAAAGGTTCCTGTCCTGTTATTTCCAATACTTCTGAAGCCAATAACGGTGCAGTACTTCCGGCAAGACTGCCTGTCCCACCGATCAAACCGCCAACCGCAAGAGGAAGATAAATATGCTTTTTTTGTATTTTTCCTTTAGAGCTTTTTGCGACAGAAGCAATAAAAGGCATAAACATAGCTACCAAAGCAGTATTATTGGAAAACATGGAAATGATTCCCGCACTGACAAAAATCAAGACTAAGATAAGCTTTTCTCCATATTTGGTCATTTTCATCAATATATGTTCAAACTCTGTTACTACCCCGCTGTCAATAATTGCATTGATAATGATGACCATGCCGAAAGTCAATACTACCGGTGTAGAGCCAAAATTGGAAAAAGCTTCTGAAAATGAAATGCTTCCGGCAAAAACCATCCCAAGCATTCCCAAAACTGTCACTAAAGCAACCGGCAGTTTCTCCATAACATATAAAACACATGTTATACCAACGATAATCAGTGTTAGCACTGCTTGATCCATTTTTATCCCCCCTCTAAAGAAAACAAAGTGATCATGCCTTAGGCATCACCACTGTAAATATACACTTATTATACCATCCTTCAACGAAGCCAATTCATCATATGCATGAAATCCTTGTGAAAGAAAAACAAAGTGATTACTCACTCTGTTTTAGTCGTTCATCAGTTTTCTTGCAATTTCAACAGCACCTTTGCCGTTCATTGTTCCGTAAACTCTCATGTCAATACCATCAATTGGTTTGCCAGGGAATTTGTTTTGAAGCTGCTTTAATGCATAGCGAACCTGCGGTCCGAGGAGGATGCAGTCTGCATCCGGTCCATATGTGTCAACTTCTGTCAAACCATATGCATCAATACTGTAGTCTTTCCCAGCAAGTGTTGCTGCTTCTCTCATCTTTGTAACCAAAAGGCTTGTGGACATACCACCAGCACAGAACAATACGATTCTCTTGTCTGCCATATTATAACTTTCCTCCTATTTTTAGCTAACTTAATTATAATATTGCTTTTCAATTCAATCAACAAAAAAGGAGACATCATCTCCATAAATTGTTCCATCAGGAGGGGAATACTTCTTCGCCGCCTTCAACTGCAATCCGGTGCTGATGACGAGCATAAGCGATATCCCTACATTTTCACTGTTACAGAAGCATTGCAAGTTGCAGCTGTCATCCTGCCTCTTCTGTTATAAAAATATACAAATATATCGTTTTCCCATTTATGAAACATAGGTGAAATGTTTTCAGAAAGTTTTGACATTTTGTTTCATAATTGTTAGAATTCCCTCATTATTTTTATGGAAAGGAGAAACGATGACAGAGATATTGAAACCCGCATTTAAAGATGTCATGACCACCAACAAGCATTATGCAAACACCCAGATCAACAAATATGTCGATACCTTCCGCATTGAAAAAGACCTTTATGCAGAACACAATGTGCAAAGAGGATTGCGTGACATTAACGGAAACGGTGTACTTGTCGGTTTAACCAATATTTCAACAGTCACCGCAAAAAAGAATATTAACGGTGTGATTACACCCTGCAAAGGAGAACTTTCATACCGGGGATATGACATCTATGATCTGATCAACGGTATACGGGGAAGGTATTTATTCGGTTTTGAAGAAATATCCTATCTACTTTTATTCGGTGCATTGCCGACAGAGGAACAGCTGATGAAATACAGGGAAATGATTTCAATCAACCGCACCTTGCCGACGAATTTCGTCCGCGATGTCATCATGAAGGCACCGAGCAGGGACATCATGAACTCCATGACAAGAAGTGTATTGACCTTAGCATCCTACGATGACCGTGCCAATGACACTTCTTTGGAAAATGTTCTGACACAGGCAATTAAACTCATCGCCATGTTCCCTATGCTGAGTGTTTATGCATATCATGCATACAACCATTACGAAATGCATGACAGTATGTATATTCATCGTCCGGACCGTACCAAATCCATGTCGGAAAATATTCTCAGAATGTTGAGACCTGACAGCTCCTATACAGAACTCGAAGCACGTGCCCTGGATGCGGCACTCATTCTGCATATGGAACACGGTGGCGGTAACAACTCTACCTTTACCACCAGGGTTGTTACTTCTTCCGGTGCTGACACATATAGCGTCATCGCTTCTGCACTTTGTTCTTTGAAAGGTCCGAAACACGGCGGTGCAAACATCAAAGTCATGGAAATGATGGATGATATCCGCGCCAATGTGCATGATACAAAAGATGAAGAAGAGCTTGAGATGTATCTTGAAAAAATACTGCACAAAGAAGCATTTGACCATACAGGCCTAATCTACGGTGTCGGCCACGCCATATATTCCCTGTCTGATCCAAGAGCTGAAATTCTGGAAGGATTCACGAAGGCTCTGGCACATGCCAAAGGCTTGGATGATGAATTCGCCTTATATCAGAGTGTTGCGGATAAAGGACTTTCCTTAATCCGCAAGGAAAGAAAAATCTATAAAGGTGTATGTGTGAATGTTGACTTTTACAGCGGTTTTCTTTACAAAATACTCAATATACCTGTAGAAATGTATACACCAATCTTTGCAATGGCCAGGGTTGTCGGCTGGTGTGCACACCGTCTGGAACAGCTTGTCAATGAAGACAGGATTATGCGTCCTGCCTATATGAGCATGGCTGTGCCAAAAGAATATGTAAAACTGGATGAAAGATAAAAGGTTATAGCGATTATATAACCTTTTTTACAAATATTAACGAAGAAGTCCCCACCTCTTAGCTTCAGCGAAGGTGGTGGGCGTATGTCACATCAGATCCCTTCCGAATGCGAATAATGCATCGAGTGTTTTCTGTGGCACTTCTTCACCGTTAGCGGTATATACACCGCTGACTTCAAGATTCAGATAATCTTCAAAATCACCTTTCAACGAGAATAATGCTCCATCATACATATCAGGATCACCGGAAGCAAGAAACATTGCCACTTTTTTCAGATTCGTCAATTGTTCTTTTGTGCCTATGGCATAGAAACGGTCAATGGTGCATTTCAACTGCCCGGTTAAATTATGGTAATAAACAGGCGAAGCAATCACCAGCATGTCCGCCTCTTTCAATAACGGATATACCTGCTGCATATCATCTTTTTGAATGCATGTTCCGTTTCCTTTTGTATGACAATATTCACATGCCAGACATCCGTGTATATTCTTTCGGCATACATCAACCTGGGAAATACTGTGTCCCTTAGTTTCTGCTCCTTTACGGAATGCTTCGATCATTTTCACCGTAAGTCCATTTCCTCTCGGACTGCCATTCAATATCAGTATTTTCATTCATGCCTCTTTCTATATCAGCCACATCTTGCTGAGATAAAGCGAATATACCACAAAACACCATCTCATACCAATGCATAATATGCATATAATGACATTCCAATTGTTTATAACAGCGTGAAAAAGGAGAGCTGCGCCCTCCTTGATACGGTTATTTTTTCTTTGTGAAATATACGCCCGCAAACAATGCAGCTACTGCGACAAGAACAACAGGAATGATCGGGAAAGAACCCTTTTCTGTTTCAGCTGTTTCATCAACCACTTCTTCAGATGACTCTTCTTCCGCCATCTCTTCAACAGCTTCTTCCTCTTGTTCAGCAGTCGTCTCTGTCTCTTCTGCCTTTGAGAATACCTCAGGCATTTCTTTGGCATAATCTTCATAGGAAACAGATGCAATTGCACCACTGAAATCAGCTGTTCCACTATAAGCATTTACGGTGATTGTATATTCGCTGCTTCCTTCTGCATAGACTGTTCCGTCGGTTCCGACGATTGTCACAGAATTGCCGTCTTCATCTGTAATGGTTCCTGCGTTGTAGAGATTTGTCACCATTGAGTTACTTGTTACAATCCATTGAGAATCTTCGGAAATATACACATTTGCATATCCGTTTCCACCGTTTCCCGCATACGTTTCATCATCAATAAACGCACCGGTTAACACCGAACCGTCTCTCATATAGAAATCCAGTGTGGAAATCGAATCCCATATCACAAGACCGTTCATCTGCTGGTTAACTGCAGTGAAATTTGTTTCTGCACCGTTTGATCCGGTTGTACCCCATCCTCTCTCATTGGCATTGCCTGAAACACGCAGGAAATACTCTGCATCATCTGCCATCGTGATATCCACATCCTCAAGATAAAACTGTGATTCCGTATTTGTCGAATAAAACAAGCCGCCGTTATTCACATCAATTGATCCATCGATCATATAGAATGAACCGTTTCCGACTTCAGAATCACCGGACATGGACTGATAAAGAATGATTGCCCATGTACTGTCATTCTGTGCAAGGTCTTTCATATCCGAAGTCAGATCACAATCAAACAGCCTAACGGTATTCAGACCTTCCAGGCATAACACTTCAGAACCATTGGCAGTTAATGTTGCATCATTAACGGTTATATCTGCAGTTACATATACAGCAGGTGATCCTTCACCGTTTGTCGTGTATGTGCCGCCATCCACAACCATTGTTCCGCCTCCTCTGTCAGAACGAATTGCTGCTGAGCTTTCTCCTTCTGTTTCTACATCCAGGTCATATGCATACAATGTACCTCCACCGGCAACGTGGATACCACCGGCTGTATTCCCGCTTGTATGAATTTTTGTATTTGCAATATAAGTGACTCCTGAATCATAAGAGAAAGCACCTGCTGCTCCGTTTGCATCTGTCGTGATTGTACCGCCATTGATATAAGAAGTACCGTCAGTTGTTAAAACAGCTGCTCCGACACCATAGAAGCTTGCATCATCTCCTCCTGCAGATTCCTCACTTGTTCTTGTAATGGAAGGATTATTCAAAATTACATTCCCTCCGGATACATGAATGACATTTTCATCCGTACCTTCAGAGCTGTAGACCCCATCTGTTTCCTCTGTATCAGAATCATACGTATTAACAGAAGTCCATTCATTTGTAAATGAGGAGCTTCCTCCGCCAGGCATACCTCCTGCAGGAGGTTCTCCCGGAGGATCACCCTGAGGCATTTCACCGCTCGGTGGTTCAGGCGGAGTATTTTCCTCTGCCAAAGCATTTATCACATAACTATTTCCTAAAAGCATTGTTGCAGCAATTCCTGCTGCCATCCATTTCTTTTTCATATGTTTTCTTCCTTTCAACACGGATATAATATTTCTTTTATGTGAACATTCGTTGATGAAAAAGAAAAAGATATTTGAATCTACAAATATCTTTCGATAAACAGAGCAATACCGTCTTCATCATTGGATGCAGTCACATATTTTGCGACATCTTTTACTCTTTGATCTGCATTTCCCATCGCTACACCGATATAATCACGTATCATTTCATAATCATTCATCATATCGCCAATGGTCACAACCTGTTCCTTTGTGTATCCATATTTTTCGCATAAGACAGCTATTCCTTTTGATTTGGAGATTTCCGGGTTAATGATTTCCAGGCGGTCGATACCGGAAGGAAATGCGTGGTAAAGGGATGGCTGTATTTTGTCATACCGTTTCATGATTTTTACGATCTCATCCGGTTCCGCCATCAGCAGTATCTTGTTAACTTCAGATGAAATATACTGTGACAAATCATCCTCAATAAACGTGAAATGATTCCCTGTTGCAGTTCTTCTTCCCCTCATGTCATCCTTAGTGCAATGAAATGTCTCCATGTCATAGATTCCAAGAGTATATTCAAAACCTTGAAAATCCTTCTGAATTGCAGGAATGGCTTTCCCCGTCAAAAGGAAAGCAGAAGTCATCTCCATTGTATGCAGATCCAGAGTACTTCCCCCGTTGAAACCAAGAATCAGATCTGTGGATTCTCCGATACCCCATTCATTTACAAGGTTTTTAACCGCATATGGAGACCTTCCTGTAGCGATGCCAAACCGTATTCCCTTCTGATTCAGCGTATTGATTGCTTCTCTTGTTTTCGGTGTTACTTTTTTTTCGGTATTCAACAGTGTCCCGTCTATATCCGCTAATATCAGTTTAATATCCATAATATGTGCCTGCCTGTTTATTCATCTTTGGGAGGTGTCATCAGCCTGGCAATTTTTGCCCATACAAAACCACCGCAGAATAATGCCAGCAAACCTACACAAATCATATCAAATATACTCATACTTAATCCTCTATCACTCTGTAATTCATCCATTTACCGCTGTAGAACCGTTTGACAAAGAAGACAATCCTGACACACCAGTCAATGTACATGCCCATTCTTGTACCTACCGCACCAAGTCCCATAACTGTTCCAAGAATGTATGCACCGCCGACTCTTGCCAAAAACATAGATAATACGCCGACATACATCGTATATTTTGCATCTCCCGCCGCACGCATGGAAGTCGGAAGAACAAATGCAAGCGGATGCAGCAAAGAAACCGCCAAGCATTCCATCGCCAGAATTCTCTTTGCCAACAAGGCAGTTTCCGGTGTCAGGGTATACAGTTTCAGACCATATGGAATAATGATATATAGCAGTGCATTGTCAATGATCGCCATCCCCCATGCAAGAAGGATCATCTTCTTCATATAGTATCTTGCCTGATCATAATCATTTGCGCCTACACACTGTCCCACCACGGTAACAATTGCCAGTTGCATGGCCATTTCTGTCGTATAAGCCAATATCGCCAAGGAATTGGCTACACCGTTAGCAGCAATCTGATATGTCCCATATGTTGCCACAAATGTGGAAACAAGTATCTTTCCCAACTGGAACAATCCGTTCTCCACGCCATTGGGAATAGCAATGGTCAATATCTTATGCACCATCTGAGAATTCCAAGACAGAATTTTTCTCCAAGTGACGGATATGCGCATTTCAGAATTAAATGCCATCTTAACCATGATCACTGCCGCTGCAACCCTCGATAGGAAGGTAGGCCATGCGACACCGGCAACACCCCAATGCAGATGATAGATGCATATATAGTTGCCAACCAGGTTGATTGTATTCATCAGGAATGAAACATACATCGTTGCTTTGGTTTCATTCATCGAACGGAATAATGCGGCGCTGCTGTTATAGACACCGAGAAACGGAAACGATAAAGCTGTAATCCAGAAATAGGTAATTGCGGCCTTCATGACATCCGCATCCACGCTTCCATACAACAGTTTTAAAATATTTCTGTGGAAAAGAAGACAAAAGATTGCAAGTCCTGTTGATATGACAAAAGCCACCATCACCAGCTGACTGGCAGATAATTTTGTATCTTCTTCATCATTGTTGCCGAGGTATTGGGAAACAATAACTGCTCCGCCCCCGGCGACTGCAGCCAGCAGATTGATGATCAGATTGTTGACATCATTGACAATGGAAACACCGGATATCGCTGCCTCTCCAGCACTGGAAACCATGACCGTATCCAGCATTCCCACCAACATCATCAACAGTTGTTCAATCAACAAAGGTATAATCAGCTTTCTGAGCTGTGCATTGGAAAACATCTTCTTTTTCATAGTTAATATTGTATTCCGTTTGCATCAAAAAAGCCATGTATTTACACATGGCAAAGGATAAAGGAGGACTTCTATGGACTGGCCTTACATGGCCGGATGTGCGTTTTCGTATGCGACCATATCGGATAAGATCGCCTGCAGGGAACCGAATTCCTGTTCTTCCTGATCTGTATATCCGTCATAGTCATTTGTGGACAGAATCATTGCTTCATCAGAAGAGAAAGCAATTGTGCTTCCGGCATCAAGATCAAACAATGTCCATAACTCATTTCTTTCTTCTATGTTTTCCATCTTTTCTGCTCTTTTCTTTTTACACTTACAGTTTAGCGTACGCCCTATCTACACATGAATCAAAGAACAGGAAAACAAGAGGCAACTATCGATTTTCTTTTGATGTTTTTGGCAAAGAAAAGAAAACATCGGAAAATCCGATGTTTCTGATCTCACATTCTTCAAAATCCTATTTACAGGATCATGATCTGTAAATCAAAGCAAGCAGAAAGGATCCTGAAAGATACGCAACAGACATCACAAGCAGAAAATATAACAGCTGTGCCTGTCCGACATGATTCTTTTTAATAAACCTCTCATAGTTTACCGCACTCATGCCATACCACGACAGACATAACATGACCAGGTATACAATTGCCTTGACAAGAAACTGAGCCATTGTCATTTACTTTGTGCCGAAAATTCTGTCACCGGCATCACCGAGACCAGGTACAATATAGCCGGCTTCATTCAGATGGTCATCCAGTGCAGCAAGATAAATATCAACATCCGGATGTGCTTTCGTGATAGCCTTGACACCTTCCGGTGCGCCGACCAGGCATACCAGCTTGATATTTTTCGCACCGCGCTTTTTCACCATACTGATGGCATCGATTGCACTTCCGCCTGTAGCAAGCATCGGATCAACCACCATAACAATAGCCTTATCCAGATCCTTCGGGAATTTTGCGAAATATTCAACAGGCTCCAGTGTCTTTTCATCACGATATAATCCGATAAATCCAACCTTGGCAGTAGGAACCAGTCTTCTGATTCCATCCAGAAGGCCTATACCGGCACGAAGAATCGGTACAATAACAACTTCTTTACTTAATTCATATCCGGTTGTCGGTCCAATCGGTGTTTCAATATCAATCGGCCGAGTCGGTAAATCACGGCAAACTTCATATGCCATTAACTCTGCAATTTCATCCAGATTTTCACGGAAATCTTTCGTACCTGTATCCTTTTTTCTCATCTGTGTAAGCTTATGCGTAATTAAAGGATGGCTCAATACTTCTAACATGATTAAAATCCTCCGTTTTCTTCCATAAATGATATGCCAAAGATTTCATTAAGGCAAGTAAAACAGAAACCTTTATTTGGTGTATAATACTTCCATGCGTATACTGATTACTCCGTTAATTTTAAAAAAAGAAGCAGATTCCTGTCTGATGATCACCAGACAGTTAATCAGCTTTTTTCAACGTAACGGTCATACGTGTGCCGCATGTATTCCTTCATCGGTTTCTTTTGCAGATGCAGACACATACGCCAGTCCGGTTCTGCCCAGAAATATCCTGTACACGGACGAAGATATGCACATCTATGAAGAATGGCTGTTTCATAAAGGGGCATTAAAAAAGAAGTATCTCAGGGAGGATCTGGAAGCAATTCTTGAAGCTATCTCGGAATTCCATCCGGATCTGGTTCTGACCATGCATCGCCTTTCGGCGGTCATTGCCGCAAGAAAATCAAAAATCAATTGCTGGGCATTTGTCGACAGCGCCATTTATCGTAACGGCACCTTTGATGCAAAATATATTCGCGGATTAAATGAAATTCTTTCTGAGAACCATATGGAGCAAGAGTTTACCGTCCGGGATCTGTATGAAAAATGCAATACACGGATTATGTTCATGCCTGAAAGCATTCAGCCCTTTCCGCAGAAAAACAACAACCTGCGCATCCATTCCTGTTTCATGCCGAATCTTCCTTCATCAAGGGTAAACCGGGTATGCATCTTTCTGAGTGAAATCGGGATCAGGAAGAAAAAACTGCATAAGATGATTTATGATGCCTTTGCCGGTGCACCGGTTCAGGTTTATATCTGGTACCCGGGATGTGAAAAAGAAAGTGAAGATAATCTGCATTTTCTCTCATCCCTTCAGCCGGACCTGATAAGTGGCAGTATCACTTTGATTCATGATGGTGGAACATACTTGTACCAGTTGGCAGCTTTTAACGGAATTCCGCAGATTATTATCAGTGACCACACACCGTTAAGAAACTATCATGCCCTTTCCGCTCAAAGAAACGGTATTGCCCTCTATCTTTATGAAGAGGAATTATCGGTTTCCTCCCTCTGGGAAATCTATAAAAGACTGTTGGCAGATGACATGTATTATGAAAATGCAAAACATCTAAGAGGAGAAATGCTGCAAATGGATTCGATGCAGCTGTTAGAAAGCGAGTTATAAAATGATTGTTTATGATGTAAATAAACCCGTAAAGGAAGATCCGGATCTTTCCTCTCTTTTGAAAAAAAGAAGAAATCCCCTGCTGTCCGAAACCGGTCTACGCAAAGTTCTTGAGGAACTGACAATGAAGATGAGTGAAAACATCATTCTTTATGCATGCGCCTATCCAAGGGAAAATGTTAAAAACTTAAAGGAAATCACTGCTGCCGACTGGGAAAAGACAGATATAGTTTTGGGCAGTGATAATGAAAAATATCTTCCCGTTTTTACCACTGTTGATAAACTGCATGATTTCTTTCCTGATTTAAATCCCGAAGCAGTTATCTACGAGCTGAACAAGAAAGATATTCTGACTTATCTGAACCTGAACGAATCCACTGCCGCAGCCGTAGTGAATCCCACAATGGATGATCTTCTGTTGTATCGCGTAAATCTGACAAACCTGATCCAGGTAGAACAGGACATGTATTCGCACAATTGATATTTCAGTTCATGTTCAATCCGATTATTATTTGATATAATGGAATCAGTTGAATAAAATATTTTTTCATCGGAAAGGACAAACAGTATTATGGAAGAAAAAAAAGAATTATCCGTAGAAGAATTAGATCAAGTTTCAGGCGGAAGCATGTGGGATGACATTATGAATCCTTCCGAAGAACAAAGAAACGCAATAGCTGCAATAATAAAGACAGGAATCTGCCCAAAATGTAAGCAACAGATATTCTATGCTTTGGATAAGGCAACTGCTGCGTATAAGCATGTTAAGCAATGCTACAAGCAATAAGATATCGTGATATTTTTCACAAGATATACTTTACATTTTTTATTCGTGATATATAATGATATCAGTTATGAGGGAGTAGCTGGTGGAAATCCCATTAGACAAATCAACAGCACGGGTTACCCTGGTTTGTCTCTCAGCAAGACTCATACACAAGTATTTACTGTGTGTGGGCAAAAAGTTATTCAGTCTGGATACAGTAAATGCTGTATCCATTTTTATGAGGAGGTTATGGATATGTTGAAAACAAGAAATCAAATCAAACAAGAAGCCAGAAGAATTCTGGAAGGAAATTACCTGCAGATCATTCTGGTCACCCTTCTTCTTTCTGTGATTACAGGTGCATTTAATACGCAGTTAAGAGTCAATGTTAATACCGGAACGCAATTCTCCGACGTCCACTTCAGCAGCGGTTTTTTCTCCTTTCCTTTGTTTACCTTTGCCTTATCATTTATCACCCTGATATTTGCCCTGGCTGCAATAGCAGCAGCTGTTTTGATTGGCATATTTGTAAAAAATCCTCTGGAATACAGTTGTAAGTCATGGCTTCGTCATCAGACAGATCATAAAGAAGTCAGTGTCTTCGACATCTTCCATGATCCGGATTATACAAGAATTGTCAAAACCATGTTTCTCAGGGATTTGCACATCTTTATCGGATTTCTATGTCTGATTGTTCCGGGTGTTATCAATATCTTTAAGTATTACTTTGTTCCTCAGCTTTTGGAGGATCATCCTGAACTCAGTCCCGAAGAGATCTTAAATCTCTGCGAAGAAATGACAAACGGAAGAAAAGAAGAGATCTTCATCTTCAATCTGTCTTTTATTCTCTGGGATCTTTTATCCGGCATTACCGCAGGCTTGGCCGGTATTGCCTTCGTTTTTCCTTATAAGGAATTATCCAGACAGTTATTGTATCTTGACTGGAGAGAAAACGGATTGGATCCATTCTATGTGCCAATCGAAAATGAATTTTAGGTAATTGTATGTTAGATGTAAAAAATGTTACTAAAAAATACGGAAAGGTAATTGCCTGCAATGATCTTTCCTTTCACCTCGATCCCGGCAGTGTTACGGTTTTACTTGGCCCTAACGGAGCCGGAAAAAGCACAATCATGAAAGCAATCATCGGCTTTCTGCGCTATGAAGGATCCATCACTGTAAACGGTCATGAAAACAAATCCTCTGAAGCCAGAAGGATAATGGGATACATTCCCGAGCTTCCTTCCCTATATCCGAATCTTACCGTTAATGAGCATATGGAATTCCTTGCCCGTGCATACAGAATGAAAGATTACCAGGCAACCATAGATCATTTGTTCAACCGGTTTGAACTCGAGGAAAACAAGAAAAAATTCGGTGATGAGCTGTCTAAAGGCATGCAGCAGAAGCTGAATATCTGCATGGGATTGTTCACAGACCCCCAATTATTGCTCCTGGATGAACCGATGATCGGCTTGGATCCTCACGCCATCAAAGAGTTAAAGAATACAATTGAAGAAATGCGCAATCAGGGAAAAACCCTTCTTGTCAGCACGCATATTATCGACAGTGTCGACATGTTATGGGACAGAACACTGATTATGCAGAAAGGCGTCATTAAGGCAGATGTCACAAAAGAAGAACTGGATGAAAGAGGCGAGACCCTTGAACAACTGTTTTTTGAAGTGACGGAAGATCTTCCCCAAGAAGGTGATTTACAATGAAGATGTTTCTCTACTATGCCTGGCATTCCTTTGTCAACCAGCTGCGGAAACTGTTCAAGACATGGGTTCTTGTCTTTATTCTCGTATGCGGACTCATCGGCGGACTGATCGGTTTTGGTGCAGCAAGCCTTGAGGAAGCTTCGCAGACGGACGAAATTGACGAAATTATCGAAATACAGGAAGAAGCAGGTCTTGAAGAGATGTCAGACAGTTTTTCCCTGGAAGATGAAATCGGCATAGACAGTATTGCATTAACAGAGCTGATTGCCAGCGGAATCATCTTAATCGGCTTTGCCTACAACCTCATCAGTGCTGATAAAAACGGCAGCAAAATCTTTCTTCCTGCAGATGTTAACCTTCTGTTTTCATCACCGATGAAACCGCAATCAGTATTGATGTTCCGTTTGGCTACACAGCTCGGAACAGTTTTGGCAGGAAGTATCTATCTGTTATTTCAGCTTCCCAATCTGATGTTGAATCTGCACCTGAGCTTATGGGCAGTCCTTTCCATTTTTGCGGTCTGGTGCCTGACTGTCATGATCGGAAAGTTGCTGCAGGTATTGGCATACACGGTTACTTCCACCTATCCGTCCACACAAAAATATATCAGAACAGGAGTATATGCTGTAGCAGCCATCTTTGTTGCGGGTTATGCATTCTATGCAAAAACACATTCCTTTACATATCTTGTTGCAGCAGATGCCTTCTTTAACTCCTCTTTTGCCAGGATGATTCCTTTATGGGGATGGTTAAAAGGATTTCTATACAATGCAATGCATGGAAATCTATATGCCTCTTTTCTGTTTCTGCTTCTGATTATAGGTGGCATGGCGTTATTGGTTTATATCATTTGGCATATCAAAGCGGACTTCTATGAAGATGCCATGGCAAAATCAGAAGAAGTTGCGGAAATGATGGAAAAAGCTTCCCGACAGTCCAACAGTATCTTCTCATTGGCAAAGAAAAAGGAAAGAGAAGATACTGTTGCAAGAGATGGGTTCCATTACGGAAAGGGAGCAACCGTATTCTTTTACAAGGAGATCTATAACCGTTTCCGTTTCGGCAAGCTTCATTATTTCACCAAGACCTCTCTTACCTATCTTGTGGTTTCGGTACTGTTGTCCCTGTCCCTTCGTTTTGTCCTTGAAACAAATGTAATAGAACCTGTAATCATCACATTAGGTGTCATGGTATTTTTCCGAACACTCGGTAATCCGTTAAACCGGGATGTTAAGAGCCACTATTTTCTCATGATACCGGAAACTACATGGAAAAAACTTTTCAGCTCGCTGTTTGCCGGAACCGTAAACTGTTTTCTTGACCTGTTACCGGCTATACTTGTTTCCTGCATTGTGTTGAAAACCAACCCACTCGTCGGATTGTTATGGATCATCCCTGTGATATCCATCGATTTCTATGCAACAACCATCGGGGCTTTCCTGGATCTTTCCATTCCATCTTCCATTGGCAAAACCTTTAAACAGATGATGCAGCTTTTATTCATCTATTTCGGCCTGTTGCCGGATGTTGCGGTGGTGGCAATCGGTTATGTTTTACACCATCATATGATCGGTGTTCTTGCAATGTCGGTTGTCAATGTATATCTCGGCATGGTCTTCTTCGGCTTGTCCACTATCTTTGCCGGTTCGCAAGGCGGAAAAAGAATAGTCCATGAAAAAGAAAACGCAGACATTCTTCAGGCAAAAAAGAATTACAATATGCTAGGCATAGGATGCGTTATCATCCTTGCCGTCTCCACACTTCTGCAAATTGTTGTTTCAAACTACGCAATTTCCACACACATTCCATATCATCAATGGAAATGGCTGATCTGGGTAGTTACATTTGCTCCGATTTATCTGGTTGGTGTTCCTTTGGGAATACTCTGGATGAAACAAGTTCCCTCTTTTTCCATACCGCAAAAGAAATTACCTGTTAAATATTTCTTCATTCTTCCACTCATCAGTCTTTTCCTGTTGTATGCCGGTAATATTGCGGGCATAGCTGTCACTTCATTTATAAAAGTATTTGTCCATTCTTCGTATGCCAATCCCCTTAATGCATTCGTTTCCCAACAGTCTGTGTATTTGAAAATACTGTTTATGGTTATTCTTGCACCGGTTATCGAAGAGTTTGTCTTCCGTAAAATACTGATTGATCGCATGCACGTCCATGGCGGAAAGATTGCCGTTGTGACATCAGCACTGATGTTTGGCTTATTCCATGGCAATACCTCACAATTATTCTATGCTTTTACGCTGGGTTTATTATTTGGATATGTTTATCTGAAAACAGGGCGATTGCGCTATACCATCGCCTTGCATATGCTTATCAATTTTCTCGGTTCTGTAGTTGCTCCTTATCTGGCAGAGAGTGCCTCAAATTCCCTCATGTCTGTTCCTGAGATTCAGGAAGCAACCGCTATACAGATCTTTACACCGCAGATGATCCTGTTGATTATCTACCTTCTTGCGTTAATTGCCTTAGCATTGGCAGGACTGGTGCTCTTTGTAAAGGAATGCAGGGAAATGTGGTTTGCCATTGAAGAAAACCAGCTGCCTCATAGAGAAACGCTCCGTATTGCATGGTGCAACCCCGGAATGCTTGTATTCTTTGCCGGTTGCTTAGCCTTGATTGTCTATTCATTTCGTTAGTAATTCGAATAATGATATCTTATAATTATTTCAAATATGAGGAGTATGATTATGCAAAAATTCAATGAACTGCCGTATACACGTCCCGATGCAAAAGAAGTTGAAAGAGAACTTCAGTCCAGAATCGAAGCATTCAAAAATGCTGCTTCCTATGAGGAAGCAAAAAGAATCATTCTGGAAAAGCAGGATATTATTGCTAAATTCCGTACATTAAATGTTCTTGCCAGCATACGGCATGACATCAATACTGCAGATCCGTATTATGAAGAAGAAGTAAAGTTCTTCAATCAGGCTTCTGCCAGATTGTCTGTTATTGTCAAGGAGTTTAATGTAGCACTTGCTTCCTCTTCTTTCAGAAAAGATTTCGAGAATGAATTCGGTGATCAGCTGTTTAAATTGCTGGATGCCGATATCCGTACAAACAGTGCAGAGATCATCGACTATCGCATTGAAGAATCCAATCTGCAAAGCGAATACGCAAAAACCGCTGCTTCCTGCAAAACCATGTTCCGTGGTGAGGAATGCAATTTCTACGGCCTGCTGAAGCACATGCTGTCAACAGACCGTGAAGAAAGAAAAGAGGCATTAATTGCCTGGGCGGATCTTTACGAATCCGTTTCCGATAAGCTGGATGACTTATATGCAAAACTCTGTACTGTCAGAAGAAAGATGGCAGAGACACTTGGTTTTGAAAGCTACATTGATATGGTTTATCTGCAAAGACACCGCTTTGACTACACCGCAAAGGATATCGAAAACTTCCGCAATGCCATCGTCAAATATGTCGTTCCGGTTGCCGCAGAAATCCGCCAGAAACAGAAAGAGCGTCTTGGAGTTGAACATTTTGAATACTACGATGAGGAACTTCTTTTCAAAGAAGGAAACTCCACACCTGATAAAGATACCCAGGGTATGGTGGATGCTGCCCAGAAAATGTATCGTGAGCTTTCTCCGGAAACTGCAGAATTCTTTGATTTCATGGTGAATTATCAGCTGTTTGATCTTGAGACAAAGCCAAACAAGCATCTGGGCGGATACTGCACGGGATTACAAGCATACAAAGCACCTTTTATCTTCTCCAATTTCAACAAATCCAGTGCAGATACGGAAGTGCTGACACATGAAGCAGGACATGCTTTTGAATCTTATGTTGCTTCACGCACACAGGAACTGATGGAATATACCCATTCCACATCCGAAATTAATGAAATTCATTCCATGTCCATGGAATTCTTCACAGAACCATGGTATGACCTGTTCTATCCGGAAGGTGAAGGAAAACGTTATCGTTACGAGCATCTTGCCGACAGTTTTGTTACATTGACATATCTTGTCAGTGTCGATGAATTTCAGCATAAGGTCTTTGAAGGCCCACAGCCGGATGCCATGCAATTGCGTTCTATCTGGTCTGACATTGAACACAAGTTCATGCCATGGCGCAGCTATGATGGTATAGAATTTTTGGAGAAAGGCGGTTTCTGGATGCAGAAACAGCATATCTTCATGTACCCGTTCTACTATGTTGATTATGCTCTTGCCATGTTATGTGCATTGCAGTTCTATCTCCGCATGAGAGAGAATCGCGACCAGGCATGGGCGGACTACCTGAAACTTTGCAAGCTGGGAGGATCCTTAGGTTACTTTGACTTACTGAAAGCTGTTGATCTTAAAAATCCATTTGAGGAAACAACGGTCAAAGAAGTAACCGAAGGTGTCATCAAAGCCCTGAAGGAGATGGAAGAAGAATTGTAAAA
Source organism: uncultured Erysipelotrichaceae bacterium (assembly GCA_902766005.1). Classification (GTDB taxonomy): domain Bacteria; phylum Bacillota_I; class Bacilli_A; order Erysipelotrichales; family Erysipelotrichaceae; genus Bulleidia. The sequence goes on along the minus strand of CACXCB010000082.1, from coordinate 1,061 downwards.
AGCAACAGAGGTATAACCCGAACCGGTTATACCTCATTTTTCATTCTTCTTTGATTACACTGATTCTTTCAATGGATTCCATGCGTATCAGTTTTTCCTTATTTCCTTTCGGAGTGTCAATACGTAAAAGCAGCCATTCATCATCAGCGTCAAGAATTACATTTGAGCCATGTTTTGTATTCCCGTAATTGAAAATATCAACATCCTCATGGTCTTCTTTTAGATCGATATTTACCTTTTTGCCGATATACGAACCGGCTACCTGCAGTAAAGCCTTGCGGTCTTCATGGTAGGAAGTTCCCTGCATCTTTGTCAGCTGTCTTTCCAGATCATCAATTCTTTTTTTCAGAGTAGAAATCTCCAACTATGCCATTAGTCCGAAGATTCCGAATATAAATCCAAGATACTCCATTATTGCTCCTCCTTTGTTTCAAGAGAAAGGACAGAAGATAACGGAAGCAGTTTTTCAATCTTTCCTTTCTTTGTGACAGCTTCCACTTTTACCCAGTTTCCCTCAAAGTCCAGAATCCTGCAATCCGTGTTAAATAAATCCGGATCCCCTTCTTCATCAAAGAAACTGAATCGTACTGTTCTGCCTTTCAGATTCTGCAACAAGCGGCTGACCCCTTTCGTAACGGTCATATCCTCTTCCGACACCTCATCTTTCAGAAGATAATCACAACTCACATTCAGTATCGATGCAATATCAGATATTTTATCAATATCCGGAAGTACTGTCCCTGCTTCCCAGCGACTGACCGTCTGTCTTGTTACATGCATCTGATCTGCAAATTCTATCTGTGTCATACCGAGATCTTTTCTTTTCTGCGCAATCTTATTTCCCATTTCATTCATAGTCTGATTTCCTTTCGTTACACCTCCATTCTACCTGTCTGCATACATATCATTCAAGAAATTCTCATGTTCAATATGTAACACATGTGTTTACATTGCGTTTTTTCCCTGTTTTTCATAAAAAGTCCAGATTTGCAGAGGAGACCTATAATTTATTAGTATCATTTGGTTTTTTAGACATAACATCTCTATAACGGACCACCAGT
>CACXCB010000081.1 GCA_902766005.1 uncultured Erysipelotrichaceae bacterium | reverse complement strand
CTGTTTACAGTTTCTCCGATTCTCGGAAAATGTCCACCACGAGTTATTTTAGATACCCGGGGTTACCCTCACCAGTTTTGGATAGTCATTTTTTTATACACTTTTGCGAATGTGTCAATTCCTGCGTGATGTATCTATTGCATTTGCTATTGAAGAGTTCTATAACATTACAGGTCCAAATGACCGATGGTCAAATAGATACAGAAAGGGGGAAATGCAATGCTGAAAGCATTCAGTGAAAAAATAGTCAGATACAGAAAAGTTATTCTGATCATAGCGGTATTGCTGCTGATACCATCCGTTATCGGATACATCAATACCAAAGTCAATTACGACCTTCTGACATATCTGCCGAAAGACATTGAGACCATGGAAGGCCAGGATATCCTGATTGATGAATTCGGGACAGGCGGATTTTCCATGTATATCGTTGAAGGCATGCCACAGAAGGATGTGGTCAGCTTAAAAGAAAAAATAAAAAATGTGGAAGGGGTAAAGGATGTCATCTGGTATGACAGTGCACTTGATATCACGATTCCGATGGAAATGCTTCCTGATTCCATTTATGAAACATTCAACAGTGATGATTCCACGATGATGTTCATTCTGTTTGAAGATTCTACTTCAGCCGATCCTACGATCTCTGCAGTAGAAGAGATTCGTAAAATATCTAATGAACAATGTTTCTTAAGCGGAATGAGTGCAGTGCTGGTGGATACAAGGGACCTTTCCGAAAGTGAGGCGCCGATCTATGTCGGCATTGCCGTTCTGTTATCAGTGATTGTATTGATGCTTGCCATGGATTCATGGGTTATTCCGTTTATTTTTCTGGCAAGTATTGGAATGGCTATCATTTACAACCTGGGATCAAATATCTTTCTCGGAAAGATATCCTATGTCACAAAGGCCCTGGCTGCGGTTTTACAGCTTGGTGTCACAATGGACTATTCCATCTTCCTATGGCATGCATATGTTGCCCGTTTAAATAAAGCAGGCAATAAGGAAGAGGCAATGGTCGGAGCCATTGAAGAAACAATGACTTCAATTGTCGGATCCAGTATCACGACTATAGCCGGGTTCATCGCTCTTTGTTTCATGAGTTTTACACTGGGGCTTGATCTTGGCATTGTCATGGCAAAGGGTGTCGTCTTCGGTGTGATCAGTTGTGTTACGATCCTTCCTTCCATGATCCTTGTGTTTGACAATGTTCTGAGGAAAACAAGCCATAGGGCATTATTGCCGGATCTGCATGAGATCGGGGATCATGTCGTGAAACATTCCCGCATATATCTTGTGGTGATGTTATTGCTGCTGGGACCGGCAATATACGGTTATAGGCATGCCAATGTGTATTATAACCTCGATTCAACATTACCGAGAGATCTTCCGAGCATTATCGCAAATGAAAAACTGGATAGTGAATACGATACAAGTGCAACCCATGCATTGCTGATATCAGCGGATGTTCCTGAAAAAGACATCCGTCAGATGTCCTCGGAAATGAAAAAGGAAGATGGTGTGAAATGGGTGTTGGGATTGAACACAGTCAAAGGAACATCCATTCCTGATGCATTCATTCCGAGCCAGCTATCCGATGCACTCATTTCGGATCATTGGCAGCTGCTTCTGATCGGTTCGGAATATCAGGTGGCCAGTGATGAAGTGAATCAGCAGATTGAAAATCTGCAGACAATATGTAAAAAGTATGATGACAAGGCGATGCTGATCGGTGAGGCACCGGCCACAAAAGATCTGATCAATGTCACTGCAACAGATTTTGCAACGGTGTCCGTCGTATCCATCGGTGTAATCTTCCTGATTATCGCCATGGTATTCAGATCGGTATCCTTACCGGTAATACTGGTTGCCGTTATTGAGTTTGGTATTTTTATCAACATGGGTATACCTGCATATACCGGTACAAAGCTTCCGTTTGTGGCTTCAATTGTTATAGGGACGATTCAGCTTGGCTCAACCGTTGACTATGCAATTCTGATGACAACCAGATACAGAAGAGACAGGACTAAAGGAATTGAAAAGCATAAAGCCGTATCCGATGCGGTTAAGGCAAGTGCCAAATCCATACTTGTTTCGGCAATGTCATTCTTTGCCGCAACATTCGGTGTCGGTTTATATTCAAATATTGATATGATCAGTTCCCTCTGCACATTGATGGCAAGAGGCGCACTGATATCAATGGCATGCGTTATTTTTATCCTTCCATCCATTTTACTGATAGCGGATGGAGTGATCACAAAGACATCAAAGCCGCAAAGAGGCTAATTGAAGGAGGTAGTTATGAAAAAGGCAATAAAGGGATTGTGTGCATTAACAATAGCGGCATCGTTAGGTGCCTGTGCCGTAAATGCAGAAACGGTTTCTGTTGAAGAAGAAACAGAACCTGCCACAAAAGAAGTTGTTCATTCTCAGGGAAAGAGTGAAACAGACGGCAAAGAAGAAACAGTCTATGTCATCTCCGATGCAAGCGGAAAGACAAAGGAAATCATTGTTTCCGACTGGCTGAAAAACGGAAGCGGTGAAAAAGAACTGGTAGATGAAACCAATTTACAGGATATTGTCAATGTTAATGGTGATGAGCTTTATACGGTAAATGATGACGGAACAATCACCTGGAAAACAGACGGGACAGATATCTTTTATCAAGGCACAAGCAATCAGGAACTTCCTGTAAAGGTAAAAATTTCCTATACGCTTGACGGAAAGGAAATATCTCCTGAAGAAATTAAAGGAAAAAGCGGACATGTAACCATTCGCTTTGATTATCAGAATGAGGCAAAGGAAAAAGTTACAGTTAATGAGACGGAAAAGGAAATAACCGTACCGTTTGCGATGGTATCCGGTGTGATCCTTCCACAGGATCACTTCAGTAACATTCAGGTTGAAAACGGAAAGATCATCTCCGAGGGAAACAATACCATCGCAATTGGCATGGCTTTTCCGGGACTTTCCGATTCACTGGATTTAAGCAAACTGGAGAAGGATATTGATATTCCGGAATACTTCGTGATTGAAGCGGATGTTGAAGATTTCTCCCTTGGCATGACAATGACGATGGCATCCGCAAATCTACTGGATGCTTTGGATATGGATTTGGATACAGATGAGCTTACTGACAGTGTTGACAAGCTTACGGATGGTGCCGATCAGCTGGAAGACGGTACAAAAAAGCTGAAGGACGGAACTTCCCAGTTAAAGGACGGTGCCGAGCAACTGGCTCAGGGAACAGATGATCTGAAAAAAGGAACAGGTCAGTTAAAGAACGGTGCATCTGCATTAAAAGACGGCACATCACAGCTGAAAGACGGTTCTGCTGCTTTGGCAGATGGCACATCCCAATTGAAAGACGGCACAGTACAGCTCAAAGATGGTGTCGGACAGGCAGAAGAAGGTGTGAACCAGTTGAAAGACGGCGCTGATCAGCTGAAAGAAGGAAGCGCTGCATTAAAAGAAGGAACATCCGATCTTGCAGAAGGCGCAAAACAGGTGGATGCAGGTGCAAAGCAGGTGGAACAGGGAAGCAAGGATCTTGATGATGGAATAGGACAGTTACAGACAGGCTTTACCGTATTTACGACAAAATCTGCGGAACTGGTAAACGGTTCTAAAACACTGAGCGAAGGCATTCAGTCCTTAAGCAAAGGAACCGGTGATCTGAAAAACGGAGCTTCACAGGTCAGAGACGGGGCATCTGCAGTAGATACAGGTGCTGACAATGTCAATACAGGTGCAAGCGCACTGTCTAAGGGAATTAATGAAGCCTCTGCCGGTATTCAGGCAGCAGCCAAAGGCATCGGTGATCTGAAAACCGGCAGCAGCCAGCTTTCACAAGGTGCATCCGATCTTGCAAATGGATCGCAGAAAGTAAAAGACGGTGCAAAGAATGTGGATGACGGCGTGCAGACACTTGTTGATAACGAAGAAACGCTTAAATCCGGTACAAAAACATTGAGTGATGGCTTACAGGCATTGAATCAGGGCATGGGTCAGTTCGCTGAGGGTGCAGGTTCTCTTGCTTCAGGAGCTTCTCAATTGCAGTCCGGACTGGATCAGTTTTCACAACTGGCATCCGGATTAAATTCAGCAAAAGAAGGAGCAGGAACCATTTGTAATAATGCAGGAAAACTTTCGGATGGTGCAGAGCAGGTGAAATCTGCTGCCCAGGCTGTTGCCGATGGGGCAAATACAATGGCCGGTTCAGTGAATTCCGCCAAAGACGGTATCACAGCTGTCAATAATGCCAATGCTTCTGCCAATACAAGCATTGATGAGACAATTTCCATTCTGAATGCATTGAAAGACAGTTTATCTGATGAACAGAAGGCTGAAATTGAAAAGGCAATTGAAAAGGCCAATGCCGCAAAAACATCAATCGGTACATCTTCTTCAACCGCAGATTCCGTAAAGAGCGGATTGGAAAACGCCGCTTCAGCATTGACGGATAATGCCGCAAAACTCTCAGCATCTGCCCAGGCTGTTGCGGATGGCGCATCCTCTGTTAAAACAGGATCAAATGATCTGAAGAACGGTTTGGATCAGCTGGCAGGCGGAGTCGGTTCTGCAGCAGCAAGTGTGGATCAGCTGAAGAGCGGTGTACAGGGACTCATGGACGGAGCCAATGCATTAAAGACCAATGCTGAGACAATCAACGGAAGTGTGACACAGCTTGCGGACGGTGCTGTCAAGGTTGATACAGGTGTAGGACAATTACAGGAGGGAACAAATACCCTGAAAAACGGTACAAAATCTCTTGCCGAAGGAACTGTACAGCTGGATGGAGGAATTCAACAGGTGGCTGAAGGTGCAAAAACATTGGATGATGGCTTAGGTACTTTGCAAAACGGTACAAGTGCCCTGCTGGAAGGTTCAGAGAAACTGACAACCGGGGCAAAGGATCTTGCCGATGGCACAAGCAAGCTTAAAGAAGGAACAGCACAACTTGCACAGGGAACAGAAAGTCTAAGCCAGGGTGCTGATCATGTGGATGAAGGTGCAAAACAACTGGAAACAGGTGCAGGTGCCCTGAATGAAGGTGTAGCAACAGCCGTTGACGGTGTCGGACAGTTAAAAGACGGTGCTGATCAGCTGAAGAACGGAAGCTCACAATTATCTACAGGAACAAGTGCTTTATCTGAAGGAACAGAAAAACTGGCCGATGGTGCTTCCAAACTGCAGAGTGGTGCCGGTGAACTGGATACTGGTTTAGGTACTCTGCAGACAGGCGTAAATACCTTTGCACAGAAGACCGGTGAAATGGTTAGCGGAGCAAAGAAACTGGCTGAAGGTGCCGATGCGGTCAATAAAGGTGCAGGTCAGCTGAAAGACGGCATTGCACAAGCGGATGACGGTGCTTTACAACTGAAGGATGGAACTGCTGAACTGGATACAGGAGCAGGAAAGCTGAATGATGGTGCTGAGAAGTTGGCAGATGGTGTATTACAGCTGGATGACGGGGCACAGGAGCTCCTCGAAGGTATGATCCGTTTCAATGAAGAGGGCATTGAAAAACTGGCAGAATTGTTTGGAGATGATATCGAAGACATGATTGATAATCTGCATGCATCGATCGATGCCGGTAAAGCATACAATACATTCTCCGGCGCAAATGCTGATGGAAATAACAGTGTCAAGTTTATCATTAAAACAGACGCCATTGAATAGTCATAAGAGCTTGCGGAATAATCCGCAGGCTTTTTTCTGATATAATCATTTTGAGGTTAAGTATGAAGCTGATATTTACGGATGAAGAAAATGCCAAAAAGAACAGGCTTGTTTTGCAGAAAGAAAGATTAAAAGGAAATATGGTATGCATGTATACAGATAAAAACCGCAAGTGGACTGTGCAAAACAACCATATGCTTGCCAACTGTTTTATCACGACATCTGGAGCATTCGCATTCAGCGGGTGTTACCGGCTTGTTGATAAGATTTCGATCTATCTGGATGAATTGATAAAAGTATTGGATGAAAATCATATTCCCTATTCTTTTCAGAAAGAAGATCCTTCTGCCTGCGGTGGCATGCTGACGGTTGGAACCGCAGATCCTTCTGTTGAAAATCTGCAATATGCATATGTTGTGCGATTTGCGGATGAAGTGCAGGAAGAAATGATCCGAAATGCGATGAAAGATAAATGTACATTTCATCGGATTGATCAGAAAACCCGGTATGTCACTTTTGCGGATATTGATCTGGAAGATACCAAAAGGATACTGGAAGAAAAGGTTATGCGGTTTGCATCCAAAACAAATCAATAGACAAATTAAAAACCTCAGATTGAGGTTTTTTCATATGTGTATCTGAAATTCTTCGAAATCAAATATGCCGTTTCCCTGTACCAGTTTTCCTTCTTTTTCCAGTGTGGAAAATGCTTTTTCAATATGGTTTATAAGAGAAATAGAAATGTTTAAATCATGATGTCCCGGAAGAATCCGGCTTACAGGATATGCTTGAACCTTTCTTATCGATTGCAGAAACAGCTGCGGGTCTGTGGATGGATAAAACGCATCCAGAGAGCCTTTGTAAATCAGATCTCCGGAATAGAGATACTGTTTTTGAGCTTCATAGTAGCAACAATGACCCGGGGAATGACCCGGTGTATGAATGACATACACTTTTCTTTCTCCCAGATCGATACAATCTCCATCGAATAATATGCGATCTGGTTTTCCCTGAAAAATCTGATAATCATCAATGTTGAAGTCAGAAGGAAATGCACATGGATATTTTGTCAATTGATTTCTAACAGCCTGAAGGGGAAGAGGAAACTTTTCAGTGAGCCAATCTTTTTCTTTCTCAAATACAGCGATTTTCTCAAACCATTTGTGCCCCCCGATATGATCCCAATGCACATGGGTTGTGGTGACAAGTACAGGAAGATTTGTCAGCTGTTCTACAACTTTACGGATATTGGAAACACCGAGTCCGGTATCAATCAGAAGGGCAGATTCATTTCCCAATAGTAAATAACAATGTGTTTCTTCCCAATGCTTGTATTCGCTGATCGCAAATGTTTGTTCATCTATCTGTTCGATTGCAAACCAGTCATCCATTTTTGTTTTCTCTTTTCTTCCGTGTCTTTTTTTCGGGCAATTCTTCTGCCATGGCAGGAATCAACTTGGTCAATAATTCCCTGTCATCAACATCAGCCAACAGCATTTCTTTTGCCCCTCCATAAGGCAACTCCAATGGTGCTTCGGGCATGAGCTTTAAGGATGATTGTGTCTTTTTGACAAGAAACCTGTCATCATAGATGCCACCAAATACTTTTCCCTGATAATAGAGAATATATTCCGACATCATCGGACGATATGTTATATCATCAAGATCTCTGAGTTGTTCCAATACATAATCTAAATATTCTTTGGATGATGCCATAATTACCTCCTTGCCGATCTCTCATGACACTTCTAATAATACAACAGAAAGGTGTGATTTTGTAAAGAAGAAAAAGATCCTGCTGTGTCTATCGGCACGACGATTGCTCCGGTGGTTTGGCCAAAGGAAAGATGCCAATGTTTGTAGTGAAAATAAGAAAGAAAATTTCTTATTTGACGATTATCATCACGTGTAAGGATAAATGTCATGTTGCATGAATGACAGGTGTCACAATCCATTTTTGGTAAAGGTGTTTGCCTTGAACGGGAATGTATGCATGATGTAACATATTTACTATGCTTAACAGAAATATTTGGCAGAAATCATGTGCAATACTAATATTACTGACACCTGTTTTTGTTCTGCTTCTGACGATCAATCTGCTTTTTTTTCAGGCGGATGTATCACGCACGCAGACAGAGGAATGTCATGTTTTCGGTGCTGTATACATGACAATGAATAATCCTTATTTCAAAGTCCTTGATAATAAGATGCATACGATCATAGAAAATGAGGGAGATGTTCTGATCAGCAGAGACAGTGCAATGAGCCAGGAGCGTCAGAATGAGGAAATCAGGGAACTGATCAAATCCGGTGTTGAACTGATTTTTATTGCCTGTGTGGATTGGGACAAAGTCGAAGAAGGCATTCAGTATGCACAGGATGCAGGGGTGCCTGTTATTGCGATCGATACAGATGTCCGAAACAAAGACCTGGTTACCTGTTCGGTGGTTTCGGACAATTACCATGCAGGAGAGCTTTGTGCAGAGCATCTGCTGGCTAACCGGGACAGTGCGAATATTCTTTTACTGGAACATATCACATCCATTTCCGGAAGAATGCGTATCATGGGGTTTACAGATACGATAAAAGATCATCCTGCTTTCAGAATTGTCGGTTCGGGTGAATCAGACGGACAGATCGAAAATGCAATGCCTGTCATGGAGATCCTTTTGAAAGAACATCCGGAGGCGAATGTCGTTATGGCTTTAAATGATCCGAGTGCTTTCGGGGCAATGGCTGCCATTGAAGGTGCAGGGCTGTCCGGAGAGTTTCTTGTTTACGGTGTTGACGGCTCACCCGAAGCCAGAACAATGATTGCCGATCATCTCATGACTGCAACCGTTACACAGTTTCCGTCCATGATAGCTGCCCGGGCAACGGAGGTTGCTTATCAGACCGTAAATGGGCAGGAATGCGAAAAAGAGATTATTATACCGGTTGAACTGATTTCCTCGGAAAACGTTGATCAATATAACGTTTCAGGGTGGCAATGATGCTGAGCAATGCCGATCTTCACAGAATCATACGGGAAATGTATTTTCTCAATCTGATCATCATTATCTTCTATAATCTGATATCAGTTGTGACTGCATACAGGATTGTGTCCCATTTTCAGGCATATTCGTTTTTTGACGGCATAGGCATCATGCCACAGAATCCCTGGCGAATGCCTGTCATGACATTGCTGCTGTATTTTGTTTTACTGTATGTCAGTGTGGAAAAAAATCACTTTGTCAATTCCAATCCCGGTATCCGTTTAAGCTTTTGCATCATTGAAATGATTCTTTGTGCTTTGATTATTGAAGGCTTGAATTACTACTATTCGGGAATTGCATTAGTTGTCCTGGCGGATCTGGTTAACTACGTTAAGGGCAACTGGCGAAGGGCGATTCTGATGGTGGTGCTCGCATTTGTGTTTGTTCTTGGCACTTACGGCATTCTTCCGTTTTCATCCACAAGAATACCTTTTGCATCATGGATTAATTATTATGCAAAACCGGTCCGTGTCTGGCTTCTAGTTTCCGAAAACATACTCATATCCGAGAATGTCGTCCTGTTTATTTATTATATGGTTCAGCTGTTTACATCCCAGAAAGCGGAAAATGAAAGAATCAGTGGACTGAATAAACAACTGAAGCAGGCAAATCTGAAATTGCGTGATTTCGCCCTGGAACTTGAACGAATGGCTGAAATCCGTGAAAGAAACAGGCTTGCCAGGGAAATTCATGATACGCTTGGACATACGTTGACAAAGATTGTCCTGGGATCGGAAGCTTCATTGATGCTGTTTGATGAGGATCCGGCAGCATCGAAAATAAAACTGGAAGCGGTCACCCAGTCCGCACGAGAGGGGCTGGATGATATACGCGCTTCCATAGAGGCGTTGCGGCCTGATTCTTTAAAAGAACATGGACTGGATCTGACTTTGAGGGAAATGATTGCCAAATTTCAGAAAACCACTTCTGCGGTGATTATCTATGAGCAGCTGGCAGGAAAACTGGAATTTGCATTGGATGAAGAGGACACGTTGTACAGGATTATTCAGGAATGCATGACAAATTCCGTCAGGCATGGCCATGCCGGTTTAATCCGTATTATGATCCGCCGCCATGAGGATGTTCTTACCTTGGATATTCGTGATGACGGCAGCGGATGTGAAAAAGTGAATGAAGGATTCGGACTAAGGCATATGCAGGAAAGGCTGGAGCTTTTGAGCGGTTCATTGACATACGGGAATCGCATGGATGATCCGCAGGATGGCAATCAGGGGTTTTATGTGATTGCATCATTGCCGGTGCGCAAGAGAAATCAGGAGGAATCATATGATTAAAGTGTTGATTGTGGATGATCAGGAATTGATATGTGAATCTCTTTTTATCATCGTAAAATCTTTTCCCTCGGTTGAAGTGACCGAAGCCGTAAAGAGTGTGGATGAAGCATTTGAAAGCATCAAAAAGAATAAACCGGATGTTGTACTCATGGATATACGCATGCCTGACAAAGACGGGGTGGAGGGCACAAGGCTGATCAAAAACAGCTATCCTGAAATCAAGGTGATCGTTTTGACAACGTTTAATGATGACGCCTATGTGTATGGAGCATTGAAGTACGGTGCCAGCGGTTATCTGCTAAAGGGATGTTCAAAGTCAGAGCTGAATGAAGCGATTAAACTGGCCGTCAACGGTGGTGCGATGATCAATCCGGAAATAGCCACAAAAGTGATCAAACAATTTTCCGAAATGGCCAGTCGTGTCAATATTATTCGTGATGACGAGCTGATTGACCGGCTGAGCGAAGGAGAAATCAGGGTCATACAAGCTGTGGGAAGAGGCATGACAAATAAAGAAATCAGTGAATCTTTGTTTCTGTCGCCCGGTACCGTCAGAAATTACATCAGTTCATCCCTGGCAAAACTCAATCTTCACGATCGTACACAACTGGCAATCTGGGCAGTACAAAAAGGCATGCTGGGCTGAGTTATGAAGAGATGGGAGAAGATCTTTTCAAGACTGATTCTGATAGGTGTTGTTTTCATCATGATAGCAGGATCATACTGGCTGAATCAGAGCAATGAGTCCTATGTGCTGAAAGTCGGTGTGTATTCCGGCAGTTATTGGGATACGCCTAATGCGGACTGCTATCATATTCTGGATATGGCTATTGAAAGATTTGAAGAAATGCATCCGAATATAAAAGTGGAGTATACAAGCGGAATCAGTTCGGATGATTACAGTGAATGGCTGATCGAACAGATTATGCTCGGACAGGAACCGGATCTATATTTTGTTCTTCCGGAGGATTTCAGTCTGCTGGCTTCGAGCGGGGCATTGGCTGATCTCGATGAGATGATCCGGGTAGACGGTACATTTGACAGGACGGATTACTATGAGCCGTGTCTGAAAGCCGGCGAATATAATGATATCCAGTATGCATTGCCTCAGGAAAATGTTCCGACAATTATGTTTGTCAATAAGACAATTCTGGAGGAAAACGGGATTGCTTTTCCAAAGAGCGACTGGACGTGGGATGATTTTTACGATATCTGCAAAGAAGTGACAGATGTTGATAACCATCGATACGGTGCTTATGATTACACATGGCTGAATGCATTATACGCAAACGGTACATCGTTGTTTTCGGGGGATAAAAGCCAGTGCCTTCTGACAAGTCCCGAAGTGGCAGATGCTATTCAGTTCGCCAAAAAAATCAATGATTTAAACGAAGGATACATGGTTACCGCAAGAGATTTTGACATCGGAAATGTAGCGTTTCGGCCGTTTCTGTATTCCGAGTACAGGGCATACCAGCCGTATCCCTGGAGAGTGAAAGTTTATTCCGGCTTTGACTGGGACGGTACTACAATGCCTTCAGGGAAGGCCGGAGGCAATTCCTCCGAGCTCCATACAATGCTGCTGGGAATCAGTTCCAGAACACGGAATAAGGAAGCTGCGTGGGAGTTTACAAAACTGTTAAGCAGTGATAAAGAAATCCAGAAAAGCCTGAGTGTGTTTTCATCCGGCATATCTCCTTTGATTTCGGTGGCGGAAGATCCGGAAATTGTTGCCCTGATGAAAGATAAAATTCCGGGAGGCATAGTTTTTGACAGGGACATGATTCATGACATTATGTCATCAGCGGTTGTGACTCCGTATTTCTCAGGCTATGAACATGCGATGAATATGGCGGATACTGCCGTATCGGAAATGATTAACACGGACACATTCAACATAGAGGATTTAATCAGCGTACAAAGGGAAATCAATCAATATCTGAAGAAATAAATAAGATCTGATAACTGCACATTCCGTGCAGTTATTTTTGTCATGTCGATTGATGTTTTTTGTAATAAACAGGGATGATGAGGGACACTTGTAACCACTTTCACGCTTTAATATGATGAAACCAACAGAAAAGAAAGGGGAATTTTAATGAGGTATGTACTACTTGTCAGCCATGGTGAATTTGCACCGGGCTTGCACAAAGCCATCGAAATGCTGGCCGGATCTGCCCGTGAAGATGTCTTCTCCACAAGCCTGAAGAACGGCATGGGAGCGGATGAATTTGCGGAAAATGTCAAAGAAGTCCTGGCAAATGTCAAGGATGATGACGAGATTGTTTTGTTTGGTGACATTGTCGGCGGATCACCGCTTACAACAGCTGCCAATGTAATTGCTGAAATGGGTTTTCTTGACAGGACAGTCATGGCAGGCGGAATGAATCTTCCGCTTGTACTGAGTACAATTCTGACAAAGGATTTTGCAGATAATCTTGCAGAACATGTCAGAAACACCATGCTGCCTGAGGCAAAGGAAATGATTCAGGAATTTACAGTCGCTGATAATGAAGAGAGCGACGATATTTAAAAGATGAAGGAGAAAAATAATGTCAGTATCATTTGTAAGAGTTGATGACCGCATGATTCACGGTCAGACATGTACAAGATGGGCTCTTGAATATCCATGTGACGGATTGATCGCTGTAAATAATGCAGCTGCCAAGAACCCTGTCCTCAAGTCCGCATATAAGAGCGCATCCGGCAAAAAGACATTTGTCTGGTCGCTCGATGAGTTTAAGGAAAAGAGTGCAAAAGTGCTCGCTTCCAAAGATAATTACTTCCTGATCACAAAGAATCCGATTGACATGGAAAAGATTCTTGTTGAACAGGGTTTCCAGCCAAGTGATGTAAAGACTGTCATCATCGGTCCTTGCAATGACAGACCGGGTGCTACAAAACTCGGAAATAACCAGTCCATCACCCAGGAAGAAGCTGAAGCTTTGGAAAAGATTATGAAGGCTGGCTATGAAGTTGAATTTGCCCTTCTGAAAGAAGAGGCAATCGGTAACTGGACAAAATTCCGTTCCCGTTTCGGATTTAATGACTGATTTTTATAAAAAGAGGAGATAGAAAATTATGACAATAAGCTGGTTCCAAGCAATCCTGCTTGGCTTGTTTGCATCCCTTTCAAGTATGCCTGGTCTCGGCGGCACTTCCATCGGTAACTATACTTTGGGAAGACCGCTGATCGGCGGACTTGTCTGCGGTATTATTCTCGGTGATATTCCGACCGGCATCATGGTTGGTACGGCAATGCAGGTTGTGTATATTGCATTGGTTACTCCGGGCGGAACCGTATCCGCTGACGTGCGTGCAGTTTCTTATATCGGTATTCCGTTAGCAATGGTTGCTCTGAAGAGCTATGGCCTTGAAGCATCTTCTGCTGACGGTGCAGCATTGGCTACTTCTTTCGGAACCATGGTTGGTACAGTCGGTACTGTCTTATTCTACGGCACAGCTACAATGAACCTCTTATGGCAGCATGTTGGCTGGGCAGCAGTTGAAAAGAGAGATTACAACAAGCTGTATCTTGTTGATATGGGTTTGCCGTGGATTTCTCATATCGTATTCTCACTGATTCCTACAGTCATCATGTGTAAGCTCGGTGCAAGCGTTGTTGAAGCAATCAAAGTTGCTTTGCCGATGGACGGCATGGCCATGAAGACATTGTTTACAGTCGGTTCACTTCTGCCTTGTGTAGGTATTGCAATCCTGTTGAAGCAGATTGTCAGAAATGTTACGGATTTTATCCCTTATCTGTTCGGATTTACACTGGCAGCTTCCATGGGAATCAACCTTGTATCTGCAACAGTTGTTGCCGGCATGTTCGCAATCATTATCTATAAACTGAAACTGCTCCAGCTGAGGAAACCAGCTGCGGCAGGGGCTGCCGATTTTGATGATGACGAGGAGGATATCTAAGATGACTGAAGTAAAGAAACTATCAAAGAAAGCGTTGTCGAAGAGCTTCCATAACTGGTATTACGGCAACCTGACATGCTTCTCTCAGGAGCACATGCAGACATTCGGTTACCTGGTTTCCATGCTGCCTCTGGTAGAGGAACTTTATGCCGGTGATGAAGAGCGTAAAGCGAAGGCAATGAATACATATACCGCATTCTTCAATACCGAGCCGCAGTTTGGTGCTGTCGTAGTCGGTATTACAGCCGGTCTCGAAGAAGCTCGTGCAAACGGACAGGAAGATGTCGATGATGAAACCATCAACGGCTTGCGTGCCGGTTTGATGGGACCGATCGCCGGTCTCGGTGACTCCCTTGTTGTAGGTACAGTCATTCCGATTCTTCTGGGTATTGCCATGGGCATGTCTGCCGGCGGATCTCCGCTTGGTGCTATTTTCTATATCATTGTATGGAACCTGTTTGCTTACTTTGGAATGAAGCTTCTGTACTATAAAGGGTATGAGCTTGGTACAAAAGCAGTTGAATTCCTAATTGGTGATATCGGTGAAGCAATCCGTGAATCCGTTACTACACTCGGTGGCATCGTCATCGGTGCCGTTTCTGCAACATGGGTATCTGTTAAGACAAGCTTCCAGCTGGTCAACAGTTCCGGTGAAGCATACATGATTCTTCAGGAAAAACTGGACAGCGTATTCCCGGGTCTTCTGACAGCGATTGTCGTAATCATCTGCTGGTGGTTAATGGCTAAGAAGCGTTTGTCTCCGCTGAAGGTAATGCTGTTACTCGTTGCGGTGGCATTCGTGGGTGTATTGCTTGGATTCTTTGATCCGAATCTTACGTATTAAGATCCAAGAAAAGAAACTCCCTTTTCTGTTTCTTCCAATTGAAAAGGCTGTAGCGGGTGTACTACAGCCTTTCAAATTTTTTATCAGGACAGTTATGAGTAAAGAACGAAAAGAAATGTTGATTCGTGAAGCCGGCATGCAGAATATGGCTTTGATGCGCATAGCGCTGTGGCGTAATTTTTCGGTTCTTCTGTCAGCTTTGGGCATTGTTATTGCCTGGTATGGATTCAGTATTAAACCCAATCGCCTCATTGCCTTTTTCGGCGTATTGATAGCAATCGTGTTCCTTCTGGCATCTGCCGTATGTCATATCGGAATCCAGAACGGAACAGCAAATGTGAATAAAATACTGGATGCAGCTGAGAAGGAGTGATTAAAACTGCTTCAGGCTTCTTAAAAGGTCTCGTTTTGAGACCTTTTTTCATGATGCAATGGTAAATGAGAAGAAATCAGTTGTTCCTTTAGAGCGCCAGATAAAGTACAGGGCATGTGTTCCCTGAACCGGTTTTATTTCTGCCGTAAATTCCTTTCTGTTTTCTGAAGGAAGAACAGAAATAATGCAGACAGGATTTTCATTGAGATCCGTATATACTTCCATGGTGCCTTCTGCCTCTGCTTTCATGCAGACAGTCAGCTTTGAGGGTTGATCGAAATCAAAGTATTTGAATCCTGCTACAGTGCCATCGTTCAGATTGTGAATATACTGATCCGGATCACACATTCTGTCTTCACCGGTCTGTGTGAAGCAGGGGTGCTTTGTTTTATCTTTGATTTCCGTAATCTTGCATGCGCCTTCTTTTGCGTAAAGGACACAGGCGATGTTTGCGCCGTATGTGCCTTTTCCTTTTAAAGGTTTGCCATTCAGACCGCAACTTGTCATCTCTGCCATTTCGAATTGCCTGTTTTCATTCATGTGAATTTCTTCAGCTATGCCTTGCCTTGAGAATTCATGGTAGTTGGTCTGCCTGTGGCCGAAAATATAAAATTTGCCATTGATTCTTTCAATGGAACCATGATTGTTTCCCCAATACATCAAAGCTTTTGTATTGCCTTTATATCCGATATTGCCGTTGGAGTGTAAAGAACCCCCATAAACAAACCCTTTATTCGGACCTTCTGTACTGTAGGCATAGGCAAGCTCATGGGAGAGGATGGAAGAGTAGATAAAGTAGTATACACCGTCAAACTTGCGGATGGAACTTGCTTCATAGAACTCATGTCCCTCAAATGGTGTACCTTTGCTGTTGGCACGACCGGGAATGATTTTACATGGGTTTGTCTTAATGGTAACCATGTCTGATTCGAGTTCGATACAGTCACAACCGGTTTCGGATGTATGATTGCCGCTCATCCGCATGATCTCTTCCGAGCCAAATCCGGAATATAGCCAGACGCTGCCATCCTCATCTGTCAATACACCAGGATCAAACGCAAAATCATCTTCCGGTTTCTTGCCGTACAGGTCTCCATCCTTATAATGCACATCGCCATAGAATTCATATGGACCTTCCGGTTTATCTGCAACAGCAACAGAGATGATGCCGATAAAATCAAAAGCATAATATAGGTAGTATCTCCCATCGGGACCTTTGGTAACATCCGGTGCATAGAGGGTATGCTTCTCCATGAAGTCCGGTTTTGGATAAATGGTAAAATTCGGATCCTGATTTCCGCGGTAAATGACACCTTCATACTTCCAGTCGGAAAGATCATCTATAGGCGCACTCCAGCATACGTAATCGTTCAGGCAATAGGTGTTGCCGTTAAAGCGGTCATGGCTGCCGAAAAGGTATACACGGTCACCGAAGACATGCGGCTCACCATCCGGTACATATTCCCAAGAGGGAAGGTAAGGGTTAAAAGATTGTGTTTTCATGATGCTTCGGAATCTCCTTTATTATGTTAGTTTTATTATAAGAATTCGGACTTCAATCTTCAATAGTACCGTATAAGTTCATCATTTTTCTGGTGAATACCGTTAAAGTGTAGTAAAGTATTAGCATTATGAATGCGAAAAATGAAAAAGAAATACGGCGTTTTGGCATGGTGATGATGCTGATGGCATCCATCTGCTTTGCGACCGGAGGATTGTTCATGAAGATGATTCCCTGGAATCCTTTAGCGATTAATGGTGCAAGAAACCTGATCGCATGCGTTGTTATCGGGATCTACCTTCTTGTGACAAGACATAAGTTAAAGATCAATCCGACGGTATTGCTGGGGGCTGTTTCACTGGCAGGGGTTACAACGATGTATGCGATTGCCAACAAGCTGACAACTGCGGGAAATACCATTATCCTGCAATATACCGCACCGATATGGATCATGGTCATGATGTACCTGTTTTTTCATAAGAGGCCAAACCGGACAGGTATTATATCCATCCTGATTGTCTTTGCGGGAATCTTGTGTTTCTTTTTCGAAGGATTATCCACAGGCAAATGGCTGGGTGATCTTGTAGCACTTCTTTCAGGTGTTTTCTATGCAGGTGTATTTATGCTGAACAGCTTTGAAAAGGGTGATGCATTATCTTCCGTATTCTTGGGACAGCTGATCTGCGGGATTGTCCTGTCTCCTCTAATGAGATATGAAGCAGATTTTTCAACCCCTGTTTTACTATCCGTATTCTTTCTCGGGGCAGTACAGGTTGGTCTTGCCTATATATTCTTTACGACAGGAACAAAGATCATGGATCCTTTGACCGCATCCATAATCAATGCCTTGGAACCAATCTTAAATCCGGTCCTGGTGGCCATATTCTATGGAGAAAGATTAGGACGATTGTCTTTGGTCGGAGCAGTGATCGTTATATGCGGCATCCTTTACTATAATGTTAAGGAAGCAATGACATCAACAGAAAAGGGATAGTGCATATCCCTTTTTTTACGGAATGATTTTCTGTCAGCTGGATGTTATTTCTGAATCAAAGGAAAAGGATTTTCAAACCTGTTGCGATATGTCTCATTAGGAATTTCGGTAGGATATTCGGATGTGAAACATGCACTGCAGTATTGACTGCTGCACCTCAGATCACTAAGCCTTTCAGACGGAAGGTATCCTAAGGAATCTGCACCGATCATTGTTTGTATTTCCTGTATTGTATGATGAGCGGCAATCAGGTGGTCATCGGAATCTATATCGGTGCCGTAATAACACGGATGCAGAAACGGCGGGGAAGAAACCCGCATATGAATTTCCGATGCACCTGCCTCGCGCAGAATATCGATGATTCTTTTTACGGTTGTTCCTCTGACGATCGAATCATCGACCAGGACGATTCTTTTGTCTTTGACAACTTCTTTGACTGCAGATAATTTGAGTCTGACACGGTCCGTGCGGTTTGCAGGTTCAATAAAAGTTCTGCCGATGTATTCATTTTTGATCAATCCCATTTCATAGGGGATTTTGGATTTCTGGCTGTAGCCTAAGGTGGCATACAGACCGGAATCCGGCACGCCTATGACTGCATCAGCATTCACCGGATGGACTTCGGCAAGTATCTGGCCTGCACGTATTCGTGCATCGTGGACGGAAATGCCGTCTATGACTGAATCTGCTCTGGCAAAGTAAATGTATTCAAAAATACATGTTCTTGCCGTTTTTTTGCCACAGTGTTCTCTTCGGGAAACAATTCCGTTTCCGGAAAAAATCAGTATTTCGCCAGGCTCAATATCACGGACCGGTTCGGCACCTGCAGCAGTCAAGGCGCAGGTTTCGGAAGCAATAATATATGTACCGTCTTTTGTCCTGCCGTAACAAAGCGGCCTGAATCCATGGGGATCGCGTGCACAAATGATTTTTTGCGGTGACATCAGTATCAATGAATATGCGCCATCCAGCTTTTCCATTGCCTTGCTGAGGGCATTTTCAATGGAGTCTGTATGGAGACGTTCGCGGGTAATCATATAGGCGATGATTTCCGTATCGCTGGATGTATGAAAAATAGCTCCTGAAAGCTCCAGTTGTGAACGAAGCTTTGAGGCATTGGAAAGATTACCGTTATGTGCAAGAGCCATTCTGCCTTTTTGGTGGTTTACTTCCAAAGGCTGGCAATTGTTTCTGCTTGCAGATCCGGTTGTACTGTAACGGGTATGTGCAACTGCCATGGAAGCTTCGGGAAAATAGGATAAAACAGAAGGTGTGAATACCTCTTTAACCAAACCTGTGTCTTTGTGGGAAGTGAATATTCTGTCTTTGCATACAACGATGCCGCAGCTTTCCTGACCGCGATGCTGCAAGGCATATAAACCCTGACAGGCAATCTTTGCAGCATTTACCGGTTTATCGGAGAATATACCGAATACGCCGCATTCTTCATGAATACTCATCATTGAACTCCGATCGGGAATGCTCCGTTTTATTCAACATCCTGAAGGGCTTCGAAACCTTCTTCTCCGGTACGGACTTTAACGACATTCTCCACATCGTATACAAAAATCTTTCCATCTCCGATATGGCCTGTGTAAAGCACTTTTTTGGCTGTTTCAATGACATCCCTTACCGGTACAGCGGATACGACAATATCCATCTGTACTTTCGGACGGAGGTCTGTTTCCACTGCTACGCCGCGATAGAATTCCGTATGACCTTTCTGCATGCCGTATCCCATGACATGAGATACTGTCATTCCGGTAATGCCGAGTTTGGACATCGCTTCTTTCAGGGCATACAGCTTTTCTTCACGGAAGACAATTTCCACTTTTGTAAACTTATGTCCGTTTGTGTCGAAGGAAGGCTCGCGTTTTACGGGAATTGCTTCAGCAGGCGGTGTTGTTCCGCTTACGGCGATGACATTTGCAATATTTTCAAACCCGGCATATTTGTCAACTGCCGGCATGAAATCGGCATAAGCACTGGGCAGGCCATGTTCACTGATATCTAGACCGGTTAATTCATCTGCTGCTTCTGCACGCAGGAAGTCCATTTTTTTCAGCAATTTGAAAAATAGATACATCGTCAGGGAAGCCCATGCTGCAACACTGAGAAAACCGATCAGCTGGATGCCAAACTGCCTGAAGTCGCCTGTATAGAGAAGCCCTCGAAGACCTGCAGGTGCATCGGGATTGGCAAGCAGTCCTACTGCGATTGTACCCCAGATGCCATTTGCACAATGCACGCCTACGGCTCCGACCGGATCGTCGATATGAAGTTTCAGATCAAGAACTTCTACAACAGCCACTACCAGAATCCCGGCAACAATGCCTACTAACGCAGAACCTATTGCGTCAAATGCATCACAACCGGCAGTTACCGCAACAAGACCTGCCAATGATGCATTCAGACACATGGAAACATCCGGTTTCCCGTTTTTGATCCAGGTGTAGATCATTGTTGTGCAGGTGGCAACAGAAGGGGCGATTGTCGTCGTCAGAAATATGGAAGACAGTTCAGAAGGCGTCATGGCAGCAGCACCGTTAAACCCATACCAGCCAAGCCACAGGATAAAAACACCGAGCGCTCCGAGAGGTATGGAATGACCGGGAATTGCATTGACTTTTGTAACAGCGCCGTCTTTGTCGTAAATGTATTTGCCGATTCTCGGGCCAAGCAGGGCAGCACCGATCAAAGCGGCAATGCCTCCTGTCATATGAATTGCACACGATCCTGCATAATCATGAAAACCGATTTGGGATAACCATCCGCCTCCCCAGATCCAGTGTGCTTCGATCGGATAGATCAGCAGGCTGATGAAAGCGGAATAAACACAATATGAGGAGAACTTCGTCCTTTCCGCCATGGCACCGGAAACAATGGTTGCCGTGGTCGCACAGAAGACAAGGTTGAAAACAAAGTAGCTTGCATCCGTGAAGCCTTCTGAGGGTGAAGCGATAAATTCTTTGAAGTGCAGAAACAAATCGAAATTCGGCTTGCCGATCAATCCGAAGAAAGCATCCTCTCCCATCATCAGGGAATATCCGAGAAGGGAAAATACTACCGTGCCGATACAGAAGTCCATCAGATTTTTCATGATGATGTTGCCGGCGTTTTTTGCTCTGGTAAAACCTGTTTCCACCATCGCAAATCCAGCCTGCATCCAGAAAACAAGAGCTGCACCGATTAAAAACCAAAATTCAACAGTCATAACGATTCCTCCTTTTTGACATTGAATCATTGACCACCGGATGATCCGGTGTAAGGAAAGTCCCTGACAGATGCATATCTGCTGTTTCTAAAAGAAAAAAGCCAGGGTGTCTTTCGCATGAACTCTAAAGCCACCCTTGCCTTTATGACGGAATTTATACACCACAGCTTTGTTTTTGTCAATCATTTTTGCATGTATGCAAAGATGGCGAAATCCCATCCGGTAATCGGTATTTATTGATCAGCATAGTGCTTGTAAGAAAACAAAATATTTTCATAATACTGGAAATATTTTCCGAAAATGATTGAAAAAATATTTGACATGCTTTTTGGGAACCGGTAGAATAAATGCATATTCATAGTGTAAAACGGAGCGGAAGAGGAGTACTGCCGATGCAGGCATGAAAGAGAGCAGGGTATGGTGGAAGCCTGTATGGTGCACGGTAAGGAAAAACACTTCCAAGTCTGAACTGAACGACAAGGGTGTCCAGTAGGGGAAGCGTGAATGCAGCACGTTATAACTGCAGGGGTTTGATGGAACCCGCAAAGAAGCAAGTCAGGTGGCACCACGGAGAGGCGGCCTTCGTCCTGAATCATCAGGATGATTGTCGCTGCATACGGAGGTGCTTTTTATGTGTTCGATTTTTACGGTTTTATCTGAGAGTGTTCCTCGTGAGAAACTACAACAGTGTTTTGAAGAGACGGTTTCCAGAGGTCCTGACATGAGCCGGTTGGTAAAACTGCCCTTTGGCTGGATGGGATTTCACAGACTGGCAATCATGGGATTGGATGAAAAGGGAATGCAGCCGTTTGAAAGAAACGGTGACTATGTTGTGTGCAACGGAGAATTATACGGCTTTAGGCCGATTCGTGAAAGATTGATGGAAAAATATCCGATGATCAGCGGATCGGATTGCGAAATTCTTCTTCCCCTGTATTACGAGTACGGTCTTGAACTGTTCAAGACACTGGATGCTGAGTTTGCTATGATTCTCTATGATCACCGGAAGGATATGGTTATTGCGGCAAGGGATCCGATCGGTATTCGTCCTTTGTATTACGGATATCTGAATGATGGGAATATGGCATTTGCCAGTGAGCCGAAAAACCTGACGGGTCTTTGTCGGAAGATCACTCCGTTTCCGCCGGGGCATTACTGGACAAAGGAAACAGGCTTTGTCTCCTATGATGATCCTTCTGCAGTGACACAGTTCACAATGAAGGATGAGGATTCTGTATGTGCAAAACTGCGCAGATTGCTAATTGACGGGGTTGAAAAAAGACTGGATGCCGATGCCACTGTCGGTTTCCTTCTTTCCGGGGGATTGGATTCTTCACTGGTATGCGCCATTGCACAGAAAAAGACAGGTCATCCGATTCGTACATTTGCGATCGGCATGGATCAGGATGCGATTGATTTGAAATACGCTCGCATGGTTGCGGATTATATCGGCAGCATCCATACGGAAGTCATCATTACAAGAGACGATGTCATAGATGCCTTGGAAGATGTTGTACATCTTCTGGGCACGTGGGATATCACAACTGTGCGCGCTTCTGTCGGCATGTATCTGCTTTGTAAATATATCCATGAGAATACGGATATACGTGTGCTTCTTACCGGAGAAATATCCGATGAATTGTTTGGCTATAAATATACGGATTATGCACCTGATGCAGAGGCATTCCAGAAAGAATCTGAAAAAAGAATCCGGGAGCTTCATATGTATGATGTGCTTAGGGCGGACCGCTGTATCTCCTATAATTCGCTTGAGGCAAGAGTGCCTTTCGGGGATCTCAAGTTTGTCCGTTATGCGATGAGTATTGATCCGGTTTTGAAAATGAACCGTAACGGTATCGGAAAATACCTGTTACGGAAGGCATTTGCCGAAGATCATATTCTGCCGGATACAATTTTATGGAGACAAAAAGCAGCTTTCTCCGATGCAGTAGGCCATTCCATGGTTGAAGATATTAAAGCATATGCATCGGAATTGTATACGCAGGAAGAATATGAAACACTTTGTAAAAAATATGCATACTGCACTCCGTTTACAAAAGAAAGCCTTCTTTATCGGGAGTTATTTGAGAAATACTATCCGGGAAACAGTGAGATGATCTCCGGCTTCTGGATGCCTAACCGCAACTGGGAGGGTTGTGATGTCAATGACCCGTCTGCAAGAGTGCTGGCAAACTATGGAGCCAGCGGAGAATGAGAGGGAAAAAGGAATGAAAGTGACCAAAATGCACGGAATAGGTAATGATTATTTTTACTTCAATGAAGAACCGCCTGTCAATGTCGAAAAGCTGGCAGTATTGCTTTCTGACCGTCACAGATCTCTGGGTTCTGACGGACTGATCTATATCTGCCGCTCGGAATGTGCGGATTTCAGGATGCGGATCTTTAATGCCGATGGCAGTGAGGCAAAGATGTGCGGAAACGGCATTCGCTGTGTCGGAAAATATGTGTATGACAAAGGGATGACAGAGAAAAAGGTGCTGCAGATCGAAACGGAGTCCGGCATCAAAACGTTGCACTTGCATATTGAGGATGGCAAAGTGAAAACGGTAAGTGTGGATATGGGAAAGGCCGCTGTCGGAAAAGAGCTTGCACTGGAAATAGAGGGGAGAACATATGCCGTATTTCCGGTATCCGTCGGCAATCCCCACGTTGTGATATTCACGGATGAAGAGGGACTGGCACTACCCGAAAAGATCGGTTCATTCATTGAGCATCATCCTCTTTTCCCGGATGGAGTCAATGTGGAATTTGTGCATATTCTTTCTTCTTCAAAGATATGCATGCGGGTATGGGAGCGGGGAAGCGGTGTGACAATGGCATGCGGGACAGGGGCATGTGCGTCTGTTGCTGCTTCTGCTGCTTGCGGATATTGTGCATATGGAGAGACGGTATCGGTTGAACTCGATGGCGGTGAATTAGAGATTGCAATCGATACAGACGGGAACGTTCAGATGAGCGGACCGGCTGAGTTTGCCTATGAAGCGGAAGTGAGGATTATAGGAAATGTGTATGATGAATCATCATTATGAGGAACTGGAAGAATCCTATCTTTTTGCGGGAATTGCCGATAGGATCAGGAGGTATTCTGCAGCCCATCCTCAACAGAGAATACTGCGACTTGGAATTGGCGATGTTTCACAACCGTTGACAGAAAGTGTCATTCAGGCGCTCCACGAAGCTGTAGATGACCAGGCTGTAAAAAAGACCTTTCACGGATATATGCCGGAATGCGGCAGTGAGGATCTCAGAAAAACAATCGCTGCATATTACCGGAAGAAGGGGTGCAATATCGGCGAGCAGGAAGTATTTGTCTCAAGCGGTGCCAGCGATGAACTCGGGGATATACTGCATCTTTTTGACCGCAGCATACCTGTGCTTTTAAGCCAACCCGCATATCCTGCATACGCAGATGCAAATATTATGGATGGAAGAAAAATCATTTATCTTTGGGCAGAAGAGGGAAATGGCTTCAGGGTATTCCCTCCCAAAGAAGAAATGACAAGTTTGATTTATATCTGTTCTCCTAATAATCCTACCGGTGCGGTTTATGAAAAAGAACTTCTTCAGGCATGGGTGGATTACGCCATACGCACGGATTCGATTATTTTGTTTGATGCTGCTTATGAAGCATATATCGCAGATGAAGATATTCCCCACAGTATTTTTGAACTTCGCGGGGCGAAAGACTGTGCCATTGAAATCTGCTCTCTTTCCAAAACAGCAGGTTTTACAGGAACAAGATGCGGTTATACGGTGATACCTGAAAAACTAACAAGAGAAGGAATGAATTTGAATACCATGTGGATTCGCAACAGGACAACCCGTACAAATGGTGTTTCCTATATTCTGCAAAAAGGAGCAGAGGCGGTATTCAGTGAAAAAGGGCAGAAAGAAGTGAAGAATCTGATTGGCATATATCGTCATAATGCAAAGATCTTCATGAGAGCACTGGATGAAGCCGGACTTTGGTACATCGGCGGAAGAAATGCACCGTATATCTGGGTCAGGTGTCCAAACGGCATGAGCAGCTGGGACTATTTTGATTTTCTGCTGGAAAAGGCGCAGATTGTCGGCACACCGGGAAGCGGTTTCGGTCCGGCAGGAGAAGGGTATATCCGCTTCTCCATGTTTGCAGATGCAAAAGATATTGAAGAGGCGGGCAGTCGAATCATACAGATGGAGTTGAAATAATTTTCAACAGGATAGAAAATGTTTCAGAAAATTATTGACTTAATTTACATTGGTGATAAAATAATTCTCGTTAGAGCAAAGGTGCCCGACAATTGGGTTTCCTTTGCTCTTTTATTGTTTTAAGGAGGGTATATGAGCTACACAAAAGAAGACATCATCAAAATGGTTGAAGAAGGGGATGTGGAATTTATCCGCATGCAGTTTACCGATATTTTCGGAAGACTGAAAAACGTCGCTATCACCGCTTCACAGATTCAAAAAGCAGTAAACAATGAAATCATGATTGACGGAAGTTCGATTGAAGGTTTTGTCCGTATCAATGAATCGGATATGTATCTTCATCCTGACCTGGACTCGTATGCCGTTCTTCCGTGGAGACCCCAGCATGGCAAAGTGGCAAGGCTGATCTGTGATGTATATATGCCTGACGGCACATCGTTTGCCGGTGATCCGCGCAGTATATTGAAGAAAGCGCTGGCATCTGCTGCAGAAAAGGGATATTCATTCAATGTCGGACCCGAATGTGAATTCTTCCTGTTTGAAACAGATGAAGAAGGCCAGCCTACCACAAAGACCAATGACAATGCAGGATATTTTGATCTTGATCCATTGGATCATGGGGGATCGACCAGACGTGAGATCTGCATGATGCTGGAAAAAATGGGATATGAAGTAGAAGCCAGTCATCATGAGGTAGCTCCGGGCCAGCATGAAATTGATTTTAAATACAGCGATGCGCTGCAGTCTGCAGATAACATCATGACTTTCAAACTTGCAGTGAAGACCATCGCCCAGAAAAACGGCCTGCATGCTACTTTTATGCCGAAACCGATCTTCGGTATCAACGGCAGCGGTATGCATACCAACATGTCTTTGTTTAAAGACGGAAAAAATGTATTTGCGGATCCATCCGATCCACGCGGTCTTTCAAAAGAAGCATATGCATTTATTGCCGGTATTCTCACACATATAAAATCGATGACTGCAATTACAAATCCTCTGGTCAACAGCTATAAGAGGCTGGTACCGGGTTATGAAGCACCTTGTTATGTTTCCTGGTCTGCTTCCAACAGATCCGCTCTTATCCGTATCCCCGCAGCAAGAGGACAGTCAACCCGTGTGGAGTTGCGCTGTCCCGATCCTTCATGTAATCCGTATCTTGAACTTGCGGTATGTCTGGCAGCAGGCTTGGACGGAATTGAGAAGGGATTGACACCGCCGGAGGAAGTGCTTGAGAACATCTTTGCAATGGATGAAATCGAACGCATCGAAAAAGGGATTGAGAGTCTGCCGGGTACATTGAAGGAAGCAGTTGATCTGATGAGGGAGGATGAGCTGATCTGCAGAACACTTGGATCGCATATCATCTCCCAATACAGTACCGGCAAGTATGCGGAATGGGACGCATACAGAACCGCTGTTTCCGAATGGGAAATCAAGCAGTATCTGATGATGTACTGATAAAAATATGGCAAAGTTTGTGGTGGCGTTTCGTGACCGTGATACTGCCGCGAAAATAGCCTCTCTGCTTATTGAAAGCGGTTATGATGTGATACGGGTTTGTACTTCAGGCGATGAAGTAAAAAGAATCTTTAAAAGCGGACAGGATGGAATATTGATTTCCGGATACAGGCTGAAAGACAGGTTTATCGATCAGGTGATTGAAGATATCGATGGGAATGTGGAAATATTGTGTCTGGCTAAAACGGAAAACATCGCAAAGATTGAATCAAACCGGATCTTCCGCATGCAGTTTCCAATCACACGCACAAAGCTGGATGCCTGGGCGGATATGATGTCACAGCTGCATTATCAGAAGATACCTCAGCGAAGCACAGATGAGAAAATACAGATTCAGCATGCAAAAAGACAGCTGATGGAAGAAAAAAACATGAGTGAACCCGTGGCACATCGCTTTCTGCAGAACCTCAGTATGAAAACGGGTCTCAGAATGGCAAAGGTGGCAGAAATTGTCATACGGCACGAGCATTTTTTGGAGTAGGAATTCCGGGATCATGTGATCCCGGAATTTGTCTTTTAACAACTTGTCCAGGGAGGTATGAAATGGATCAGAGAAACAGAATAAAAATGATGGATCATGATTCCTGCGGCATCGGGGCGGTTGTCAATATTGACGGCCGAAAGACAAATGCCGCATTGAATGATGCGTTGTGTATTGTTGAAAACCTCGGTCATCGCGCAGGAAAAGATGCAAGCGGAGAAGTCGGAGACGGTGTTGGCATTCTTTTACAGATTTCACATCGCTTTTTTTCCAAAACAGCGAAAGAGGAAGGGTTTTCGCTTCCGGATGAAAAAGATTACGGCATCGGCATGTTCTTCTTCCGGAAAGATAGGGTTTCACGCGTGATCTCCGAAAGGATGTTTGAAGTCATCGCAGAAAAATACGGGATGAAAATACTGGGATGGAGAACCGTGCCTGTAAACAAAGATATACTTGGAAAAAAAGCGTATGACAGTATGCCTTTTATACGACAGGTATTTGTGGAAAGACCTTCGGAAATACATCCCGGATTGGAATTTGACCGTTTGCTTTATGTGACAAGAAGGGAATTTGAACAGGGAAATGACAGTACGTATATTGTCTCTCTTTCCTCCAGGACGATTGTCTATAAGGGCATGTTTCTGGTGGATCAGCTGCGGTCGTTTTATCTCGATCTTCAGGATCCTGATTATGAAACGGCGATTGCCATTGTCCATTCACGTTTTTCCACGAATACCAATCCGAGCTGGAACCGTGCACATCCTTACAGGATGATTGCTCATAATGGTGAAATCAATACCATCTCCGGCAATCATGACCGCATGCTTGCACGTGAAGAGACGATGTACTCCGAATATCTTGAACCGTATATCGATCGCATATATCCCGTCATTAATGATGAGGGATCAGACTCGGCGATGGTTGACAATACATTAGAGTTTATGTACATGAGCGGGATTGATCTGCCCCTGGCATTGATGATCATGATCCCGGAACCATGGAAAAACAACGACTCCATAACCCAGGATAAGAGGGATTTTTATCATTATTATGCAACGATGATGGAACCTTGGGACGGTCCTGCTGCAATCATTTTTACAGATGGTGAAAGAGTAGGTGCATGTCTGGACAGGAACGGCCTTCGGCCGGCACGCTATTATGTGACGGATGATCAGCGTCTGATTCTGTCTTCGGAAGTAGGTGTCCTGCAATTTGATGAAGCGCATATTGTAAAAAAATCCAGGCTTATGCCGGGAAAAATTCTGCTGGTTGATACAATCCAGAAAAAAATCATAGATGATGATGAGTACAAGAACATGTACATCTCTTCACATCCTTACGGGGAATGGCTGAGCATGCATCTGAAACATTTGGCAGATCTGCCGATTCCCAACCATAAGCTTCCTTCACATACGCAGGAAATGAGAGACAAATTGTATAAAGTTTTCGGATATACGTATGAAGATGTGAAGGATATTCTTTACAGTATGGCAGAATCGGGTGCAGAACCGACAGGATCTATGGGACGGGATATTCCTCTTGCCCTGTTTACAGGACATTGTGAAAAATTGTTCCATTACTTTTATCAGCGGTTTGCCCAGGTAACAAATCCGCCGATCGATTCGATTCGTGAAAAGGTCGTTACGGATACGACTGTATATCTTGGCTCGCAAGGCAATCTTCTCAAAGAGACAGGGGAAAACTGTGCTGTTCTTGAAATCACCAATCCGATTCTTACCGGGACAGATATGATGAAGATCAAGGCATTAAACAGTCCCAATCTGAAGTGTGCTGTTATCAGCATGTTGTATTATCGGAATACCTCATTGAAGAAAGCGGTTGAACAGCTCTGCTTCAGTTGTGACAGAGCTTATACAAACGGTGCGAACATCCTTGTCTTGAGTGATCGCGGAGTGGATGAAAATCATCTTCCGATTCCCAGTCTTCTGGCTGTATCGGCAGTGGAACATCATATGGTCCTGACCAAGAAATGCACACAACTTTCGCTGATTGTTGAAAGCGGTGATCCTTTGACGGTACACCATTGTGCGGCTCTTCTTGGATTCGGGGCAAAGGCAATCCATCCTTATCTTGCACAGGAATGCATCGTGGAACTGATTGATCTTGGTATTCTGGATAAAGATTATCATACGGCAATTGACGACTATAATGCTGCTGTTCGTGACGGGATTACAAAAATCGCTGCCAAGATGGGAGTATCCACAATCCAGTCCTATCAGTCTGCCAAGATATTTGAATCGTTGGGATTGTGTCAGGAGGTAATTGATACTTATTTTACCGGGACGGTTTCCGATGCAGGAAATGTGTCGTTGAAGGATATTGAAGCGGATATTCTGTATCGTCATGAGCATGCATTTGACCCGCTTGGATTTTCGGTTGATACAACACTCGACAGCATCGGAGTGCATGGCTTGCGCAGTCATGAAGGTGCAAATGAACATCTTTATTCACCGGAAGTCATCATCGCTTTGCAGAAAGCAGCAAGAACGGGGGAATATAAAGACTATCAGGAATATACGGCATTGCTTGAGAAAATGAAACCGCATCATCTGCGTGATACGGTATCTTTCCGCACGGATTGTGAACCGATTGCGATTGAGGAGGTTGAATCGGCAAGTGAGATTGTCAAACGTTTCAATACAGGAGCAATGTCCTTCGGGTCGATTTCAAAAGAAGCACATATGGCATTGGCAGAAGCAATGAACCGCCTGCAAGCACGTTCCAATACAGGTGAAGGAGGGGAAGATCCTGCCAGATTTAACACGATTTATAATTCCAAAGTCAAACAGATTGCCTCCGGACGATTCGGCGTAACTGCCGAGTATCTTAACAGTGCCAAAGAAATTCAGATTAAGATGGCACAGGGGGCCAAGCCCGGCGAAGGAGGGCATCTGCCCGGAAACAAAGTGTATCCATGGGTAGCCAAAACAAGATATTCCACACCCGGAGTATCACTGATTTCACCACCGCCTCATCATGACATTTATTCGATTGAAGATCTGGCACAACTGATCTATGATCTGAAAAATGCAAATACAGATGCACGGATATCCGTCAAGCTTGTCAGTGAAAAGGGAATCGGTACAATTGCATGCGGTGTAGCAAAAGCTGGTGCCCAGGTCATTCTGATATCGGGGCATGACGGAGGAACAGGTGCTGCTCCATATAGTTCCATTCATCACGCCGGACTTCCATGGGAACTCGGCATCATGGAAGCACATCGTGAACTCATTAACAATAATCTCAGGGACAGGGTGATTTTGCAGACAGACGGAAAGCTGATGTGCGGACGCGATGTTGTCATCGCAGCACTTTTCGGTGCGGAGGAATTCGGATTTGCTACAGGAGCGTTGGTTTCGTTAGGCTGTCTCATGATGCGGGTCTGTTCCAAAGATACGTGTCCTGTCGGTATAGCTACCCAAAATGAAGAGCTGCGCAAGCGGTTCAGGGGAAAACCGGAATACGTGATGAATTACATGAATTTGATTGCGGAAGATGTAAGGCAGATCATGGCTTCGTTAGGAATCCGAACGATCGATGAACTGATCGGACGGACAGATCTTCTGGAAGTCAAAAGTGAATATGCGGATGCATTCCGTTTGAGCGAACATATGGAAGGACATCATATTGCGGGAAAAAATTTTGATTTTGCACTGGAAAAAACAATCGATATGCAAAAGCTGATTCCGTGGTTTGAAGCAGAAAAAAATCAGTCGAAAACACATCATATTACCGTATCTTTACGTGCATCAGACAGAACTGTGGGAACTCTTCTTGGTTCAAGGATTGTCCGTGAGCATCAAGAGAAACTTTCAGACGATACATACACGGTTGAATGCACGGGCAGTGCAGGACAGTCTTTCGGGGCATTTATTCCCAAGGGGTTGACGCTTCGACTTCATGGCGACGCAAATGATTATGTCGGAAAAGGACTTTCAGGAGGAAGGATCATCATTGCTCCCGATGCTAAAGCGATATATGTCTGGAAAGAGAACATCATCATCGGAAATGTCGCCCTGTATGGTGCAACTTCCGGCACGGCATATTTTGCGGGAAAGGCAGGAGAGAGGTTCTGTGTACGAAACAGCGGGGCTAAAGCTGTATGCGAGGGGTGTGGTGACCATGCCCTGGAATATATGACCGGAGGAATTGCGGTAATTCTCGGCGAGACAGGAAAGAACTTTGCGGCAGGAATGAGCGGGGGAATTGCGTATGTGCTGGATGAACATCATACTTTGTACAGGAATATTTCCCGGGGTGAACCGTCAATCAAAGAGCTGAATGAAAAATATGATGCACACAAGCTGGTTGAGATTCTGGAAGATTATGTCAGGGAGACGGGATCGCCTCTTGCAAAAAAGATACTATCCGCACCAGATGAATGGATTCCCCGTTTCAAGAAGATTGTGCCGGACGCATATCAAGCAATGATTGAAAAAATAACACATTACGAAGAACAGGGAATGCAGAGTGATGACGCTGAAATGGAAGCATTTCATGACCTGGTACTCGAAAGGAGGGAATACTGATGGGAAAGGCAGATGGATTCCTGTTATACAGCCGTCTTGAAAATAAAGAGCGCAGCCCGGAAGAAAGAATTCTGGATTTTAAGGAAATACGTCTTGGCAGCAAAGAAGAAAACCGCAGGGAACAGGCAGCCAGATGCATGAATTGCGGTGTTCCTATGTGCCAATCGGGAATGCGTCTTGCCGGAATGGTGACAGGATGTCCGCTTCACAATCTGATACCGGAATGGAATGATCACATTTATCGTAAAAATGATGCACATGCACTCGGACGTCTGATCAAAACAAACCCCTTTCCGGAATTTACCGGCAGGGTATGCCCTGCATTGTGTGAAAAAGCATGTATTAACGGATTGGATGACAACCCTGTAACAATACGGGATAACGAGCTGTATCTTGCGGAATACGGCTTTGATCATCATTTGATCACGGCACAGATACCGAAGAAGCGGTCGGATAAAAAAATCGCAGTCATCGGAAGCGGACCGGCAGGCATGAGTGCAGCACAAAGGTTAAACTACCGCGGCCATGCGGTAACCGTATTTGAGCGTGAGGATGAAATCGGCGGACTTTTGATGTACGGCATTCCGAATATGAAACTTGATAAGGAAGTTATCAGAAGACGGCGCAGGCTCATGGAAAAGTCGGGAATACAATTTTTGACCAATACCAATGTGGGAAAGGATGTCAGTCTGAAAGAGATTTACGAGCAGTTTGATGCAGTCATCCTTGCATGCGGTGCCAAGCAGGCAAGAGTTCCTGAAATTGAAAATATGGAAGGTACGGACGGTGTGATCATGGCAGTGGATTTTCTGACAGCAGCAACAAAATGCCTGCCGGATTTGCCGAAGGTAAATGCACAGGGTAAAAATGTGATCATTCTCGGAGGCGGAGATACCGGCAATGACTGTGTAGGAACATGCATACGTCAGGGATGCTGCTCCGTCATACAGATTGAAATGATGCCTATGCCTCCGAAAGAAAGAGCAGAGAATAACCCCTGGCCACAATGGCCGAAAGTGCTGAAGACGGATTATGGACAGGAGGAGGCTGTTCATGTATTCGGAAAAGATCCGCGTGTTTTTTCCCATACAATCACAAGGCTGATCAAAGAGGATAACAAAGTTGTCGAAGCGGAAACAGCAGAAGTACATTTTATAGAAGGAAGGCTTGTTCCGTCTGAAGAAAGGGAAGTGATATCTTGTGATCTGTTGATTATTGCGGCAGGTTTTACGGGTTGTGAAAAAGAACTTGTTTCTTCAAATGGCATAGAATTATCTGCACGGAACACGGTAAAGACAGATCAGGGAAAATTCGCCACTTCAAAAGAAGGTATTTTCACTGCTGGTGACATGCACAGGGGACAGTCACTCGTTGTATGGGCAATCGCGGAAGGTCTTCAATGTGCCAAGGAAGTGGATGAGTGGCTGATGGGCTATACAAATCTTTTATAAGTAAAATGGACTTAACTATATTGCTTTCTGATTGAACGGGAGGTGTTGAAAGAAGCACCGCCTGTTCTTTTTCTGATCGCTATTGAGGAGGTGATCATTCCTGATGCAGACAGTTTGAACATAAACCAAAATTATTATTCCATAATAAAAAGTAATGTGTTAAAATGATGCCGATGAGGGAGTAACAGGCGTATATCTACGTAGCAAAGTCGTCATCACAGCAGTTACTGCTCGGCAAGCTTTCAATTGTGAGACTCATATACAACATTTTTTTGGGCTGTATATGGGTGAAGATATATTTTAACTCGATACAGCAACGCTGTGTTTTTATTTTGCAAAGGGAGGAAATATGACACTTGCAGCTTTGGACTGGGGCATGATACTGGGCGGTTTCGGCTTATTCATGTTCGGCATCAAATTCATGGGAGACGGCTTGAAAGCCGTAGCCGGTGATAAGTTAAGAGATTATATCAATAAATATACCTCAAATCCGTTATCTGCATTCGGCATAGGTATCATTATTACAATTATCATGCAGTCTTCTTCGGCGACATCTGCGATTACCATCAGC
Source organism: uncultured Erysipelotrichaceae bacterium (assembly GCA_902766005.1). GTDB lineage: Bacteria > Bacillota_I > Bacilli_A > Erysipelotrichales > Erysipelotrichaceae > Bulleidia. The sequence goes on along the minus strand of CACXCB010000081.1, from coordinate 36,103 downwards.
TTGGTAAGAGCCAGCCTGATGACACTGGAGCAGGCGGCAGGCATCATCCTCGGTGCTACTGTCGGTACAACGGCTACTTCATTTCTGATTTCCGTAAATATTGACAAATATGCGATGTTTATCATTTTCCTAGGCGCCATGTTCATATGTTTTGCCAAGAAACAGAAACTGAACCAGGGAGGAAGCGTCATTCTGGGATTCGGCTTGATCTTCTTCGGTATGGCTGCCATGGGTGATTCCTTAGCTGCATTAAAAGAACTGCCTCAGTTTGAAGCAATTGCCTTAAAAATGAGTCAGAATCCATTCCTGGCATTGATTACAGGCATTCTCTTGACGGCAGCCGTACAGTCGTCTGCAGCAACCATCGGTGTTGTTCAGAAACTGTATCAGGCTGGTGCATTGACATTCTCAGCTTCTTTGCCGTTTATGTTCGGCGCCAACATCGGTACGACGATGACAGGTATTCTCGCCGCTATCGGAGGAACAACAGCCGGAAAAAGAACTGCCGCTTTGCATACGACATTGAATGTAATTTCGACAATTATCGGTATGTTATTGCTTAAGCCTTATGCAGCTCTCATTCAGTCGCTTTTCGGAAATCTGAATCCGATGATGCAGATAGCAATGGCAAATATTGTATTCAAACTTGTTACAACATTCCTGTTTTTACCATTTACGAAACAGCTTGTTGCCTTTGTCAGAAAGATTGTTCCAGGTGAAGAACCTTCTGAAATTGAAGTGGATGTGGAAGAGATGGACGAGGAAATCGCCAATATCCTTCCGTCTGCAGCTGTTAATGCCGCTAAACAGGCAATTCTGAAGATGATCGATGTGGTGCGCTTTCACACTACGGAGACGGTGCGTTTCCTGAATGAAAAAGGTGATGACCAAGCCAAGGAAGAGCTGGATAAGAAAGAAGCCATTACCAACCGCTTTGATCAGAAGATTACTGATTATCTGATCCGTTTATCCGTCAAACCGAATCTGACATTGGATGATATCAATGAAGTGCGTGCCTCCCTGGATGCGGTAAAGAATTTTGAGCGTATCGGCGATCTTGCGGTAAACCTTTCCGAATTCTTTAACATGGTCTTTAAAGACGGAGAATTCAGTGATGCGGCTGTAAAAGAAATGAATGATATGCTGGATTTGTATATTCAGATGTTTGATCAGACTGCGGAAATCTTCATGACAAAAGATTATCAGCAGTATGAACAGCTCCTGCAGATGGAGCATCAGCTGGATGATATGGAAATACATAACAGAGCACATCATTTCAAGAGAATGGCAAATGGAGAATGTGGCTCGAATGTTGCAGCATCTGTATATTCTGATATTTTAGGTACGATTGAGCGTATGGGGGACCATTGCTGCAATGCTGCTAAATCTGCTGTTACCGGATTGACCAGCGATTTATCGGATGATGAAGTCGTCGCTTGATGAAAACGTTGTCATTTTTACAATTTTGAAGAAATGTTTAATTTTGAGTTGAAAAGCGTGACATTTAATTTGATGAGGTATAAGATATTACAGCTATGGAAAAAATAAGAGATTCGTTTAAGAAAAAACCTATATTGTCTACAGTTGTTCTATTCCTGATTTATATCGTAGCCTTCTTCTGGGAACAAAAGCTGGATTTAAAACCGGTGGTATGGCTTCATCACCCGCTGGATGATGTGATCCCGTTTTGTAAGTATATGATAGTGCCGTATTGTATGTGGCATATCCAGTTCGCCCTGGTTCTGGCGTATCTGTTTTTCATCAAGAAGGATATGAAAGAATACTGGCGTACATTGGCTGCGATATTAGTCGGACTCTGGGCGGCATTGGCGGTATTCCTGTTCTTGCCGAACGCTGTAAATCTGAGACCTTCAGTTGTAGAGGGGAATGATATTTTCGCAATAGCGACAAGATTCCTGTATACAATTGATGACAACAAGAATGTGTGTCCGTCGATTCACGTTGTCGGATGCGTGATCATGAATTATTCATGGATGAGAAATATCGAGAGCAGGAAAGGAAGATATGCATTATCCTTCATGAACTTCATGATTATCATCTCCACAATGTTTATGAAGCAGCACAGCTTTATCGATGTGGTTGCCGGTGTATTGTTTGGCTATGCAGCAGATGCCATTGTTACATACTTCTATACAAGAGAACGTGTGCCAAATTACGAATATGCAAGAAAACTCCTTCATTAAAGGAGTTTTTTATTGAAACTTTTCGGTTTACCATTTATCATTTTTGAGGAATTAAGGAAGGTGAAAAATGGATCCTGTATTGGGCGTATCGGTTTATCCGGACATAGATTCTCTTGAGGATATTACAAGCTACTTGCAGCTGGCTTCAAAATATGGATTTACAAGGGTTTTTTCAAGCATGTTTTCTGTGGAAGGAACAAAAGAAGAGGTGCTTGCCTATTTCAGGGATTTTATCCATGCTGCCCACACCTGTAATATGCAGGTATCTCTGGATGTCAATCCGGATTGTTTTAAGCGCATGGGTGCTTCGACAGATGATCTGTCAGTATTCCATGATATCGGATGTGACATCATCCGTATGGATTTATCGTTCGGGTTGGAAGGAGACGCAAAACTTCTGTTGAATCCATATGGCATTAAAATCGAGTTCAATGCTTCCATGATTTCCTTTGATTATGCACAAAAGCTTCTGGATCATGGCGTACAAAGAGATCGCCTGTTGTTCTGTCATAATTTTTATCCTTTGCCGTATTCCGGATTTCAATGGCAGAAGTTTCTGGATATGAATCAGATGCTTGCTAAGACAGGATGCCGGATCGGGGCATTTATCTCTTCACATGCAGATAACAGCCATGGGGTATGGGATGCGGTATACGGATTACCGACAGTGGAAAGGTTGAGAGACCTTCCGATTGATTTGCAGGTCAGAATTATGTTGGCGACAGACAACGTGACGGATATCTTCATCGGTAATGCCTTTGCTTCAGAAAATGAATTCAAAGCAATTCAGGAAGCCGTAAGAAAAAAAGATGTACAACAGGATAATCCGTTTGCGAAACTGTTAAGTGCTATGGGAAAATCCTTTGACGATTTTTCACAAAAGAAGATCAAAGTCGTACCGGATGAGAAGATCACGGATCTGGAAAGAGAGGATCTCTTCCGTTTCTTTCCACATGTGGATGTGGGCGACAGCTCGGAATGGATTTGGCGCTCACGTGGGCCGAGAATGCTTTATAAAGATAAAACATTTGTACCGAGAAAATCTGACAAGGAGTATTTTGAAGTTGGCGATGTACTTGTCATGAACGATAACTATAAGCATTATGCAGGAGAGATTCATATTGCATTGATGCCTTTGAAAAATGACGGTTTAAGAAATCTCATCGGCCATATCCGTGAAAAAGAACAGATGATCCTTGAATGTGTCAAGGATGGCGATATTATCATATTTGAAGAAGGAGAATAAATATGGATTACAACGCTTTGGCTTTACAAATGCATGAGGAGCACAAGGGCAAACTGGAAGTTTCCTCCAAGGTGAAGGTTGAAAACAAAGACGACCTCAGTACCGCTTACACTCCGGGTGTGGCTGAGCCATGCCGCAAAATTGCCGAAAATCCGGAAGATGCCTACAAATATACGATGAAGGGTAATACCGTAGGTGTCGTCACAAACGGTACAGCTGTTCTTGGTTTGGGAGACATCGGCCCTCTGGCAGGACTCCCGGTCATGGAAGGAAAAGCCGTACTGTTTAAAACATTTGCGAACATTGATGCATTTCCGATCTGCCTGGATACAAAGGATACCGATGAAATCATTGAAACGGTTGTCAGAATCGCACCGGTATTCGGCGGCATCAACCTCGAGGACATCGCTGCACCTGCATGCTTTGAAATCGAGAAGAAGTTGCAGGAAAGACTGAATATTCCGGTCTTCCATGATGATCAGCACGGAACGGCGATTGTTCTTCTTGCTGCTTTGATCAACTCTTTGAAGATTGTGAAAAAGGATCCGGAAGATGTACGTGCGGTGATCTGCGGTGCAGGTGCAGCAGGTTCTGCCATTGCCATTCTGTTAATGGAATATGGTATTAAGGATATTATCGTGTGTGACAGAAAGGGGATCCTTGACCCAGAGACAGCCTCCAATGCAGCGAAAAAAGAACTGGCTTCCATTACAAATCCAAACCATGTCAAAGGCACATTGCGTGATGCAATGAAGGGTGCAGATGTATTCATCGGCGTATCCGGTCCGGGTCTTGTGGATGAGGAAATGGTACGTTCCATGGCAAGTGATGCCATCGTATTCCCGATGGCTAATCCGACACCGGAAATCATGCCCGATCTTGCTAAAAAAGGCGGAGCAAGAATCATCGGAACAGGAAGAAGCGATTTTCCGAACCAGATCAACAACGTTCTTGTCTTCCCGGGCATCTTCAGAGGTGCACTTGATGCAAGGGTTGTCAGAATTACGGATGAGATGATGATTGCTGCAGCTAGGGCGATAGCTGCGCTTGTTTCTGATGAAGAACTCAATGAGGAATATGTCATTCCGAGTGTTTTCCATCCGAAAGCTGCTAAGGCTGTCGCAAAAGCTGTCATGGATATAGCTAAACAATAACTGAATAAAGAGAAGCGTGAGCTTCTCTTTATTGTTTATACGGTTTTGCGGGATATACAGGAAAGATATATTGTTTTGTGAAATAGCCTTTCAGGAAAGCTTCGGCAAGTGAGTTTTTGCGGATGTAGTTATGTACGTCCTCTTTGACAAACCATTTCCATGAATCGATTTCCTCGTTAGGATGGGCCTTTTCTTCTGTCACTGTTGCGGTAAAATTTAACATCAATGTATTGGAAGGTGCAAAATAATGACTGCGGTTGAAGGTGATGCTTTCTGCATCAAGTCCAAGTTCCTCTTTGATCTCCCTTTTCACCGCATCCTCGGCATCTTCGCCTTTGTTGACATAACCCGCACAAAGGATATATTCGTCACCGCCATATTGCTTGATTAAAAGATAACGGGAATCATCGGCATTATGGATGATGGTGGAGACGGCGGTATTGAAAACCGGAAAGCGGAAATCATTGCAGGAAGGGCAGAAAGGAATATCCTTTTCTTCGCTTTCAAGATATTTTAAAATCAGTTTTGTCCCGCAATGCATGCAGTAATTCATCTGCATATTATTTGCTCTCTTCCTGAAGCTGTTCTTTCAGGGAATGAAACTGTGCCATTCTTTCTTCAGTAACAACAGGGTATTTCGGGTCCATGTCTTTTAATGTATCCAGGATGATTTCCGAAACAACATAGCGCATGTACCATTTGTGGTCGGCAGGAACGACATACCATGGGGAATGCTTTGTGGCAGTGTGATTGATCGCATCTTCAAAAGCATCCTGATAGGCATCCCAGTATTCTCTTTCTTCAACATCGGATGCGGAAAATTTCCAGTTCTTTTCCGGCTCTTCAATGCGGGAGAGGAAACGCTTTGCCTGCTCCTTTTTGGACACATTCAGGAAGATCTTGATTGTCCGAATATTGTTTCTGTATAAGTATTCCTCAAAATAGCGGATGTCTTCATAGCGGTAATCAATCACCTTGTCGAGATCGATTCTGTCACTGTGTGCCTGTCCTTTATAGAGTTCCTTGACTTTGCCGATCAGAACATCTTCATACTGGGAACGGTTAAAGATGGCAATTTCACCTTTTGCAGGAACTTTTTCATGGATGCGCCAGAGATAATCATGGGCAAGTTCGGTTGCACTTGGTACTTTGAATGCTGCCTCATATACGCCATGCGGAGACAGGCACTGCAGTACATGGGTAATGGTTCCGTCTTTTCCTGCAGCATCCATTGCCTGGAATAGGACGATCAGTCCCTCTTTCTTTTCGGCATAGAGCTTCTGTTGGAGCAGATCGATTTCCGCATTGTTTTCAGCCATTTTCTTCTCTGCTTTTTTCCTGTCTTTGCACAGGGATGTTTCCTTTGTGGAAGTTTTTTTACTATGGAATTTTTCACTTCCGTCATAGCGGTATTTTTTTAACATGTTCTTTTTCCCTCACATCATAATCATACCATTGTCTTTGGTTTAGCGTATAATAATATGCATAGCAGGAGTAAAAAAATGAGACCAAAAATAGGCGTACTGGCCCATCCGGCCGTTAATGACCATGCACTTCTTCTGACCCATTCCATCGGCGGGGATTATATCCAGTCCCTGATTGATGCAGGAGGGTTGCCTGTCATCATACCTGTCACAAATGACAAGGAATTACTAAAAGAATACACAGATGAATGCGATGGCTTTCTGATTCCGGGAGGAATTGATGTCAATCCGATCTGTTTTAATGAGAATCCCCATCCGTTGATCGGGGATACCAATTTACCGTTTGACCGGTTTGAGCTGGAGATGATTCGTCTGATCAGAGAACAGAAGAAACCTGTATTGGGAATCTGCAGAGGTTTGCAGATCCTGAATGTTGCCATGGGCGGAAGTCTTTGGCAGGATCTTTCCCTGCAGTCTGAAAATACATTCAAACATGTGCAGAAGGAACAGGGAAGACCCGGCATATCTCATAAAGTGGAAATAGAGGAGAATTCATTGCTTCATCAGATATTCGGTAAAGAACTATATGTCAACAGCTTCCACCATCAGGCTTTAAAGGATGTCGGAGAGGGTTTGCAGGTTGTTGCCAAGGCACCGGATGGAACGATAGAAGCGGTAGAAGGAAAGGATTATCCTTACATGGTAGCTGTTCAATGGCATCCCGAAAACTTTATTGTTCTGCCTGAGAAGCCCATGCTGAAGCTGTTTGAATCCTTTGTTGAGGCTTGCGGGAAATGACAGATACGATTCAGCTGCAACTGGAAAATAAGGGGGAAAGGAAAAATAATCTCAGCCAGGCTGATCTGAGACAGGCGCAGGAGTTCTCTGAACAGATTGATATCACCAATACCATGATGGTCATGCAATATGGACAGGCAGCGCAAAAAAAGATGATTCATTTTTCCGAGTCTTCATTACTGCAGGTGCCTTCGATCGATATCAAGGAAACAGAGGGAATTCTGAAGGGACTGATTTCCGGGCTGAAGGAATTTGAACAACTGCTCGGAAATGAAAATCCTCTTACCTATGACAAATTTAAAATGATCTACAGCCGTTTTTCTGCTAAGCTGACGGAAGCTGCCAGAAGACTGGAAATCTGTCGAAATTCATTGCTGAGGCACGAGAAGAGGCTGGATACATTCATTGATGAATGCCTCAAAAACATACGTGAATTTGACATGTACATTTATGCCGGTAAAAGCAGGCTGCAGTCTTTTAAAGAGAAGGAATATCAGGAACTGTGTCATAGAGCAGAAAAGAATGGTTTTCTGGAAGATACGATTGCGGTAAATGAGGCAAAAGAGGCGATGGACCGCTTTGAAAAGAAACTGTATGATCTGACCCTCAGCAGGACAATTCCCTTTCAGACCATGACGCATATCAAAGTCATTCAGAATACCGATATTCTGATGGCTGACAGCCTCGGAAAACTGGTGACAGATACTTTCTCTTTGTATCGGAATCGTATTGTTTTATCCATCGGTCTGAAACCTTCAGAGGATGAAAGCATCAGAATGATAGACAAAGAAATCATCTTCGAGGCAGACAGAGATCTGTTATCAGCGATGAATGCGGTGCTGAAAATCCAGTCCGATCAGGAAAAAGAGCAAAAAAAGACCTTTCTTGCATTTTTGAAGAAGTAAGCGCTTATATTTTGATAATGATTGATTAATTCCGATGAAGAGACTATAATTTCTCCGTCTAATAGGGGGAATTATGTTAGAAAGACTTTTTAAGTTTAAAGAGAATGGCACAAACCTGCAGACTGAATTAGTGGCAGGATTGACTACGTTTATGACGATGGTCTACATTCTCGCTCTGAATCCGGCCATTTTATGTGCTGCTCCCGGTCTGGAAAATGCAGGGGGATCTGTTTTGTTTGCAACTGCCGTGGCTTCGGCGATTGCCTGCTTCTGTATGGCTGCTTTTGCCAATAAACCGTTTGCATTATCTGCAGGTCTTGGATTGAATGCCTACTTTGCCTATACGGTTTGCGGATCGATGGGATATTCCTGGAAAGTTGCATTGACCGCCGTATTTGTGGAAGGTGTCATCTTTATTATCATGTCTTTGACAAATATCAGGGAAGCTATTTTCAATGCCATTCCGAAGCAGTTAAAGACAGCAGTATCTGTAGGTATCGGCTTCTTTATTACTTTTATCGGTTTGCAGAATGCACATATTATTGTCGATGCATCTACACTTGTAGGTTTGTATAACTTCAAAGGTGCAGTAACCAACGGTACATTCTTTACTGAGGGTATCACGGTATTGCTGACACTGATCGGCGTTGTCCTCACTGCTTATCTGCTGATCAGAGGCGTCAAAGGATATATGCTGTTCGGTATTCTGGGAACCTGGGCTCTTGGCATGATCTGCCAGCTTACCGGCTTGTATGTGCCCAATCCTGAACTTGGTTTCTATTCTGTTTTGCCGACAGGCATTGTGGCTTTGCCGGATTTATCCGTCAATATGATCGGACAGCTGGATTTCGGCGCAGGTATTCTGGATTTCATTGTTATCGTATTTGCTTTCCTGTTTGTCGATGTATTTGATACATTGGGAACAGTTATCGGCTGTGCTGCTAAAGCAGACATGCTTGATGAAGATGGCAAATTGCCGGGTATCCGCGGTGTCTTGCTTGCAGATGCTGTCGGTACAACATGCGGTGCATTGCTTGGAACCTCTACGATCACAACATTCGTAGAATCTTCTTCCGGTATCGCCGAAGGCGGAAGAACAGGTCTTGTTTCTGTAGTCACAGGTGTCATGTTCCTGGCTTCTTTGATTTTTGCACCTTTGTTCCTGACGATTCCGTCCTTTGCAACAGCACCAGCATTGATTGTCGTAGGATTCCTGATGATGCAGCAGGTAGTCAATATCGACTGGTCTGATTTGACAGAAGCTATCCCATGCTTCATCTGTATTGCAATGATGGGATTTGCTTATTCCATTTCGGAAGGTATTTCCTTCGGTATCATCTTCTACGTGCTTCTGCATGTGCTTACAGGCAAGACTAAGGATATGTCATGGCTGATGTATATCCTTGCACTCTTGTTTATCTTAAAATACACATTGCTGTAAAGAGCTTTCCTGAAAAAAGGAAAGCTTTTTTTATGTGAATGTCCTATAATATATTGGTAGAGAGATTTTGTTAAAACAATATAATTTTACGGAGGTTTTTTTAACATGATTCAACAACAGGACGGAATGATGTGGGCTCTTGTGAAAGAGAAGGCGGAAGAAGGTCTTTGGATGAAAAGAGTGCCAATTCCCGAACTCGGTACAAACGATGTAAAAATTAAAATTCACAAGACCGCGATCTGCGGCACAGATGTCCACATTTACCAGTGGAACAGATGGGCACAAAACACGATTAAAATCGGGACAACCATCGGACATGAATATGTGGGAGAAATTGTTGAGGTAGGTGCAGGCGTAAGAGGTTTTAAGGTCGGCGATCTGGTTTCCGGAGAAGGCCACATCACCTGTGGCAAATGCCGCAACTGCTTGGAAGGGCATAAGGAAAACTGCAAGAATGCCAAAGGTGTCGGTGTGAACCGCAATGGCGCTTTTGCGGAATATCTTGTGATTCCCTGGGTCAACGTATGGCCGTGTTCACCGGATATTCCCGAAGAGATGTATGCCATTTTTGATCCGTATGGAAATGCAACCCATACAGCACTGTCTTTCGATGTCCTCGGTGAGGATGTATTAATTGCCGGAGCAGGGCCGATCGGATGCATGGCTGCAGCAATTGTGCGCTTTGCAGGTGCAAGAAACGTTGTTGTGACAGACTTTAACCCATACCGTCTCAAGATGGCTAAAAAACTCGGTGCAACAACCGTCGTTGATTTAAACCATGAAAAACTTGCAGATGTCATGACGTCAATAGGCATGCGCGAAGGTTTTGATGTAGGTTTGGAAATGTCGGGATCACAGACAGCCCTGAATGACATGATTCATCTGATGAAGCATGGAGGTAATATCGCTTTGCTTGGATTGCAGGATACAGATGCTACGGTAGATCTTGAGACTGTCATCTTTAACGGCTTGAATCTGAAAGGCATATATGGAAGAAAAGTATGGGATACATGGTACAAGATGACTACGATGTTGCAGGCAGGACTGGACATCTCTGAGATTATCACCCATCACTTTGATGCAAGAGATTATGAAAAGGGTTTTGCAGCGATGATTTCCGGGCAGTCCGGGAAGGTGATTCTCGATTGGCAGCATTTATATGAGGAGAAATAAAGATGAACAAGAAGGAAATACTACAGAATTATGCACAGGAAGTTGCATCGATCAAGGAAGCAGGTTTGTTTAAGGGTGAATTGCCGATTGTCTCTGCACAAGGGGCACATGTAAAACTTGCAGACGGAAGAGACATGCTATGCATGTGTGCAAACAACTATCTTGGCCTGGGTGATAATCCAAGATTGATTGAAGCCGCAAAAAGAACATATGATGAAAGAGGATACGGTGTAGCTTCCGTGCGCTTTATCTGCGGAACACAGGATATTCATAAGAAGCTGGAGCAGAAGATTTCCGCCTTCCTTAAAACGGATGATACGATTCTCTATTCATCATGCTTTGACGCTAACGGCGGCCTGTTTGAAACACTGCTTGGCAAAGAGGATGCAGTGATCAGTGATGAGCTGAATCATGCTTCCATCATTGACGGCATACGTCTTTGCAAGGCAAAGAGATACAGATACAAGAACAATGACATGGCAGATCTTGAAGAAAAACTGAAACAGGCGGATGAAGAAGGGGCAAGGATCAAATTGATCGCAACAGATGGTGTTTTCTCCATGGATGGCATTATCTGCAATCTGAAAGGCATTTGTGATTTGGCGGATCGGTATAATGCCCTGGTCATGGTTGATGATTCCCATGCGGTTGGGTTTGTCGGCAAAAAAGGACGCGGAACACCGGAATATAATGGTGTAGAGGGAAGAGTCGATATCATTACCGGAACACTGGGAAAGGCCTTGGGTGGAGCCAGCGGCGGCTATACTTCGGGAAGAAAAGAGATTATTGACTTATTGAGACAAAGAAGCAGACCGTATTTATTCTCGAATTCTCTTGCTCCTGCCATTGCCGGTGCTTCTATTGAACTGCTGGACATGCTGGAAGAAAGCACGGAGCTCAGAGACCATCTGGAAGAGATTACGGTCGGCTATCGAAAAGCACTTGTCGATAATGGATTTGATGTGATTCCGGGAACGCATCCTTGTGTGCCGGTCATGCTGTATGACGAAGTGAAAACAGCTGAATTTGCCAGAAGAATGGTAGAAAAGGGCGTTTATGTTGTTGCTTTCTCCTATCCGGTCGTTCCAAAAGGCAAAGCCAGAATCCGTACGCAGGTTTGTGCTTCCCATACAAAAGAAGATCTCGATTTTGCGGTAAAATGTTTTGTTGAAGTCAGAGACGAAATGGAAAAAGAAGGCATGTAAAGACAAAGCCGAAAGCTTTGTCTTTTTTGACAGAATACGGAGGTGGTCCGATGAGCAAAATATTAATCATGCATACCGGTGGTACAATCGGCATGACAAAGACAGCAGACGGATATAAGCCGGATGGAGCATATTTTAAAAAAGCTGTCTTTCATATGGATTCATTGAAGGCTTTGGGAATGCCTGAATGGGATTTTATGGAAACAGATCCACTGCTGGATTCGAGTCAGATTTCTGTTTCTGAATGGAATGCGATCGGATCCCTGATTGCAGAAAACTACCATATTTACGATGGTTTTGTCATCCTGCACGGCACTGATACAATGGCATATACTGCATCTGCTTTGTCTTTTATGTTGAAGGGCTTGAACAAGCCGGTGATTCTGACCGGCTCACAGATACCGCTTTGTGAAACGCGAAGTGACGGCAGGGACAACCTGATCACCTCAATGATCATTGCCGGTACACAAAAAGTCAAAGAGGTATGCATCTATTTTGGCGGGTTGCTATTACGGGGAAACAGGACAATGAAGTATTCTGCCGATGGCATGCAGGCTTTTGTTTCCCCAAATTATCCGCCTCTTGCTACTGCTGGCATTTCCATCCAGTATAACGAAAATGCTTTTTTAAAACACAGGGCAGACCATTTTGAATGCAGGCTGTTTGAGGATGTGCCGATCGGTGTCATCAAAGTTTTTCCCGGCATACCTTTTGAACTGTTTGATGCATTAATATCGGAAAAGATGAAAGGAATTGTCATCGAGGCATTCGGATCGGGCAATATCCCTGAAAAGGGGCTTTTACCGATTCTTCAAAAAGCGAGGAGGAACAACGTGGTCATAACCGTATGTTCGCAATGTCCGCAAAGTACTGTGGACATGAGTACATATGAAGCCGGCAGCATATTGCGCAAAGCAGGGGCTGTATCAGGCAGGGATATGACAAGCGAGGCGGCTGTTACGAAACTGTATTATTTATTCAGCGTCTATGATGATATAGACCGGATCAAGTTCAATATGGAAAGAGACATACGCGGGGAAATGATACAAAAAGAAGATATCTGATAAAAGAAAAATTGACGCACTATTTCTGCAATGGTATGATTGTCGGGATTGAAACGGGGATAGAAGAATGGTAAAAGTTGTAAAATTCGGAGGGACATCTCTCGCCGGTGCAGAAGTGATACAGCAGGTTGCTTCCATAATCAGAGAGGATGAGGAAAGAAGATATGTGGTTCTTTCCGCACCCGGAAAACGCTTTAAAGAGGATGATAAAGTTACAGACCTGTTAATAGCGGCTCATGAACAAAGGGAGCAGGGACTGGATACAACAGAAACTTTCAATAAGATCGAAGAACGCTTTCAGTCCATCGTGGACGGACTCGGTATTGATTTCGATGTCAGCAGGGAAATCGAAACAATCCGCATACATATGCATGAAGAACCGTCACTGGATTATCTTGCCAGCAGGGGAGAGTATCTGAATGCAAAGATCTTTGCGGCATATATGGGATGGCCGTTTGTAGATGCATGCGATCTGATCCGGTTTCATCAGAATAAAACACTGAATGAATCCATCACATATGCTTTTGCAGAGAGAATGCTTGAACAGTATGACAGAGCGATTATTCCGGGATTCTACGGTGCCGGCAATAACGGCCTGATTACAACTTTTTCCAGAGGCGGCTCTGATATTACAGGGGCAATCGTTGCCAGGGCTGTCAAAGCGGATGTATATGAAAACTGGACGGATGTTAACGGATTTATGAGTGCTGATCCGCGGATTATCTCCGACCCAAAACAGATTGATATTATCAGCTACAGAGAGCTGCGTGAGTTATCATATATGGGTGCCTCTGTTTTGCATGAAGATTCCATTTTTCCACTACGGAATACGGGGATTCCGATTTTGATTAAGAATACAATGAATCCTAAGGCGAAAGGAACGACGATTGTCTCACGATATCCTTTCAACATGCATACGCATGCAGTTACCGGCATAGCCGGAAAGAAGGGCTTTTCCAACCTGCAGATTGAAATGGCGATGATGAACAGTCAGATTGGTTTTGGTGCAAAGGTTCTTCAAATCATTGCCAATAACGGCATCTCTTATGAGCATACGCCGACTTCCATTGATATCATGTCCATCATAGCGGAAACACGTTATTTCGATAAAACCAGGAACAAGGTTATCATGGAAATTGATGAAGCATTTCATCCGGACCGTATTTTCCTGGAAGACGGCATTGCCTTGATCGCCATTGTCGGTGAAGGTATCAGCAAAAACGTAGGTATTGCAGCCAAAGTCATTCAGTGCTTTGCGGATGCCAAAGTCAATATCCGCATGATTGATGCCGGCTGCAGCGAGCTGAATATCATTGTCGGTGTAGAAGATGCGGATTATGAAAAGGCGATCAGAGCTCTGTATGACCGCTTATATGAATATTTCTGATGCAGAAAAAAAGGCGAAGTTTATTAGTTTCGCCTTTTCTTTTGGGTTTTAGAAGAATCTTTCAACAAGCTCGCGGCTATATTCAGCGGTTTCGTCCATATCGCCAAAGCTCATGATTTCGCCTGCATAGTATGTGTCATACTTGCCCTGCATTGCTTCGACTTTGTCATACCATCCGGCAGCGTAGTCTTCTGTGAAGACGTGCGGGAAGTAATACCAGCTCTGCTCGTTAACAACATTGGAAGCTGGGTTCTTCATGGTCTTGAGGTCATCGAGAACGGTTTTCTTGCAGACTTCATATGGAATTTCAGCCTGATCCTTGTGCTTTCTCAAAGCATAAGTTGTGATAACCTGATCCTTGGTATCTCTCCATCTTCTGTAGTAAACCATCAGATGGCCGAGACGTTCCGGTGTCATGTTGTCAAATACGTAGTAGGAAATATCCGGATGATCTTCAGGTTTTGTTTCCACTGCCAGAACATCATATCTTTCGTATTCGATCTTGGAGAAGAATTCTTTTTCATCTTCTCTTGCATCAGCATAATCCGGGAAGTACTGCAGTGGTGCGGTGACGATGAGCTTGTCGTATTCCTCAACTTCTCCGTTGACTGTGACATATACCTTTCCGTCTTTTCTTTCGATATTCGTGATATTGCTGTTGAGTCTTGCGTGGTTCTTAAGCTTGTCGTTCAGGGATTCCCAGATGAACTGTGTACCGTTTTGCCATGTCCAGAGGTTGATGTTGACGAAGTTCATGCATGTTTGGAAATCGAGATATTTCAGAACATATGCTGCAGGGATTTCATCAAAGTAACCATAACCGAAGGATGTGAACGGACCGATCCAGATTTCCTGTGTCAGTTCAACACCGTTTAATTCGCAGAATTCCTTGAAAGGCAATGCGAGATCCTTGAGGTTTGCGTTTGTGCCGGAAACAGGCTCACGTCCCGGTGTTACTGCGAAGCCGTCATATCTGCCTTCGGCTACGCCTCTGTGGCCGTTGACATCATATCCCTTGTATTTTGTTTCCAGGATTTCGCCGAGTTTTTTAACCTGTTTTCTCATTTCCATCAGATGTGGAATTTTCAGGACGTTTTTCTTCGGATTAAACGGTTCGATGACCTTTCCGGTCTTGTCCTTGTAGTTTCTGTTGAGTTTTGGCCCGTCGTGCGTAATGCCGCAGAATTCTTCGACATCATGAACGGCATAGTAGGAAGGTACACCCATGATAGCGCCCATTTCATATCTTCTTCCGTTGTAATGCGGGCTATGGCATTTTCCTCCTACATGATCATTTCTTTCCAGAATAGTGTAATTATCGTATCCTTTCTGTTCCAGATACATGCCAGCTGAAAGACCGGCCGGTCCTCCGCCGATGATACATATTTTTGTATCTTTATTCATATGATTTCCTCCATAATTGCTAGAAACATTATAAAACACTTTGTGAATAATTGCACGACCATGTTATACTTTTTATATGAGATATAACGGGTTTGAAGATTTGCTGAAAAGACAGGCAGAATCGTTGGGAGATCATGTCGCACTGATTGAAGAAGAGACCGCAATCAGCTATCGCCAGCTCTATAATAAAGTTGCAAGCAGAAGAGATGAACTGGTTGAAGCAGGGAAAACCTGCATGGGTATCATCTGTGAAACCACCATCGATTGCGTGGTTGAAATTTTTGCGTGTAATCTGGCAGGCATGCAGCTGGTAATGCTTGAAAAAAATCTTTTGCAGGATACGCTTCAGAAGATGCTGCCGTATGGTGACGTGGACATACTGTATCCGGAATCGGATAATTTGAAAGATTGTCTCGGACAGGGGGTTAAAGGAGGTAAAGGCCGGATATTGTTTTTCACCAGCGGTACGACATCCAGTTCCAAAGCTGTGGTTTTAACAGATCAATCATTGATGAACAGCGCTTATAACGGTTATGAGAAACTTCCGCTGGACAAAGAGGATACATTGTTATGCATTCTTCCTCTTTCACATGTTTTCGGATTTGTATGCGGGCTGTTATGGGGACTTTCTTCCGGTGCGCATGTAGCTTTGGGAAGGGGACAGCGTCACTATATGGATGATTGTGCATTCTATAAGCCTACCGCTATCAGTGTTGTGCCAATGCTGTTGAGTTTCCTTGTAAAATATCATTTGCTGAATGATGAACTGAAATTGATTTTGATCGGTGCCGGAGATTGCTCGGATGCATTGTTGGAAGCGGCGGCTTCTTCGGGCAGAAGGGTATGTTTCGGCTATGGCTTAACTGAAACAAGTTCCGGTGTGGCCATCAGCACAAGCGGAAACCCGAGAGCCATGGAACCGTGCATTGATGACGACATTCGCATTGAAGAGGATGGAGAAATATCCATACGCTGTGACACGTGCATGATGCAGGGTTATTACAAAGACCCCGATGCAACAGAAGATGTATTAAGAGACGGAAGATTATATACAGGTGATCTGGGCAGAATGGATGAAGAAGGAAAACTATATATCCTTGGCAGAAAAAAAGATATTCTTGTTTTCTCGAATGGGACAAAAATATTCCTCCCGGAATATGAGGAGATGATCGCAAATGTCCTTGGTGACGATCCTTTTGCGGTATGCAAAAAGAATGATAAACCCGTGCTGGTGCTTGAAAAGCTGGAAACCGAGAAACAGAAAATCATGGATCTGCTGAATGATATTCCGGGTATCCCGAGAGGACACAGGATACATGATATCTTAGTGCTCGGGCATGAATTGCCGAAAACGACAAACGGAAAAGTGAAAAGATGGGAAATAGAAAAGGAGATTTAGCATGGTTACAAGAGAACAGGTAATTGAAACGGCAAAAAAAATAATCAAGGACAATGTGCCTGAAATGTTCGGCGAAGATTTACAGGAAGATACACGCCTGAATGAACAGGAAAATGTGGATTCCATGGGGTTCATACTGGTGATCACAAAACTGGAAGGCGAGTTTAATGCCAAAATCCCGGATGAGGAATGGGATCAGATCCGTACACTGGGGGAAATGGCGGATGCGATCATGAAGTATCTGCCTAAGGAAGAGGCATGAGCATCTGGCAGAAGGAATACCGCATTAAGACAAAAGACGTGGATATGTTTCGAAAGCTGAAACTTTCCGCCCTTCTTGAACTTCTGCAGGAAGCTTCTATTGCCCATACAGAGGAACTGGGATTCCCGAGACAGTCCACACTGGATAAAGGGTATCTTTGGGTAATTCTGCAGATGTATTTTCACATTTTCAAAATGCCGGAATATGATGATGCTGTCATGATTGAATCCTGGCCGGGAAAGATGCAGCATATGCTGTTTCCGCGCTTTTACCGCATTGTGAATGAAAAGAAAGAGGTAATGGCGGAGGGCAGCATGATGTGGACGCTTGTGGATGCCAAAGACAGAAAAGTGGCATTTCCGGAAAAGCACGGAGTGATTATTCCCGAAACCCAGACAGAATATGACATTCCTCTGCCGAGGCTGTTTAAAAAAGAGGAAACAGAGCATGAAGATGATTTCATCGTTCCTTACAGCTTCTGTGATTTGAACGGGCATATGAATAATACGAGGTATTTTGATATTCTTATGGACCATCTTGAAAAACCGGAAAAGATCTGTAGCGAGATTCATGCGGTCTATTCCAGTGAAGCTGTTTATCAGCAGAAGATTACGCTTTCCTGGGTTGAGGAGCAGGACCGTGTCTATTTCCAGATGCAGAAGGACAAACCGTGCTTCAAAGTGAAAATGCTGTATTAAAAAATATATCACTGTACATGATTGTGTACAGTGATTTTCTTTTCATAGGGTATGATATTTGCGGAGGTGGAAAAGAAAGAAAAGTGGAGGTGTTTTGATTGACAGAGATCGTAAGAAGAGTAAAATAGTATTCGGCAATTATTGGTTGGATTTCCAACTAATTTGTAAAGGGGACAAATATGGCTGATCAAAGCAACTTTATGTTAAACCTTTCCATCCTGTATCGCAATACCCAGAAGTATTTTGACAAAATGCTGGCGAAGTATGATATCGGATCGGGACAGTTGTTATTTTTGCTGATTATCAATGAAAATGAAGGCATTACAATGCAGGAAGTAACCCGGATCAGTGAGGTGGACAAGGGAACTACTACAAAAAGTGTGCAGAAACTCATGGAACAGGGATATGTTCAGGCACTTGTGGATGAAAAAGATCATCGTATCAAACGCATGCATACAACTGCAAAGGCTGCAGGAATTATCAGGGATATTTACGAAGTAAGAAACCAATGCCGATCGCTTCTGGCGAAGGATATGGATTTTGCCACATTTGAATCCATGCTGGAAAAAGCCTGTGAAAATGCAAGAGAATCACTGCTTCCGGAAGCACTGTATGCTGATATAAAAATCGGCGGTATCCAGAAGATGACATTGCTGGATTATCCGGAGCATGTGGCATGTACCGTCTTCACTGCGGGATGCAATTTCAAATGTCCGTATTGCCATAACAGGGATTTGGTGTTTATTCCCGAGAATTATCAGTATTTTAATCCAAAGGATATCATGTCATATCTTGAAAAGAGAAAAAACCTGCTGGATGGGGTATGCATCAGCGGTGGGGAACCGTTAATTCAGGGAGAGCTGCAGTCCTTTGTAAAAAGGATCAAGGATCTTGGATATCTGGTCAAGCTTGACACAAACGGAAGTTATCCCGAACAGCTGGTGGAAATTGTTGATTCAGGACTGGTTGACTATGTTGCGATGGATATTAAGAACGTGAAAGAGAAATATGCGGAAACTGTCGGCATGGAAAAAAATTCATTTGACACTTCCAAAATCGAAAAGTCCATCGATTATCTTCTGCAGGGGAATGTGGATTATGAATTCCGTACAACAGTGGTCAGAGAATTCCATACAGAAGAAGATCTGCAGAGAATTGCAAAGAAAATACAGAATGCAAAACACTATTATCTTCAGCAATACATGGAATCTATCAATGTGATCCAACAAGGTTTCCATGCATATGATAAGAATGAAATGGAACAAATATTAAAAACGGTAAGGGAATTTGTCCCTTCGGCACAATTAAGGGGTATAAAGGAGTAGGTTTATGTACAGAGTCAGAAAAAGGGATGGAAAAATCACAGAGTTTGACATTCGTAAAATTTCGGATGCTATTCGCAAGGCTTTTGATGCCTGCAACAGAAATTACAATGACAATGTAATTGATTTTATTTCACTTAGGGTTACCAGTGATTTCGAGCCGAAAATCAAAGACGGTTTGATTGATGTTGAAGACATTCAGGACAGTGCGGAGAAAGTTCTGAGTGAATCCGGGTACTGGGATGTTTCCAAGGCATATATCCTCTATCGTAAAAGAAGGGAAAATGTCAGAAATATTACAAATACAACCCTGGACTATAAAATGCTGGTGGATAACTATCTGAAAGCTCTCGACTGGCGCGTGAAGGAAAACAGCACAGTTACCTATTCTGTCGGTGGACTGATTCTTTCCAACAGCGGCGCTATCACTGCCAATTACTGGCTTTCCGAAGCATATGATGATGAAATTGCAAATGCACACCGTTCCGGTGACATTCATATTCATGACTTGAGCATGCTGACAGGATATTGTGCCGGCTGGTCATTAAAACAGCTGATTCAGGAAGGTCTTGGCGGTATTCCGGGCAAAATCACCAGTGCACCGGCAAAGCACTTAAGCACATTATGCAATCAGATGGTAAACTTCCTCGGCATCATGCAGAACGAATGGGCAGGAGCACAGGCATTTTCCAGTTTTGATACCTATCTTGCACCGTTTGTCAAAGCGGACAACCTGTCCTATAAACAAGTAAAGCAGGATATTCAGTCATTTATTTATGGTGTAAATACACCTTCCAGATGGGGCACGCAGGCACCTTTTACCAATGTCACCCTTGACTGGACTGTCCCGAACGATCTTGCAGAGCTTCCTGCAATTGTCGGCGGCAAAGAGATGGATTTCAAATACAAGGACTGCAAAGCGGAAATGGATATGATCAACAAGGCATTCATTGAGACGATGATCGAAGGTGATGCAAACGGAAGGGGTTTCCAGTATCCGATTCCGACATATTCCATTACAAGAGATTTTGACTGGTCTGAAACAGAAAACAATAAGCTGTTGTTTGAGATGACTGCCAAATACGGAACACCGTATTTCTCCAACTATATCAACAGCGATATGGAGCCGAGCGATGTCCGTTCCATGTGCTGCCGCCTGCGTCTTGATCTCAGAGAGCTCAGAAAAAAGAGCGGTGGGTTCTTCGGATCCGGTGAAAGCACCGGTTCGATCGGTGTTGTTACAATCAATCTTCCGCGTATTGCATACCTTTCAAAGAATGAGGATGAATTTTATCAGAGGCTGGACAAGATCATGGATCTGTCGGCAAGGAGCTTGAAGACAAAGAGAACCGTCGTTACAAAACTTCTGGAAGCAGGATTATATCCTTACACATACAGATATCTCGGCACCTTCAATAACCATTTCTCCACAATCGGACTGGTAGGCATGAATGAGGCAGGATTAAATGCATCCTGGTTAAAAGCTGACCTGACATCTGAAAAGACACAGAAGTTCGCAGTGGATGTATTGAATCATATGCGTACAAGATTGTCCGATTATCAGGAAAAATACGGAGATCTCTACAACCTGGAAGCTACGCCGGCTGAAAGTACTGCTTACCGTTTGGCAAAGCATGACAAGGAAAAATATCCGGACATCATTACTGCCAACATGAACGGAACACCGTATTATACCAACAGTTCACATTTACCGGTAGGGTACACCGATGACATCTTCAGTGCACTCGATGTACAAGATCAGCTGCAGACACTGTATACTTCCGGTACCGTATTCCATGCCTTCCTTGGCGAAAGGCTGAGCGATTGGAAATCCGCTGCATTGCTGGTCAGAAAAATCGCAGAGAATTACAAGTTGCCGTATTACACGATGAGTCCTACGTATTCCGTCTGCCAGAAGGATGGCTACATCAGCGGTGAAGTATGGAAGTGTCCAAAATGCGGAGGCGAAACAGAAGTTTATTCGCGTATCACAGGTTACTATCGTCCGGTAAAGAACTGGAATGCCGGAAAATCTCAGGAGTTCAAAGACCGTCTGACATACAATGTACAGGGAATCGGATCAAGGCCTCTGTCTGATTTCAAGGAAGAGGAAAACAATCCTGTAAAAGTGAAGGAAAATGACCTCCCGACACAGTATCTGCTGTTTACCACAAAAACATGCCCGAACTGCAAAATGATCAAGGATCTTCTGGATAAGAAGGCTGTACCGTATGAAGTGGTTGATGCGGAAGAAAATATTTCCCTGACGAAGAAGTATGATATTATGCAGGCACCAACCCTGGTTGCGGTCAATGATAACGGTGCGGAATTATATCCGAATGCATCAAATATCATCCGGTTCGTCAATGAGAAAACAAGAGCGTAAAGAAGCGGCATTGCCGTTTCTTTTTGCATATGGATTGTCCATGCATTACAATTGAAAACAGAGGTAAACTATATGAGACTGGAAAACATGACTTGGCCGCAGGCTGAAAAGTATTTTAAAAACAATGATATTGTATTGATTCCTCTTGGATCGACAGAGTGCCATGGCAGGCATATGCCTTTAGGAACAGATACGCTGATACCCGAAAAGATTCTTTCACTGTTGGAGGAGAAGACGGATGTTCTGATTGCACCGGTGATGCCATACGGGTGTACGGATTATCTTGCTCCTTTTCCGGGAACAATCAATCTTGGACACGATGTGCTGTATCTCGTTATGACAAGGATTTGTGAAAGCCTGTATGTACACGGGGCAAGAAAGTTTGTCATTTTGAACGGACATGGAGGCAATATTCCTGTTCTCGACAGAGTTGCACTTGACCTGCAGAAAAAAGGATGCATGCTTGCCCAGCTGAACTGGTGGCAGATGGTCTGGAATATCGTACCGGATTATGAAGGGAATATGCCATGGCATGGCGGACATGGTGGTGCGGAAGAGACATCCGCAATTCTGTATATCGATGAATCATTGGTGGATTTTAAGGAAATTCAGGATGCACCTATGAAGGATATCGGCCCATTTCAGGCAACCGGGATGAAAACAGTTTCTTTTAAAGGTGTGGATATTCCCGTACCGCGCTATTCACCGGATATCAGTGAAAATGGATGGTTTGGAAATGATCATCCGAAGTATTCTTCAAGGGAATGGGGTGAACAATTGCTTAAGGGTGTCAGTGCATACATCATCGAGTTTCTTGAAGAATTTAGAAAAGTGCAGTAGTGACAATTTTGAAAATTGTTTCTGAAAACATTTGTTGACAAGATTGCAAATCGATGTAAAATTATAGGCATAAAAGCTAAGAAGAGAAGAGTAGCCTGTCCGGAATTTCAAAGAGAGTCCCTGTGAGCTGAAAGGGGATAAAGGAAAGATTGGTGAAAATGGTCTTGGAGCTGCAAAGGCGATATGTAGTCTTTGCCGGATGTGTCCGTTATCGCAATAGAGTATATCTGATTTAATACAGCGTACTTGAAGAGGAAATGACTGTGAAGTCATTTTGAAGTAAGGTGGTAACGTGCAGGCCGCACCCTTATAGGGCGTGGCCTTTTTTGCTTCAATGATTCCTTTCCAAGGCAGCATGAAAAGGAGGAAACAAAATGAAAAAGACAATCAGATCATTGACAGCCGGTGTATTGGCATTACTGCTTGCAGGATGTGGAGGAAGTTCTGCCGCAAAAGAGGATGACAAAACAATCAAAGTCGGGGCAACCCTGGTACCGCATGCTGAAATCTTAAATGGCATTGTGAAAGAAAAACTGCAGGAAAAAGGTTATACGCTGGAAGTTGTAGAATTCAGCGACTATGTACAGCCAAACACTTCCCTGGAAGAGGGAGAGCTCGATGCCAACTATTTTCAGACATTAGGCTATATGAACGGGCAGAATGAAGAAAGAGGGCTGCATCTTGTTGCAGCGAAAGGGGTCCATATTGAACCGATGGGAATCTATTCTTCAAAGATTGCAAGTCTGGATGAATTGGCAGATGGGGCAACAATCTCTGTTCCGAATGATACGGATAATGAATCCAGAGGACTGGCATTGCTGATTGCTAACGGTCTGCTTGTCGATCCGGGCACAGAAGAATACAGTTGTGACCAGTTCAACGGAAATGCTGATACGAATCCTCATAACTATGAAATCAAGCCGTTGGAAGCAGGCCAGCTGCCGATCCGCCTTGATGATGTTGATGCATCCGTTATCAACGGAAACTACGCTCTTGAAGCAGACTTGCCATCCAGTCATCCTGCTCTTGTTATTGAGGAGTTTGATGATGAAACAGCAATCAGGCGTACAAACTTTATCGTTGTCAAAGAAGGCAGTGAAAACAGTGAGAAGATTCAAGCTCTTATTGAGGCAATTGCTTCTTCTGATGTAGAAAACTACATTAACGAAACATATAAAGGAGCAGTTATTCCGTCTTTTATTGACCCTGCAAACTGAAAATCATAAAATAATGTACATGAATGTTCGGAGGCCGTCTGGCCTCTGAACATTTTGATGGAAAGGAATCAACAATGATCGTTTTACAAAATGTCAGAAAGAGTTTTGGTGATCTGGAAGTTCTGAAAGATATCTCCATTACCATACAAGATCATGAAATCTATGGGATCATCGGACAGAGCGGTGCCGGAAAATCTACACTTCTTCGCTGCATCAACGGGCTGGAGGATTATCAGTCCGGAAAGATTGAAATCAACGGCACAATAGTAGATCAGAAGAATAAGCAGCAGCTTCGTCTGATTCAGAAAAACATGGGTATGATTTTTCAGAACTTTAATCTGCTTAGCAGATTGGATGTTTATGATAACGTGGCTTTGCCGATGAAGTTCTGGGGCATCAAAACCAAAACACCGGAAGCAGAAAAAAAGATCCATGATCTGATCGAACTGGTTGGCCTGGAAGATAAAATCCATGCCAATCCAAGAGAGCTTTCAGGAGGCCAGAAACAAAGGGTAGCCATTGCCAGGGCACTGGTACTGGATCCGGAAATCCTTTTATGTGATGAAGCTACATCTGCTCTTGATCCCGGGATCACAAAGGAAATTCTTTCACTTTTGCAAAAAATCAACAAAGAAAAAGGTATTACCATAATCGTGGTAACGCATCAGATGGAAGTTGTTAAGCAGATCTGTGAAAAAGTAGCCTTTATCAAAGGCGGATCTGTTCTGGCTGAAGGAAAGCCGGAAGAGCTGTTTGTCCGTCCTACAAAAGACATCAAGGTCTTCCTGCAGGAGGAAAGCGGTTTATTGCCGGACAAAGGCGTGAATATTCAATTGTTCTTTACGGATAAGAGCAGTGATCCGGTCATTACCATGATGGCAAGAGAACTGAATATTGATTTTAGTATCTGCTGGGGGAAGTTGGAGGATTTCCGCTCAAATGTCTTCGGCAGTCTTGTGATCAATGTCAAAGAAGAGGATAAGGAAGCAGTGACAAAGTATCTTGATCATCAAAGTGTAACATGGGAGGTGCTCAACGCATGACAGATATTATTTTACAGGCAACATGGGAAACCCTTTACATGGTACTGACAGCGACAGTATTTTCCGTATTGCTCGGATTTATTCCTGCAGTCGTGCTGGTACTTTGTGCACCGGATGGCTTAAGACCAAACGCAAAGGTATATGAAGTACTGAGTTTTCTGATCAATGTATTCCGCAGCTTTCCTTTTATTATCTTAATGGTGATTGTCATTCCGTTGACAAGAATGATTGTCGGAACTTCAATCGGTACTACAGCGGCGATCGTTCCCCTTACCGTATCTGCAATTCCTTTTATTGCCAGGGTATTTGAAACAAGCATGAGGGAGACGGATCCGGGAATTATTGAAGCAGCAAGATCCTTCGGTGCATCGGATTGGCAGATTTTATTCCGTGTGTATATTAAGGAATCCATACCGAGAATGCTGAACGGAGTAGTATTACTGATTATCAGCCTGATTGGCTATTCTGCGATGGCAGGTGCTGTCGGCGGCGGGGTAATCGGTGATGTAGCGATCCGCTACGGATATCAGAAATACAGATTTGATGTATTGGCAATCTGCTCCCTGATCCTGATCGTTTTTGTACAGATTGTACAATCTTTAGGCAACTATATTTATAAGAAAATTTCATAGTGTCGTGAGCGGCTGAGGAAAATGATAAATGAAGGTATTCCCATAAACCGAATGGACTCAGCCATAAAATAAAAAACAAATTAAAACAGCTGTCAATTTGGCAGCTGTTTATTAGAAATCGCATGTATCGGGATTGATATTTTCCAGACCGTAATTTTTCATGGCATCAAGATATTTCATATCCTTATCGCTAAGCCGGAAATCATATGCCTGTGTAGCATTGCGGAAGTCTTCAAGAGTGTTACCCTGTAACAGGGCAATACACTTCTTTTCGAGCAGATACCGGATGCATATATTACGCGTTGTTGTATTGTATTTATTCGCAAAAATGCGCAACTCTTCACATTGCAGTATTGCATCATGGTCGGGAGGAAGAAATCCTTCCGTTTTTATATTGTGAAGATTGGCACAGGACAGATTATCCGTGAAGGGAAATCCCGGATAAATTCTTGCTTGGTTGAGCATCGGCGCAATTTCCGCATGATCGAGAATATGTTCAATATGTCTGGATTCATAGTTTGCAAGACCGATCGCATGTGCTTTTCCGTTTTTGTAGGAAGTTTCCAGTCCGCGCCATGTTTCAATACTGATCGTTTCATATTCGTCGCGATACTGAAGGGGATTGGGCCAGTTAATTAGAAACAGATCTGCATAGTCTGTTCCTGTTCGTTTTAAGGAACGATCCAGGGCATGGAGTGTGTTTTTATAACCGTGATCCTTGTTTCCGAGTTTCATTGTGAGAAACAGTTCGTACCGGGGGATACCCGAATCGCGGAAAGCTTTTCCGGCCAGTTCCTCTGAATGTGCATCACATGGAAGATCAAAATGGCGGAAACCTGCATCAAGGGCGATGAGAATGGAATCGTAGATTTTTCCAGGGTGATCTTTATCGATGCGATAACCCAGTTCGGGAATATTCACCCTGTTATGTAATTGGATAATAGGTATAGATGTCATAATCTCCCTCCCATATCTATTATAAAAGTTGTGTTGTGAGAATAGTGTGAAAATCGTTTTTTTTAGACAATATTAAGAAAGTGTTTCTTCTTTATTTTCAAGAATATTCATGAATTCCTCACCGGTTATCGTTTCTTTTGTATAGAGGTAATTTGCGATTCTGTCAAGATCTTCACGGTGTTCCCGCAGCAATGCTTTGGCTTTCTCGTGTTGTGTTCTGACAATCTCAATCACTTTTTCATCGATTCTTGAAGAGGTATCATCGGAACAGGAGAGTGAGGTGTCGCCACCGAGATAGCGGTTGTTTACGGTTTCCATGGCTACCATGTCAAAGTCATCGCTCATTCCATAGCGTGTAATCATTGCTCGGGCAATTTTTGTGGCTTGTTCGATGTCATTGGAGGCACCGGTGGAAACTTCGTTGAAGACAATTTCTTCCGCGGCTCTGCCGCCTGTCAATGTGGCAATACGGTTTTCAAGCTCCTGTTTTGAATACAAATAGTGGTTTCCTTCCTCGATCTGCATGGTATAACCGAGTGCACCGGATGTACGTGGAATAATAGTGATTTTCTGTACAGGCGCACTGTGTGTCTGTAATGCGGCAACCAGAGCATGACCGACTTCATGATAGGAAACTGTCAGCTTTTCCTTGTCGGTAAGAATTGCATTTTTCTTCTGGTATCCCGCAAACACTACCTCAATGCTTTCTTCAAGGTCCTTTTGTGATACGACAGACCTGTTTTCCCTGACTGCACGCAGTGCTGCTTCGTTGATGATGTTCGCCAGTTCTGCACCGGAAGCACCGGAAGCCATCCTGGCAATGACGTTATAGTCAATACCCGGTTCGGTTTTTACTTTTTTGGCGTGAACTTTGAGAATTTCCTCTCTTCCCTGCAAATCGGGCAGTTCAACAGGAATTCTGCGGTCAAATCTTCCGGGTCTGAGAAGTGCCGGATCCAGTGAATCCGGACGGTTTGTGGCAGCAAGGATTATAACACCGTTATTTCCTTCAAAGCCATCCATCTCTGTCAGAAGCTGGTTTAATGTCTGTTCACGTTCATCGTTGCCGCCGATATTTCCGTTGGCACGTTTTCCGCCTATTGCGTCGATTTCATCAATGAAGACAATACATGGGGCTTTTTCCTTTGCCTGTTTGAATAGGTCACGAACTTTGGATGCACCCATACCGACGAACATTTCGACAAATTCGGATCCGGACATGGAAATAAACGGAACATTTGATTCTCCCGCTACAGCTTTGGCAAGCATCGTCTTTCCGGTTCCGGGAGGACCGACAAGCAGAATGCCTTTCGGCATCGTTGCTCCGATGGTCTTGTATTTGTCAGGGTCATGGAGATAGGTCACAATCTCCTGGAGGCTTTCCTTTGCCTCGTCTTCTCCGGCAATGTCGCTGAAGTGGATTGCTTCATCTGTTTTATTGTAAACTCTTGCATTGGACTTTCCCATATTGAACAAAGAGAATCCGGAAGAACCGTTTTTCTGTGCCCGGCCCATGTACATCTGCAGAAGGAATGTTGCAAAGATGACAGGGAAGAGCCAGCCTACAACGATGTTGGCTAATGATGATGTCTGTTCAACAATGTCTTGTGAGAACTCAACATCAGCCTCATAGAGACGATTTACCAGTTCCGGATCATTCATAATACCGGTTTTGTATATCGTTTCATCGTCTTTCAGCATATAAAGAATCTGGTTTGTCTGGACTTCTACTTCCTGTATTTCACCGGCTTCTGTTTTTTGGATGAATTCTGTATAAGATGTTTCCTGCACCTGTGCTTTGCGGATTTCCGGCAGCATAAACAGGTTCATTAATACCAGTAACAGCATCACAATTGCGTAATAGTATATAATCGGTTTTCTTTCTTTTTTATCTGGTTTGATAGGTCATCACCATCCTTTCTGTAATGATTTTAGCACATAAAGGGCAAGAGTGCTAACAAAGTGACTATTTTTTGCTTTTCTATTGCATTTGGAGAAATAGTTCTATAAAATACACATGCTTAGGAGAAGATTATGAAAAAGACAATTCTAGTAAAGACAAAAAAAGATCTTGTAGATCGCGTTGTAAATGAAACCAATATTGCAAGAAAAGATGCTATTTCTGCGGTAAATGCGGTATTTGACGAGATTTCTCAGACACTTGTTGACGGGGGAGAAATTAACATCGTCGGTTTCGGTAAATTTGAAGTTGTTGAAAAGGAAGAACGTGTTGCCTATAATCCTGCAAAAGGTGAGAAAGTGACTGTTCCTGCAACAAGAACACCTAAATTCAGATCCGGAAAAACATTAAAGGATGCAGTTAAAAACGGATAGTTATTATGGATATTCTGATTTTGCTGTGGCTGCAAAATATCCGTTATGCATTGAGCTGGATTGAAAATTTCTTTGTCCTGCTGACATCTTACAGCCTTGGGATTGGTGTTGTCATTTCTGTTATTCTGTATTGGGGAATTGACAAACAGGAGGGCTGTTTTATTTTGATGAATGCTGTTACAGGCAATATGTGCAATAACTGCCTGAAGAATATTTTCCAAATCCAAAGACCCTGGGTCAGGGATGAGCGTATCGTTCCCAATCCCAAAGCCAAAACAGGTGCTACAGGATATTCATTTCCCAGCGGCCATTCGGAGGTATCGGGTTCGATCTTCGGTACAATGGGAATGGAATACAAGCGATACAGATGGATTTGTTTTCTTCTTGTTTTGAGTATCGGTTTTTCGAGAATGTTCCTTGGGGTACACACGCCACAGGATGTATGTTGTGGTATTCTGGAATCTTTCGGCATCTATCTGGTATTGAAAAAGGCCAACCGATATTTGGAGGATAAAGATCGAGGGGATAAAATCTTCCTGATGACACTGGGATTGTCGGCTCTGGTTTTTCTGATGGTGATCCTTGAAATAAACGGACAGATGAATCTGCCTTTACTCAAAAATGACGAAATGATGCAGGGAACAGGTCTGTTTTTGGGATTCTTCAGCGGAATGATCATTGAAAGAAAGTATATAAATCTGAAGAATGCAGGTCATTATCGTGCATTATTCTGCAGGTTATTTTGTGGCATTCTTGTGACTGGCTGTATCTATTTGTGTACAGGCTGGCTGGAAGCAGAGGGTTTTTGTTTTGTCCGGTATTATCTTATCGCATTGACAGTCATGGCCCTGGTACCGTTTATATTTGTCAGGCTGTTTAAATCAGAAAATAGGATTTCTTCCGATTCTCATTCTGAATAAAGATGAAGAATGAGAACGATGATTTGCGGAAAAAGGATTATTTCGGATTTAAAAAAAGGCTCAAAAGTTACTGTTACTTTTGAACCTTTTTTGTTATGCCGACAATCGGATTCGAACCAACGACCTACTCATTACGAATGAGTTGCTCTGCCAGCTGAGCTATGTCGGCTTTTGAAAGCTTTCTTATTATAAGGGAAATCGGTGGAATATTCAATTTATATTTTTATTCAAACTGAATACGTTCCAGTTCCCTGCATAATACAAGTTCTCTGTTCTCAGGATAGTTTTCTATACATGTCTGCAAAGTCAGCATATGATCCTCATAGGAGATGTCTATGCCTGTGTCATAGTATTCACGTTCTTCGACACGCTTCATGTAGTTTTCAAAATAGTCTTCATCAAAATTGCTGATGGAATATTCCATGTCAGATGGCAGATAGTCGTGATCGACAAGGGCAATATTGACAACACTTGCAATTTCATAATAACGTATCTCTTCATCAGTCACCATTGCAAGATATTTGTTTTCCTCATAATTTTCCTGTTTCATCAGGAGCGCAAGAGGGGTAAACATAACGGTTCTGTCAGGGGTACGTATGGGATATACATAATGACCGTAAATGGAAGTGTTTTGTTCTTCCTCAGGAAAAACATCCTCGCATTCCATCATAATGGATCCCCATGAGCGATATTGATGGTTTGTCCAGTCACAATACAGATAGTGATCGTTGTCAGTCCCACGAAGTACAGGCTGTTCAACAAGGCCGCTTTGAAAAACAAGAATGGCTTTTACGTCGTTGTTTATCGAATGGTCTTCCGCAAATGTATTACGGAGTGTTTGAATTCGCTCTTCATCGAAGTAGTATTCCGGTGGATCTTCCTCCGGAACAAATTCAAATTTGACCAGGCTCGCTTTCTCCGACATTTTTCTTGGAACCGGAGTTTCTGCAGTTTCCGGGACTTCCGGCTGATCAGGCTGCAGGTCCAAATGCCGCAGGAAAAAGAAAACAGATAATGCAATCACGAGAAACAGAAAGGTGAAGACAATTTTAACACTTTTTTTCAGTTTTCTCTTTTTCATTTCTATTTTCCATCTGAATAGCGGTTTTCCGTTAAAAGGACAAATATGGTGAAGATACATGCTGCAGCAACAATGATTTTGGTCAGAATGTTCAGAGCCGGATTTGTTGCAGTAATAATCATGGCAGCTAATACAACCAGTGCATAAACGTATTTTTTCATTTTTCTGAATTCTCCTGATAAAAATAAAACCGCACAAGAACAAACGGTTGCGCGGTTTTTTCGTCGGGATGACAAGATTTGAACTTGCGACCCCTTCAACCCCATTGAAGTGCGCTACCAAACTGCGCTACATCCCGTAAATATTCACACGTCCTCGGCGGGATTCGAACCCACGACCTTCCGCTTAGGAGGCGGACGCTCTATCCTGCTGAGCTACGAGGACATATATCGTTAGTATTATACACAAGGTTATGTAAAAATGCCAGAATTTTATATTGCCGACGACAAAACCGGTGGCTGAAAACCAACAGGATTCAAAAATCTGCGGTTTCGTTTGGAAATTGTTTTTTTGTATGTACTTCCGGGAAAACAGCGTTCATAATATTAGGTGTGAACTAAACAGGAAGATCATTTGAAGGAGAACGATATGATTGTAAAAAAAGCTTTATATCATGCACTGCTGTCACGTTTTTTCGTTGTGAATGATGAAAGAATCGAAAAGATGCTCTGCGTGAAAAAAACCCCGGATATGGATGGGGCAATGATTGCGACATGCCTTACACCGGATCAGGGGCTTGTATTTGTTCCACTTGGATGGGTCAATTACAAAACGTTGCACTTTATCAGGGAAGATGAAAAAAATCTTCATATTCTTCCCTATGATTTTTTGAAAGACAATATGTGTAAACTGATCAATGACGATAACTTTTTTGAAGAAGTCGTAAATAGCTATTCCATCTGGGTTGAAAAAAACTTTACTATATATAAATATCATACGCCGGCATTAAAAATACCGTATCGCATACAGAAGCATTATAAAAATAATCTGATAGGCCTCCGTATTGATGGAAATAGTTCTTTCCTCAAGGCTAGGGTGTATCATGACAAGGATAATGTCATATTATTCCGGTTTGAGGATGGGTCGAAAAACAAAGATGGTCATATGCTTGTTTGCAGTCACGATCTGGAGGATCACAATAAACTGGTTCCGATTGCAATCTATTCCAAAGAGGTGCCTATAAACTATATTCCGTATTAGAAATGTAGTTTTTCAGCTTTTCAAAAGTTACTTCAGACAAATCGTGCTCGACCTTGCAGGCATCTTTTGCGGCTGTCTCATCATCGACACCTATGCTGCGGAAAAAAGCGGTCAAAACCTTATGCCTTTCATATATTTTTTCAGCGATTGCTCTTCCGGGGGGCAATAAGGTCAGCTCCCCGTTTTTTTCCATGGATATATAACCGTTTTCACGAAGTTTTTTCATAGCGACGGATACACTTGCTTTTGAAAAATGCTTTTCTTCGGCAATGTCTATAGAATGGACACTGCCTTTTTTTTCCTGGATAATCAGAATAGATTCCAGATAATCTTCTGCGGATTCGTATATTTGCATGAAAGTAAATCTCCTTTTTCTGCTATTATTGTAAGGGTTATTTTTATAAAAATAAAGTCTTCCGCATTTATAAAAATCCGTGATCATAGTAAAATAGGAATGGAGAATATGATGAAGAAAATGCTGATTTATCACAAATCTCTCATAAATAGAGATTTGTTGGCTGAAAAACTGGAAACATTGGGTATTCATATCCTGTTTATTGATGATCGGTCACTGGATTTGACACTGGAAGAAGCTTTTCAGCTTGAATTTCATGATTCTGAATGCGGTAAGTTGTATCAGAATACCTATGTATTTATGTATGGTCTTTCAGATGCAGATGTCCGTAATGTAAATGAAATATTAAAAATAGAACAGAATGATCCTTTTATCCTTGTCTCTTATACGGAAACAAACCGAAAATGGCAGTTGTGCCGCATCATGAAGGAAACAGAGGAAGAGCATAAGATCTTTGTGAAATCCACAGAAGTTATGTCATATATCCGTGCCATTGCACAAAAGCCTGCAAATGAGGTGCCGAAAGAGGTACAGGAGGTGATGGTAGCTGCTTATACTGCTTTGCAGAAGAATGAAGCAGACAGCATGCAGCTGGATTCTTGGATCCAGTATCTTAGGAAAGCTGTTTATCAGCGCAATGTGTATGTTTTCGGTGCGGCAAATATTGATATATGCGGCAGATCGGATCATCCGATTGTCCTGCACGATTCCAATATCGGCGAAACTTCGATAACCTTTGGCGGTGTAGGCAGAAACATTGCACAGTTTCTGGCTTCTATGGGCGAAACACCCAGATTTGTCAGCTGTTTTTCGAAAGACCTGTTTGGCAGAATGATGCTGAAAGACTGTGAGGAAAAAGGCATTGATTGTTCACTTTCCGTGGATTCAGACAGGCATTCTTCCTATTATCTTGCGGTATTGGATCATTTGGGCGATATGCATGTTGCTGTCAATGACATGAAGCTGATGGAGGATATGGATCCTCAATACTATGCCGATATTCTGCATCAAATGCATGAGGATGACATCCTTGTTGTCGATGCAAATCTGAATGAGGCATGTCTTCATGCGGTTTTTGACAATGCAAAATGCATTGTTGCTGCTGATCCTGTCAGTGCAGCTAAAGTATCACAGTTCATGCCATATCTGCAGAAAATCAGTTTTTTCAAGGCAAATCAGATTGAAAGTGAAAAAATGACCGGAATCAAAATTGAGGATACTTTGACAGGCATAATGAGCCTGGACTGGTTTTTACAGAGAGGCATTAAAGAAATTGCCATAACATTAGGAAAAAACGGTGTATTGTTTGGCAACAGTCAGGGAAAGTGGTATTATACTCATCCTGAAGTTACTGTTATAAATGCGACCGGTGGGGGTGATTCGTTCATGAGCGGATATTTACACTGCAGGCTGCAGGGGAAAATTGCAAATGAAGCGATACGATTTGCAATTTGTACTGCAATTGCTGTCATTGGAAGCAACAAGGATGAAAGAGAGAATATAACCGAGGCAAGAGTCAGAAATATTTTAGAAAAAATAAGAATCGAGGAGCATGTATTATGAATTTAAGAATGAGTTTAGAAGTAGAAGAAGCAATCCGCGAAGGCAAACCGGTTGTCGCATTGGAATCAACCATAATATCACATGGAATGCCTTATCCGCAAAATGTGGAGACTGCTTTGGCAGTTGAAAAGGGCATTCGTGATCACGGCGGTATTCCCGCAACGATCGGCATTATAGATGGTGTGGGTGTTGCCGGCATGAGTCCGGAAGAGATAGAGGAATTCGGCAAAAGGGGACAGACAATCCCTAAAGTTTCCAGACGTGATCTTCCGTATATTTTTGCAAGCAAGTCTTGGGGTGCAACAACTGTTGCAACAACGATGATCCTTGCCGCAAAAGCCGGCATCGAGTTCTTTGTGACAGGTGGAATAGGCGGAGTTCATAGAGGCGCGGAAACTACATTCGATGTTTCGGCAGATCTGGAAGAATTGGGAAGGACGAATGTGACGGTCATTTGTGCCGGAGCAAAAGCAATTCTTGACCTTCCGAAAACGCTGGAAGTTCTTGAAACAAAAGGCGTACCGGTTCTTGGTTTTCAGACAGAAGAACTTCCTGCATTCTACAGCCGCTCTTCAGGTTTGAAAGTGGATTACAAAATCAAGGATGCAGCAGAAGCGGCGGAAATTGTCAGGGCGAAGAGAAATTTCGGCCTGGATGGGGGTGTCTTAATCACCAATCCGATTCCCGAAGAGTATGCAATGGATGAAACCGAAATCAACAAAGTGATTGAGGAAGCACTGGTTGAAATGGATGAAAGACATATTCACGGCAAAGAATGCACGCCTTTCCTGTTGGCAAAAATTGCGGAAATAACAGAAGGAAAGTCATTGAATGCCAACATAAAACTGGTATTGAATAATGCAAAAGTAGGAACTGAAATAGCTAAAGAGTATTATGGAAAATGAGATGAATAAAATGGTTGCTGAACCCGTCACAAAACAACAACTGATCGATACTTTGAAAAGACTGGGCGTATCAGGCGGACAAATTATTGAGGTTCATGCAAGCTTGTCAGCTTTCGGGTATGTGGTAGGCGGTGCGGAAACGGTTGTCGATGCATTGATGGAAATCGCGAAAAACGGCGGCACGATTCTGATGCCTATACAGTCTACAGAAAACAGTGAACCGAGCAAATGGAAAAATCCATCGATCCTGCCTTCGAAATATAAGGAAGTCAGAAATTCAATTCCTGCTTACCATCAGCAGACATGTGATATACATTCCATGGGGGCTATTGCTGAAAATTTCAGGCATCGTGAAGGTGTATGTATTTCTGCTCATCCTTCCTTATCGTATGCTGCATGGGGAAGATATGCAAAACTGCTGTGCAACAGACAATCTTTACATTTTCCTCTTGCTGAAGAATCGCCTTGCGCAAGGCTTTATGAGCTGAAAGGTAAAGTGTTGCTTCTTGGCGTGGATTTTGATAAATGTACCTGCATGCATCTAGCGGAATATCGTTGTGATTGCAGGCCGATTGCCATTGACGGAGCTTGTATTGAAGAGGACGGTTCGGAAGTTTGGAAAAAATATCTCGATCTTTCAACTGACAATTCGGCATTTATGAAGGTAAAGGCAATCATGGCCAGAAAAAACATGATCCGCGAAACAACATTAGGAAATTGCAAAATACAGTATTTTTCCGGATCTCAGGCAATAGATGAAGCGACAAAGTATTTTGAAAAGACCGTCGTTTATGACTTATATAGGTGATATATTAGAAAAGAGTTCAAAATGATACCGGGAGTTGGTTCGGAAGTATATATACAAAGTTACAAGCATAATGGAAGCATTCATCGGACATGGAGCAAGGCTTTGGTTATAGAAGCTGATAAAGAAAAAATCGTAGCGGTTACCGAAAAAGCGTGGGTTATAGAAGCCGATGGCAGAAAATGGGTGACAAGAGAGCCTGCAATTTGCTTCTTTTATACTGAAAAGTGGTACAACATTATTTGTATGTTAAGAAGCAGCGGCATTTACTATTACTGTAATCTTGCTTCACCCAGCATTTATGATGGTGAAGCGATTAAAAATATTGATTATGATCTGGATATTAAAATGTATCCGGATCGTTCTTACCAGATTCTTGACGGAAAAGAATATCTGGAACATGCTGAGTTTTACCATTATGATGAAAGAATTATGAATATAGTCGAACAAGAAATGGAAGTGCTGTTGGCAAAGATGGAAATAGCTGAAGATCCATTTAATGATGCTTGTATTAAAGAATATGAAAGAAAATATAAAAATATAAAAGAAAATTACTATTGATTATAAATCAGATATCGTAAAATTACCAAAATATAAAGAAAAATACATAAAGAAGGTACTGAAATACGGTACCTTTTATAAATTTAGTAAAAAAAAGCAAAAAAAAGATAAAAAAGGTATTGCAAGGGGAAGGGAAAGGTGGTAGTATATTTGAGCTGTCGCCGGAGGGGCGGCGGCGGGAGATCTTTGAAAAACCGAGCAGGAAGCACATCAAAAGT
>CACXCB010000080.1 GCA_902766005.1 uncultured Erysipelotrichaceae bacterium | reverse complement strand
TTTGCCAACACCAAAAACTTTTACACGGGCGAGATTTTCCAAACAGGGATAGTCAAATTCATCAAACCACAATGTTATCAGCTCCTAACCAAAGATAGATTCAAAAAAGTTTTTCACGCCACTTACGATACTTCTGCCTACATTTTTTACGCCTTCCCAGGCAGCTTTCAGTACAGGTTTGGCCACTTCGACAATTTTTTCTGCGCCCCTGCGGATGGTTTGACCGATGGATGAGCCTGCTACTTTGCCGACAACGCCGCCGATAAAGCCACCAACAGCGGTGGCAACGGGGGCAAGGACAGGCAGGACTGTGCTGACCATAGCGCCTACGGCCATGCCGGCTTTTTGCCCCAGTCTGGCACCGATGGCTTCGAATTTCTTGGTCAGTGGATGGGCGATGACGGCAATGGCTGTCCGTCCGGAAAGTTCCAGTGCTTTCTGTCCGCTGATGTCACCTTCGGCGTATTGCAGCATGATTTTTGCTTGTTCTACACCGTAGCAGGCTACGCCGGACACGACAGAAATTGGTGTAGTTTTAGGGAGCAGGGGAACATAGCCGCGCTCAATACCGGTCTGCAGGGCAGCAGTGGCCGCTTCCTTTACGCCGTGGTCATCACCGCTGCGCAGGGCATCGGCCACTTGTTTTATGCCTTGAAAACCTGCTTTTTCCGGCAGCGCGTCTACGAATTTCCAGCCGTTCTGTAAGACCATGCCAGCCAGATTATGGACGTCTACTTCCTTGCCGATGTGGGCAGCTGCCGAATGAGCCTGGTCAGGCGTCCACTCTTCTGCAGGGATAGAGCCTTCCGGCACAGGTGTGGCTATGCTGGAAGGACTATTGGGAGAGGGGAAACCTTCCACTTCTGCAAGGGCAGCGTTGTTTGCCGCGTGCAGAGCGGTGCCCAGCTTGGTTAAATCGGCACCGTATTCATTGACTGGCGTTTCGATAGCGGCTTCTTGCAGCCTGTCGGCAAGCCAGTTTTCTTTGGACGTGCCCTCAGCACAGGCCTGATTTAGCGATGCCATATTATCATTCCAGATATCAACGCTGTCACGGATACCCTGCGCCAGATTCTGTATTTCCTCAGGTGTTTTTTCCGGATGTTCATTTTGCAGGGCATTTACCAGCCAGGCAGGGTCTTGGGATTGCTCCCCGTAAGAGGATAGGAATTTTTCCAAAAGAGGGTGGAGTTGTTTGGCGTTTTCAAGGTCGAAAGTTTTCTCATTTGCCATAGTGATTTTCTCCTTGTTGATATGATGTTTATTGGCAAAGTCGTTCAAGGTTGGCTTTTATGCTTCTGAAATATGCCCGCAGACTTCCGGATGATGCATAGTTGCGATATTGATCCACCATTCGATCCATGTAGGAATCAGCATAACTCATTAAATCCGAATAATTTTCGAGTTGATATTCGGTAGGGGCAAAGAGGTCGGAAAAATGTCCGATTACATTGTCCATAGCTTCAAATTGAGCCATGCTTGCCAGTTTGCTGCCAAGTCCGCCAATGCTGGATACAATATTTTGTTGTCCTTGTTGAAGAGCTTGCAAAGCCTCTTGAGCAGAAGGTCTGGGGGCTATATAGGTTTTTTGGGCTAATTGGAAGAATTGGTCATATTGACTTTGAATGTTTTGTAAATATTGTGTAGTGTAATCTAATGAAACAGCAAAAGCTTCACGCATTTCACTCTCATATTGGTCAGCAGCGTATCTAATGGCATTTTTCTTTTCGCTTTTGCTGACAGCATCATAATCATCTATATATAATGAAGGAAGGCTAAGGACATCAACGGGATAATTATCGTTTAAATTATTGATGAATTCGCGGATGCTGGAAGCAAGCTGCGGATCTATTTTTTCGATGTTGATTGTGGGCGTACTGGGAGACGATTTTATTGTGCTGGAATTTTGGTTTTGTGTAGTTGTGTTATCATTGTTAGCTGTTTTATCTGAGGAAACATGCCAAGTATAATTAAAGGTTGGTTCTTCTTTTTTATCAAGTTGATCTTTTATTGGAATTTTAGTACTCCAAGGTAATGTTACATTTTCAAAAATAATATTTTTAGAAGTTAATTCATTTGGATGCTTTGCTTTTATGGTAATGTTGGGCTTTCCGAGCACACCAATATAGGTCTTATTCGTAAAGCGAATTGGAATATTGAAATTTTCACCGCATAAATAAATCGTTTTTTCGTCCATTTCCAGTAAATCTGCTAAATCTTCTTGATTTAATGCCGTCCTATTTGCATTGGCAATAATCGTTTCATTAGCTGTTTTTTCGCGCAGTATAGCTTTTTTCTCGTTTACTCGCTCTAAAAAGGCCACATCCATCTCGTCGTCAGCGTTGTAATCTACACCTAAAACTTCACAAATTTGACGATCGAAATCAGGAGAGTTCTTATCTATGTTTCTGATTTTTTCGGCTTCTTCATCATAGAAACGGTCTTCCAGCCATTCAGCTAGTTTCCCCAACAGAAAATAACCTGCAATCTTTTCCATATCGAAGTGTTCGCGTAGTTCCTCCAAACCACTGCGAACTTTTACTCCATCGGCCATTTCTAAGGCAAATTTGATTTTTTTCGCCATGATTATTTCCTCCAATGTTTATATTTCCGTGTTTTTAATTTTTTTTTGGAAATATTTTTTACCTTATCTAGATTATGTATTAATAAAAATAGTAATGGTGTAAAAAGTATATATATGGTTATTAGGTCGTATGAAAATGACAGTTTTAAATGGTCACATAATTTTTCTGTTATAATTATCATTAATACATAATAAATAAATGATGATATGTTTATGAATACATGATTAAAGAGTTTTCTTAATACTATTAGATGGAAAATAATTAAATCAATATAATTTTTGTTTTTTGTTTGTTATATACTTCTAGCTGTAATATATGGATACGCTGTAATAGTGATTTAATATTTTTTGTACGTTTCCATTCAAGATATTCGTTTTTTTACATGCTGAATTCTTTGTAAAAAATATTTTCGTCATTACTAATCATATGATTCCTTTTTCTTTGGCATGTCTTAGGAAGATTGACATTCTACTACCATGAAATGGATCAAACAATCGTAGCAAGGGTTCGGCTAGGTTGATAGTATCAGCACAAAGCTGCCAAAAAGGAGCATGTGTAATATCTTTAGGAATAATTTTACCTGCACCAAAATTTAGGTCTTTAAAATATATGCATCCTGTACCACATATTCCGCCATAACATAAGCTGTCATATGTAATTGCCCATCCATAACTAAAATCATTACTTATTAACAAGTAAATGATATCTTCTTCAGCATATCTTCCTTGACAAATGATGTCGAGAATCAATTCTTTTTGTGCTGTTGATAGAGAATCTATACATTTTATTTCTGCAGTTAGTTGGCCTTTTTTATTAAATGATGGAACGAATACATGCATACATGAAATAATGCCTGATTTATTTCTTTCTGTCCAAGGGTATTTGTGTGCTCCGTAATTATAAAAATAATCTTTTAATTTTTTGTATGCATCTCTGTCGTTTGGTGGAATGTTGTGAGTTTTAGGGAAAGTGAGTGCAATATCTGTTACTTCGATGTTTCTGTCGTATAATTCTTTTG
>CACXCB010000079.1 GCA_902766005.1 uncultured Erysipelotrichaceae bacterium | reverse complement strand
CACACAAGAAGAATTATCAAAAAAAATCGGAGTTTCCCGAAGTGCAATTGGTATGTATGAAAAAGGAGAACGGGAGCCTGATTTCGATATACTTGAAAGAATTGCAGATTATTTTGATGTTGATACTGATTATTTAACAGGCAGAAGTGATAAAACCACGTTGATTCCTCAATCAGGCTACTACACAAATCCCGACTCCGCTGCTCTCGCCCAGGAAATGTTCGATGATCCGGATATGAAAATCTTATATGATATGAAGCGCAACATGGATCCGGACCGCTTCCGGGCACACATGGATTTTATGAAAGAGCTTTACAGGCAGGAGCACCCCGACTATGACGAAGGCTGTTGAGCATTATTACGACGAAGTTATCGGAGATACCGTCACTGTTGTTTTTATGGATATGGAAGTTGGTGTAAAAGGCGAAACTATCCATGCTCTTCCGGAAGACCGATACATCATTTATATTAATCTTCTGTATGACGCAGAAACGCAGCGGAGTACTTTCTATCATGAACGCGACCATATCCGCAACAAAGACTTCGAAAAAGATAACGTACAGGTTATAGAGGCTGAAGCCCATGACATAGAGGCTGTCGAACCAACCTTCGATCCCGAGAAGTTCTTCGAAGAAGAAAAAAAGCGTAAGCATGAAGAACGCATGCAGAAGTCGTATGAGCGCATTGGGAAGATGCTAAAAGCTGAGCGCCGGAAAGCTGAGCGCGAAAAGAAAAAGCGTGACAAGCGCAATGAGATGCTTGCAAAGATCGGGCTGATAGAGGACTGGCACTCGCCAGGAGCGGACTACGGAGATTATACTCTCGTTTATAGGGCCAGGAAGAAAAGCCGTTGGGAAGACTAAGGAAAGGAGACTAAGTATGGGACTGTTTGATGCTTTCAAAAAGAAAAAGAATACAGGGAAAACAGATCTCGATAAAATGATCGCCGAGGCTGAAGCAAAAAAGGCCAAAGAAGATGCTCTGTTCTGGCAAAACGAATCTGCTCGGGCACTTGATAAAGAAGGGAAAATCGAAGAGGCGATTACTATTTATGAAAAAAGCATCGCTGATGGATTCGATGGAAGCCAGCCTTATGACAGGCTTGCGACTATATACCATGAAAGAAAAATGTTCGATGATGAGATTCGCGTGATAAACGCATTTCTGAACATTGCAGCAAAGAACAATTGGGACAATGTGAAAGTTAATAAATTCAAGGATCGCCTCGAGAAGGCCAGAAATTCATAAAAGCTATCCGGCATGAGCCAACAAGATGATCTCCCGGATCACCGGCAAGGCTGGAGTTCGAGAAGATGCGTATTGAGCATTGTGCATATTTACAAATAATACTACTTCATGACGTTTTCTG
This sequence comes from uncultured Erysipelotrichaceae bacterium, assembly GCA_902766005.1. Taxonomy (GTDB): domain Bacteria; phylum Bacillota_I; class Bacilli_A; order Erysipelotrichales; family Erysipelotrichaceae; genus Bulleidia. Next base: position 2,276 of record CACXCB010000079.1, on the reverse strand, counting down.
ACTACTCAAAAGGCGCCCGGAATAGTGCATAATGCACAAAATCAATGAAAGAAGAATGTCTATGTTTGCCGTTGACACTCAAGGAAAATGTTGTAAAATAACATGTATTAATAAGCCTTGGGTGCTAGACTTCCCGCGATATGGGAGTAGTCGATACCCAGGGCTTCACTCGTTTTTGGAGGTGTTATGAGAACTGCAATTCTTGTAGACGGTGGTTTTTATCGTAAAAGAGCGGCATATTTATGGGGCAAGAAAACGGCAGAAAAACGTGCTGCTGAATTGATCGCTTACTGCAACGAACATTTAAATCATGAAAGGCAGTACTCTGACGTAAATCTATATAGAATCTTCTATTATGACTGTCCCCCATTGAATAAAACTGTATTTCATCCATTGTTACAAAAAGGAATCGATTTTCGTCATTCTGAAACGTACTCCTGGACAAATGAGTTTTTCAATGTACTGAAACACCAAAGAAAAGTCGCTTTAAGGCTGGGTGAACTTTCGGATGAATATGCATCATTTATCCTGGATCCGAACAAGCAGAAAGCTTTATTCTCCGGGACGATCTCTATCTCTGACCTTCAGGAATCTGATTTTCATATCTCTTTCAAGCAGAAAGGCGTTGATATGAAAATAGGAATAGACATAGCGTCGCTAGCATACAAAAAACAGATCGATCAGATTATCCTTATAGCCGGTGACAGCGACTTTGTTCCTGCTGCAAAACTTGCCCGCAGAGAAGGAATTGATTTCATACTCGATCCTATGTGGGCAAAAGTAAAAGAAAATCTATTCGAACATATAGATGGGCTTCATTCTCAATGGGGCAAACAAAACAAATAAAAAACCGCCCACCCTGCTCCAACAAGGTGAGCGGCCTGCCCGATCGGATGATATCCAAACGGACCTGAACAATCCAAGTATACCATCCGATTTGGCGCTTTTCCAGTGAATACAGTATTTTTATGCCCATACGGAGGTATACTATGTGGAGCCAACAATTAAAGAACGGGAAGTATCAGTACTTTGAGCGTTATCTCGATCCTCGAACAGGAAAACGGCGCGTCACATCATTGGTGCTTCCCGGAAATAAAAGGTCCGATATAAAAGCCGCTCAGGAGGCTCTCAGCGCCCGTGTAAGAGGACTTGAAGAAAAAACGAACAATTCCTCATCTCTTACACTCGGAGAGCTCAGGAATCACTACACCGCGTGGCAGCAAGAAAACTTAAAGGAACAGACAGCCGCCTGCAACAAACGGAAACTAAAAGTCATTGTGCGTCTTCTCGGAACGGATACCCTTGTCTCGGCGATTTCTGCGCCGTATATTCGGAAATCGCTGAAAGCTGACAAACCAACCACCTTCAATGAAAGACTGAAGCATTTCAAAGCTATGATGCGCTGGGCGTATCGCGAGGAATTGATCAGTGATATCTCTTATTTGGATAAACTCCAGAACGAAAAGGTTCCGACAGCGAAGGAACGAGACCGACTGAAGTACCTGGAAAAGGACGAGCTGAATGCTCTGCTTGACGGCATGAAGCAAGTGGATTGGAAGTTGCTGACTCGTTTTCTTGCCCTCTCCGGACTCCGGATCGGCGAGCTGCTCGCTCTTACGGATGAAGATGTAGATTTTGATGCCAGAGAAATAAATGTCAATAAGACGTATTCACTGGTAACATATAAGATCTCAACAACGAAAACGGAATCATCTACTCGAACAGTGTATATGCAGGATGAATTATATGAGTGTTGCAAGGAGATCCGGAAACGAAAAGAATTCAACATTGAGATGTTCGGGCATCCGTCATCGCTGTTCTTCCCAACAGTAGACGGTGAGTACCTTCCGTATTCGTCATATAACAAGTACCTGAGGGAAAACACGGAATCCATTCTGGGCAGAAGGCTAACGGTTCACGCCCTGCGGCACACACATGTCGCTCTTCTGGCGGAAAATGGAATCCCGCTCGATGTGATTTCACGAAGGCTGGGACACGCTGATAGTTCTATCACGAAAGATATTTACTTCCATGTAACAAAGCGCATGAAAGAAGCAGATAATCAGCTCCTGAAATCGATAAAAATCACATAGCAAAAATATTGCAAACTATACTGATTTATGGGTATAGAAGGATGATGAAAATCCTGTATTGAAGCGGACTGAAGGACCTTGCGACAGGGTCGGAATTCCCTTCTCCTGCATAAGAAAACGGAATTGCTGAAAAGCAATTCCGTTTTTTCGTTGCGTCAGTTTCTATTTTCTCCAAGAGGTTAT
>CACXCB010000078.1 GCA_902766005.1 uncultured Erysipelotrichaceae bacterium | reverse complement strand
TGAACGTAGAATACTGTTTTTCAGACTCTTGTATGTGTCTTCTTTTATCTCCATCTTTGCAAACTCCTCCTGGACCAGTTCTTCAAGCCTTCGAAGGATTGTTTTATTGGTAATCACAATCCGGTGGGTGGTCTGGCTGTTTCCACCACTGGGAGCGTAGGATCCTGCTTCAAGAATTATGGAAAGATCTTTTTCGTCAAGAGGTCTTTCCTCATAGCTGCGGATGGATCTTCTTTCTTTAAATATTGTCATACAAGAGCTCATGATTCGTCCTCCCTTTGTCAGTTTTGGATAGCTTTATTTCTGTATTTTCTCTTTCTCTGCTTTCAAAAGATCAAGATTGATTTTTTTCTCACTCGCTGTTTTATCTACCCAAAGATTTAAAGAATCAATAGCCAGGGATATGGTATCCAGCTTGGAACTGATGAGAGCGAAGTCTTTAATTTCATCGTCACTAATCTTTCCATCCCTTCCTATCTGTATCAGCCGGTTTGTTAGAGCATCAACATCATTAAGGCCGGCTATTGTCTCCAGGATAATGCCTGACAGATCTGTGATCTCCACTTCCGGCACATACCTCTCGCCGATAGCACATTTGTGAGAGCAGTAATAATTACACAGATCTGGCCTTCCATAACAATCAGCCATCTGGACAATATCATAGGGTGTCGGTTCCTGTGTCTCGTATTCAATTTTCTCGATTCTTGCTGAAGAAAAGCCGGGCATGAGGTCGGCCGCCTTCTCTCTGGTCAGGCCCTTTTCTTCCCTTGCCAGCTGATAAATGTTTTTATTTTCCCTTGTGGATTGTCTGCCCATCGTCTCCCTCCCTTTTTTAATTCTCCAACTTTGCGGAATAGAGCCGCATAACCCATGGCATTGATTATATATCTATCTTCTTTTTATTATTATACTATAAGAAAGAAAAACGACAAGGATTTGTCAGGGGGTGTTTCCAATGGATTGCAGGACGAGGATGAAACGTATTCGAATAATTGACAAGATGACTGCATGTCCTGAGATGACCAGAAAGCTTGGATTAAAAGATAAATCCTGTTTTAAAGAAGGAGAGATTCTTCGGAAAGGGGACAGAGTTCAGGGCTAAAAGATTTAACGCCTTGAATCCTGTGTCGAAGAACTTATCTTTAGGAGTGCCGTTCAAATTTCGTAAACCGGCCTTTATATCATGAAAGAAGGGATAGAAATGTTAACATTAATTTTTATTATCTGTATGTTTTCAGTCTTTGGTAAAGTAGCGGGTCTGGCTTTTCGGGGAGCCTGGGGTTTGACAAAGATCTTGCTGGCTCTGGTATTCTTCCCCATCATCCTGATTGGGATGGCATTCAGCGGTTTGATTTCCATTGCCCTGATTGCTTTAATTATCTATGGGGCAGCAGCGCTGATAACAAATAAATCATGATGAAATGATTGTGATTTTGTTAAGTATGGCGGTGCGAAGAAGGGCGGAGCTGTCAGATTAGTCATAGCAAAGCCAAAAGGCCTTCGGCAAGAGGTGTTCTGCCTGGAAGCAGCATATCATAGACCGAAGGTCCTTTTTTTATAAAACAATTTTTATTTCACCAGGGTTTGTGATATATTATTAGAGTCAATTGTGCTCTCTGCATTTAGTTGCAGAGCAGCACTTAAAATAGTAAGCATAGTTACGAAACAGGATCTGCAGAGATGATTAGGATTACAATAAAGAGGCTATAATGAAAACAGTTAGTGATTTTGTCGGCAAGAATATGGCGTGGATAGTTTTGATAATTGCAGCAGCAGCCCTGTTTATGCCCGGAACAAGTCTTTGGATTCAGACTAATTGGATCAACTATCTTCTGATGGTCGTTATGTTCGGAATGGGACTGACAACGAAACTGTCTGATTTTGCAATAGTATTCAAAAGACCCGGTGATGTCATAATAGGGTGTACAGCACAGTTTGCCGTTATGCCTTTGCTGGCTTTTTTACTTGGAAAACTATTTGGTTTAAATGATGAATTGCTGGTGGGGGTAGTTCTTGTTGGAACCTGTCCCGGGGGAACATCAAGCAATGTCATAACTTATCTGTCAAAAGGTGATACAGCGCTTTCTATTGGAATGACCAGTATCAATACATTGCTGGCACCTTTTCTTACCCCCTTGCTGACATACCTTTATCTAAGAACGTCAGTGCATGTGGATGCGATGTTAATGTTTATATCCATAATACAGGTTGTTGTTGTTCCTATAGGACTGGGATTATTGATTAACAGGCTGTTTGGGAAATACACTCAAAGGATCAGCGATGCCTTGCCTACGGTATCAGTGATCGCTATCTGCCTTATTGTTGCATCGGTTGTATCACATAATAGTGAAAAGATACTGTCTACAGGATTGATAATTTTTGTAATCGTGATCCTGCACAATATGCTTGGCTATCTGTGTGGCTATCTGATCGGCGTCCTGTTTAAGATGGATCTTCCCAGGAAAAAGGCAGTTGCTATTGAGATAGGAATGCAGAATTCAGGACTTGCAACGACACTTGCCGGATCTGCTTTTCCGGACCTGGCTATGGCGACAGTTCCAGGAGCGATTTTTTCTGTATGGCATAATATTTCCGGTGCAATGCTGGCAGGATGGTTTAATCGTAAAACTGACAATGCTGAGGAATAAATCTTAATAACTTTAACAACACTAAAGGGCCTTCGGCGAGACCGGGGGTCCTTTTTTCATCTTCAGGCTGTTAATATTTATCTTATATAGAAATGATGTCTGCAGGCATCTTTTACTGGTATTCACGTTAGCGGCTTGGTACAATAGATATGAAACTGCTTAAGATGGGCTCGAACAATAAAGATTAAAAAGGCAG
>CACXCB010000077.1 GCA_902766005.1 uncultured Erysipelotrichaceae bacterium | reverse complement strand
GTAATTATTCCAGCAAACAATGTGGCTCCAAATCCCCAACAATCTGTCATTATTTCAATCTCCCCGATCAAAACAAATTCATTATTCCGCCTTTGTCATTCATACTGCTGAGCAACATTCTCATCTGGTTCCCTTATAAGCAAATATCAGTTCCTGAGCTTATCTTGAGTATTTCTTCAGCTTCAATTTCAATCCAAGAAACTCACTCATCACTGAAAACACCTATGAATGATCTCAATAATCCTATCCTGCTGCTCTTCCGTCATCTTGTTATCCGAAGGTAAGCACAACCCTCTCCGAAAAATATCGGCTCCTACGTCGATTCCAGAGCCCTTTATATACGCATTTGTACGGCCTCTGCCGTTGCCTTCGACTGTCACGAACGGGTTCGTCCTATATATCGGCTGCATATGCATGGGCATCCAGACGGGGCGGCCTTCCGCCTTGAAGGCGGCGCTAAGTTCCAAGATTATCTGGTGGGAGCTTTTACCAGATAAGCTGTGGTAATGGTATATGCTCTGCCAGACTTTTTCTTAAACAGCAATCGGATTCTAAGCATCTTCCTGACCAAAGAATGCCATATTTACATGCGCATCAACCCAGTTGTTCCATATATTTTCTGTCACGAATATATAAAGCTACATCTTGCATCAGTTGGTCTAGAAACTTTTTTACTGAATTTGCTAGATCTTCAAGATCTGATACTGTAACTTGACTTCCTGCCTCAGAAAAAGAAATTAACCCGTGGGCAAGCCCATTCCGTTTCTCTCTTATTTCCTTAAGTTTGTCTGGTCTATATACTTCTCTTAAGTTTGTTATGTGGATCCCATGCTTTTCCATCGTATGCTTTATCGTTTCTCCATCCAAATTTCCACCCTGCATCGTTTTGCGAGGATCTAGCTGTATTATGTTGCGTTTGATCACATCATCTACTATATTCCAGCTGATTCGTTCCATCGTTTTCCCGTTTGCACTGAAATCATTTATCGCAGATCTTATTTTGCAATGATGCCATATCTCCTTTAGATCCTTATTGACCTCCAAGTAGGAGCATGATTCTCCTTCAACACGGTCATATATTGCCTGTAACAAATTGCTTACAGTAAATTCTATAAGATTATAAATCATAAGATAAACATTTGCTTTAGATGTATTTGATATTACTTGTCTTATATCTTCCTGCGTATGTTCTTCCCCTACGGTACTGCTGTTAACAAATAGTTCCGCATAAAATTGGTTGCATAACCCATCATCATCATATGCGCGTATACTATCTAGACTTATAAGAAACTTCAACACTTTATTTATCTCAGTGAAACGCGACATATATGTTTCCTGAAACAAGAACTGATTCTCATATTCCATAGTAATGCAAATGCCTCTCGTTCTTCTCAGTCAACTCTATAATTCTGCAATTTATCCACAACAAATTTAATCCTAGCAATCAGCTTTGCCTTATTATTCGCTGCGTCTGAAGTTATTAATTTGAGGTATTCTTCATCATCAATCCATTCTTCCATATTTTGCAATGCAATATTACCCATTTGTTTTTGTGCTACACCAATGCCAACTGCCAATGATTCGAATCTCGCATGCGGGGTAGATCTTGCGTTCTTGCTCTTTCGGAATCCTCTGGATGGTAAAGCGTTACTTGCATATGTCACCATGTTCTTGAAACGTTTCTCATATTCATCCATCAAATCTGGGTGTTGAGCAAGCTCTTGATTCATTTTCTCCGTATACTTATCAAGATATTTTGCTACTTCCCCATTATATCCGTTCATTTCAGGAAAACCGTCTGTATAGGCAAAAAATCTCGTAACCAATTCCATCCCATCATATCTTTTTTCAGATTCCTGACTCAAAGCCGCAAGTTGTTTAAAGACATCATCTTTTGCCAGTTCCAAAGCAAGATCCTTAAAAGGCCCTTCAAACGACCCTCTCCTCTTCTCAGCTGACTTCAAGGGAGACCCTGAGCTATTTATTCTTTTGAAGATTTCCTGACGAGTTTCAACTGTAGTCCCTTCCTCCAGAAAAACAACTCGAAAACTACTCTTCTGGAATCTTCTCTGGATTTCCGGCTCAAAATCTTTGTAATACATTCCATTGGCTTCCGAAAGGATTTCAAGGCCTTTCAAGCAAAGCTCATTATCCATAAACGCAACTATTGTATTTACTCTCTGCGCTCCATCAACGATTTCAATTCTTCCGTCATCCGCATCGGCAAAAAACATATAGGGAATCGGCAAACCCATCAGCACAGATTCAATAAAAAAACACCGCTGCTTTGGCTTCCACACAAAATTCCTCTGATACTCAATTGGCACATAAAATTCGTCTTTTTTAAATTGTTCATGGATATATTCAGCCGCAAATTCTCGGGTGCTGTATTTTACTTCGCGCTTTTTTTCTCCTATTTGGATACTTGCTTTCCTCGCTTTGTCATTCATGATTTACCTGCTCCTTATATTCAATACGACTTATATGTTGAATAATGCTGCAACCGATTGCCTCTCCTAACTTAACCGGAACTGCGTTTCCAATATGAACTCCCATGTCATGTACATTTATAGGATGATCATTATCGCAAAAAATATAATCATTGGGAAACGACTGAAGAAGTGCGCCTTCCCGTAAAGAGATTGCTCTGTCCTGCTCAGGATGTCCAAATCGACCGTTTCCGTATCCATAGAACTGTGTCGTTATCGTAGGTGATGGTGCATCCCAACTCATTCGGCCATACACAGATCCATATGTCTTTCCAGCATTCTTTTTATGGCAATCAAGTCTCAGACGTTCTTCCCACTCTTTCCAGGTGCCGCCTGGCCTTGACTGGCGAATTCGTTCAAGATTCTTCCTGGACAATCGGCACGAACGATGCATAGGATCAGAATCCAGATGTCCACCAGCCGGTATTTCCTTCAACATTCCTATCGCATCTCTAACCGTGAGATAATCTCCTTCACGATAAATAGGATCAATCAGATTAATCTCACCATGTTTTGACGCCAATAGTACAAATCGCTTGCGATTTTGCGGCACGCCATATCTTGCACAAGCAACAACATCACACCAAATATGATAACCATTATCTTCAAGTTTTCGAGTGAAATCAACCAAAACATCATGATGAACGATATCCGGCACATTTTCCATAGAAACAATGTCTGGTTGCACTGCTTCAATGATATCCGAAAAAGAATATAGCAATCTCCACTTAGGGTCTCTCTGACCTTTCATTCTATATTTCCCAGAAAGTCTCGAGAAGGGCTGGCAGGGGGCACAGCCTACCAGCACTCTGACTTCTGAATCCTTTGGATAAAAGTTGCGCAGTTCCTCTATGTTTATACTCTGAACATCTTTGTTCACAAAAGCACTTTTTGTGTTACTCTCATATATAAACCTGCAGCTCTCATCAATATCAAATCCCGCTACTACAGGTACCCCGGACATTTCTAAGCCCTTTGTCAAACCGCCAATGCCACAAAACAGATCAATAGCAGCTATTTTTTTTATGTCTATTTTCATGTTCTGAATTCTAACCTTCCCTGATTATCTCATAAAGAAAAAGCTCCTTATCGTGTAACAAACGGTATCTGATATATATGAATCCTATCTTCCCTTCTGTTCTACATCTTTTTTAAACTGGCTGGTTGTTTTCAGGATTAACATGATTCTGCATCCAATTCATCGAACAGTTCTTTAGCCGAACCGTATGATTTTGCGTT
>CACXCB010000076.1 GCA_902766005.1 uncultured Erysipelotrichaceae bacterium | reverse complement strand
GTCTATATCGAGGATACTTACGGGAACGGGAAGTACGTGCTGACAAAGTCGTTCAAAGTGACTACTGATGCGGACTTTGAGGCCTGGATGACGGCACAGGGGTTCCCGGAGAGTTACAAGCCTGCTCTGCTGACACTGCACAAGGCGCATCCGGACTGGCAGTTCACGGCACAGAAGACGGGTATGACATTGGACTATGCGGTCAAAACCGAATATGATGCAAAGGCAAACTATGCGACTTCTGCGGAGAATGCTTATGCATCGCAGAGCACGATCTGGTACTATATGAATCCGATCAATTTCCTCAATGAAACGGATATCTTCCAGTTCATGGACCACAACTTCTATTCTTCGACAGCAAGTGAGGAGACGGTCAAAAGACTGGTGAATCAGAATAACTGCTTCCTGAACACACCTTCCTATATCAGCTGCCTTTACAACGGGGGAAAGAATGCTCGAAACCCGAACGGCGGCAATGCACGCGGCGTCAATCCGAATGTGCTGACCTCCATGATCATCCAGGAACAGGGCTGGACCGGCGGGGCAGATCTGATCAGCGGCGAGTACACCCAGACGATACAGGGCAACGGCAAAGTCCTGAGCCTGAAGGGGTATTACAACTTCTTCAATATCGGTGCGTATTACGATACGCTGTGGCCGGGCACTGCCTATGAGACCAAAGTCAATGCGACAAGAAGGGGGCTGTGGTATGCGGCCGGCTCGCTCACACCTGACGGTGTTGTCACAGAGACAGGGTTCAGCAGACCGTGGAACAGCATCGACAAGGCATTGCTTGGCGGCGCTTTCTGGTACAAATCGAACTACGTCGATAATAAGCAGAATACGTTCTATACAAAGAAATTCAACGTGATGAACGGCACCTCCAATGTGGCAGAGCACCAGTATGAGTCGTATGTCGCGGGCGCATATGCGGAAGGCAGGATCCTCCGTCAGGCGTACACCAGCGACTATCAGGATCTGGTCTTCAGGATCCCGGTTTATACGGATCTATAAGAGCGTATATGTCTAAACGGGACGAGTTAATAAAGGAGAACTGAAATAGCAGTTCTCCTTTATTGCTCTTTTCTTTGATTAGTTATATTATTAAATAGCACTAGAAAGCATGGCAAATAATAGAACGAAGTCCGGCTTCATTCTTCTTTTCATTAATGCCATCTTCTTCAGTTTTATCATTCGCAGTTGGGATTCTTGAATAGAAGGATGTTTTAATGCAAAGAGAAGCCACTTTTGTAAAGTACGCTACAGCTATCATACTTTCTATTATCACAAGTATAGCATTTGCTATCTATCCGGATCAGGGAATTGATATCCGTTCTTTTCCTATCTATTTTCTTGTGTCTTTGCTCTGCTACTCTATTATTATTCGGCAACAGGTATTTCCATTTTCGCCGCATAGGTCGTCAAAAGCTTCAGCAGCTATTTCTTTAGTATTTGCAGTCATAACCGGTTTTTCCGTTTTTTTTACCGAAGACAAGCGAGCATTTTATGAATTCGATATCTTAGTGTTTGGAATTCGTTTGCTTGGATCATTCATTTTTCTTTTTCTTCTAATAAAAACAATCTTCCAATATGCGGATCGCCATAGGAATTCTCTCAATGAAGAGAAAACAACAGGTTCTGTCAGGATGCAGCTGGGAAGTCATTTTTTCTGGATTTGTTTCGCAGTTATTCTGATCTGCTGGTTGCCATATTTTATTAAACTCTTTCCATGTGCGTCGATTGCGTGGGATTCAACAACTGCCTGGGGATTGATGCATGGTCTGAACAGAAACACAAACAACCCGTTTTTAGCTACAATCCTATTCAGCGCAGTACTCGATTGTGCGTTAACATCTGGCCATTTCGAGCTGGTTATACATGGTTATGCCATATTGCAGGCGCTAATGTTCATCGGAGTCATATCGTACTCCTTAGCTTGGATGAATGGAAAAAAGGTGCCTGTTTGGGTTCTTGGGGGAATATGTCTTGTTGTTTCTCTAATGCCGTTCATCCCGGCATATGCATACAGTGTGGAGAAAGATGCTTTGTTTGGTCTCGTCTTTCTTTTATATGTCCAGCTATTGATGGAATGGGCTTTTGATCACGATGTTTTTTCAAAATCGAAAACAAAACTACTTGCTTTTATCATTTGCCACTTGTTAATGCCTGGGTTGAGAAATGGCATGGGCGGCATTTTGTTGATAACGGCTCTCTTTATACTGTTAGCAGGGTTATCAGGAAAAGAAAGAAAGAAAAACAGTATCATCGCAGTCAGTTGTATTGTCATTTCTGTGTTGAGTTTTATTGTACTTCCTCAGGTTACGCAACAACTCTATGGTGGAACTGTCATGCCCAGAGAAAGTATGTCAATTCCTGCTCAGCAAATCGGATACATCAATAAGCATGTATGCTCTTTGGATAAATGCCTGACAAAAGATGAAATCAACCAACTAGACAGTATTCTTGATTTGGATTGTTTAGACAATTATGATCCTTTAATTGCCGATCCTATCAAAGAGTGTATTAAAGACTATCCGTCAAAAGATGAAATGCAGTCATTCTGGCAGATATGGGAGAAACTCGTAAAAAAGTACCCAATGGGCGCTTTTAAGGCCTGGGTCCTATCATCTTCAGCGTACTATACACCAGCTGTCATTACGGATGTGAAGGCACATCTTGTTTTGGGTTATCAGAATATTGCCGTCATAGATGACAGCATACAGTACAGAAATCAGGAAAACAGTCTCGAGCTTAATAGTTTTGATCAAAAGCTTATCAATACACCAGTCATTGGCTTGTTTGAAAGGATAGGCATTTATACCTGGGTATTGCTCGTATTAGTGATGTATACCATCTCCAGAAGAGACTGGGCGGGAGCGATTTGTGTTTTTCCTGTATTGGTATTTATGGTTGCCTGCTGCTTTTCGCCTGTCAACGGATATTTCAGATATGCGTTCCCTCCAATCATCTGCACGCTCATATTAATCCCCGGCGTGTTATTTGCGTTCCAAGGCAGTTATGACAAAACAGAAAGAAAGGATCGGGGGCAGAAATGACGAACAATATTCCTATTATTATTCCTGCTTACGAACCTGATAATAGAATGGTTGAGTTGATCAGGGAACTTAAGGAGACGTTCAGAGGAACGATCGTAGTAGTAAATGATGGAAGCGGTCATCAGTATGATGATTACTTTAATGCTGTTTCCAGGCTTGGCTGCATGGTGTTGAATCATTACACCAATTTGGGGAAAGGTCGAGCACTTAAGACAGCTTTTAATTATTGTCTTGATACTTTTCCCAATCTAATCGGCTGTGTGACTGCTGATTCAGATGGTCAGCATAGACCGCATGATATTCTTAAGTGCATAGAAATGCTGGATGCGCACCCGGAAGAAATGATCTTGGGATGCAGAGAATTTGGTAAAGACTTACCTTGGAAGTCTTTAGTGGGAAATAGGATTACGGTGAAAGTATGCAAATGGGTTTGTGGTGTTTCTGTTTCAGATACGCAGACTGGTCTTCGGGCGATTCCGAAGGGATACATGATCGAATTAATGAATATCCCAGGTGAAAGATTTGAATTTGAGACAAGGATGCTTATCGAATCAAAGAATAAATATGAGATCAGAGAGGTGCCAATTGAAACCATATATGATTCTAAAGAAAACCATCAGACACATTTTGATCCGCTTGTAGATTCATTACGTATATACAGACTGTTTTTTGGACAGTTATTACGGTTTGCATTGTCTTCATTATCATCGTGTGTAGTTGATCTGGTATTGTTTATGGTCTTTTGCCCATTATTTAAACCGGTTTTTGGGCTATACTATATTACTGTTGCCACAGTTCTTGCCCGCATTATTTCAGCCACCTATAACTATTTATTAAACTATAAAGTGGTATTCAGGAGCGAGAAAAAACATACCAGTTCCGCCAAGAGATACTTTGTGCTCGCTGTGATCCAAATGAGTTGCAGTGCGCTGTTTACAACATGGTTTGTGACACTGTTCACATCACTCCCTGAAGTGGTTATAAAAATTGTGGTAGATACTACCTTATTCATTATCAGCTATATCATCCAAAGAAAAATGGTGTTTTAGTTAAAGCAATATACTGGATCAGGGATTGGCGAAGAATCGCTCCGGCGGTTCTTCTTTCTATTGACCACAATTGTCGGGTATTGTAATATTTGGACATAGGTAGTTTTTTGTACTAGTTGCAACAATGTTTAGCTGGAAAAGGAGAAGAGTATGAAAACGTTGCACAAAAGGCGCAGGAGTATCCTGGCGCTTGTTCTTTCAGTGATGATGTTGTGTATGTACACGATATCACCGCTCTCTTATGATGCAGTCACTGCGTATGCAAGTGATGAGGCACTGATCACACTTGATCAGGCACAGGCGGTCGAGGATAGTGATGTGCCTTTACTGGAAACCTATGTCACCGTCATGGATGACGGGACTTACAGGAGCGATCAGGTATGGTTTACAAAGACGGTTCCCGGCTTTGAGCCGTTTGACAAGTATGTAAAACTCGAACTTTCCGGTCCGGACAGCGAACTGTTTAAAATCACAGATCTCGATGCAGAATCCTGGGACGATTCGGGTGTCTTCCTGATCGAGCCGGCCGGGGATGTCGAATGCGGTGAATACTCATTTGCCCTCGATGTGTACAGTGATGCAGACGGCAAGGGAAAGTTTGACGGAGAGCCTGTCAGCTACAACGTTTCCATGACCGTGGAGGAGTATGAGCCTGTTCACATTGATCCGGGCTTCAGGGATGGAGATGAGTTAGATTTTTCGGGCGGCACCTATTATGTCGGGGATCCCGTGGAACCGCAGGTTTTCCCGCTGGATATATCCTGCAGGGATGAAGCGTACATGGACCTGAAGGTATCTGATTTTGTGAAACTGGAACTTGCGGGTGAAGATGCGAAGTTCTTTAAGATTGAGGGATATAACCCGGACGCAACGGTAGAGGAGCAGCAACAGGAAATCAGTATCAGTCCCGTTGGAGAGCTCGAAGAAGGCGATTACACATTTCTGCATATGGCGGAGGCCACCGGCCGGTTTTGCGGAGCAAAACGTCCGCGATGCGGAGCGAGCGGCCACCTGTAAACAACATTTTTCC
>CACXCB010000075.1 GCA_902766005.1 uncultured Erysipelotrichaceae bacterium | reverse complement strand
TCGGGGTGTGGCTCAGCTTGGTAGAGCGCTTCGTTCGGGACGAAGAGGTCGTGAGTTCGAATCTCGTCACCCCGACCATTGAAAGATCCGTTATATGCGGGTCTTTTCTTTTTTGTCCGTGCTTTGCACGAAGCCTGAATTCATTCCGGTGGTATGATTAACATGTCAGAAAGGAAGACAAACGCATGTTCAAAGAATACCGTTATGATGGCTCCAAAGCCTTTAAAATCAGCAAAGTCTCCACAAAAGAAACAAAACTCTGCGAAGACAAAAAAGAAGCGAAAGAAAAGATGAAGGCAAACGAGGATGAACTCAATGAGCTTCAGCAGAAGCTCTACGCCGAAAAGAAAGAAGGCCTGATCATCGTCTTCCAGGCAATGGACGCTGCCGGCAAGGACGGCACCATCTCCCATGTGCTGCAGTGCCTCTCCCCGCATGGCGTCTATGAAGCAGCCTTCAAGTCCCCCAGTTCCACCGAACTGGCCCATGATTTCCTCTGGAGAATCAGCGCCCATGTGCCGGCCAAGGGAGAAATTGCCATCTTCAACCGTTCCCACTATGAAGATGTGCTGATTGGCAAAGTCAAAAAGCTTTACGCTTCCCAGGCCCAGTCCAGAAGAATCGATCTGGACAAAGTCATCGACAACAGGTATGAGGATATCCGCAATTTCGAAAAATACCTTTACAACAACAATATCCGCATCGTCAAAATCTTCCTGAATGTCTCAAAGGATGAACAGGCAAAGCGCTTCCTTGCCAGAATTGAGGAGCCTGAAAAGAACTGGAAGTTCTCCAGCGGCGATGTCGAGGAAAGGCAGTACTGGGATGATTACCAGGATGCTTTTGAAGACGCGATCAACGCCACCGCAACCAAATACGCGCCATGGTATGTCGTACCTGCCGACAACAAGTGGTACATGCGCTATGTCGTTTCCGAAATCATTCTTGCGGTCCTGAAAGAAATGGATCCCCGCTATCCTGAAGTCACAAAGGAAAGACTGGCTGAATTCCAGGGCTGGGCCGATAAGCTCCACGAAGAGCTGGGAGAATAAGCCGGCTATGCCCGCAGTCAGAATGATTCACTGCATGCAGTGCGGCGCGAAGCTTGAGGAAAAATATCTGGCATCGGAAGGAAAGAACATCCCCTGGTGTCCTGAATGCCGGGAATTCCGTTTTCCTGTCTTCAACGCCGGCGTCTCGATGATCATCACCAACGCGCAGAGAGATAAGGTTCTTCTGATCCGTCAGTACGGCGGGGATGAGTATATCCTCTGTGCCGGCTATATCAATAAAGGTGAGGATGCTGAAGATGCTGCCGTCAGGGAAATCAATGAGGAGCTCGGTCTGGAAGTGCAGTCCCTCACCTTCAACCGTTCCCATTTCTATGCGCCTTCCAACACCCTCATGTTCAATTTCACCGCGGTTGTTGAAGAAACTGACGCAAAGCCGAATGAGGAAATCGACACCTGGAACTGGATGAGCATTCCCGAGGCCCGCAACCGGATCCGTAAGAACTCTCTTGCCAGAGCATTCCTGACAGGTTATCTGAGCGGAACGTATATATTCCCGGAAACACCCGCAAAGCCATACAAATGAACCGAAAAGCTTAAGTGACGAAGCTTAAGCTTTTTTATACATGAGGTATCTGATACAAACACCTAACCGGAAAAAATTAGACAGCATAAAAATGTATATCCAAATGAAAAGACTCCTGAGCCGCAGCACCCAAAGAGTCTCTCTGCATCTGTCTGAGTTTTGTCTGTTTAACCTTTCGGGGACATTGTCCCAACCGGTTTTTTTCTGTTTTTCATTGCTTTCAATGCCGGCGGCATACAAGGCTGCCAGGCAGTTTTAAGAGTTGGTATTCTTACAGATCTTTCAGCAGCATGAGCCATGAGTTTCACGTAGATTAGCGGCAGTATTTTTTTCATTGTCCTTTTCCTTTCTCTTCTGCATAATGCACAACACAGTCAGCCATATCAGAACGGCCGCGGTAGTGCCCTGATATACTGAGCAGCTATGTACCAGACACAGATACACAGCCATAACAATGAACAGCCGGACCTTTACAATGAATGCATCACGTCTGTATTCTTCCCGGGTGAGCGGATTGTTTTCATGCTCAACCGGGCATGCCAAAAGCAGATACACACAGCAAACCAGAGAAACAGCCATGCATGAAGGATTGCTGAGATGTGGACTGAGAAGGATTCCTGAAATTACAATTGAAATATAGAGACATGCACATCCAATTGCAGTTTTGCTGTGATATCCTCCGCAATAGACACGAAGAAAAGAAAACACCGCAACAAACAATACACCATGCGCAAATCTGCCAATCAGCAGTGCAATCAGCAGGGCAGCAGTTATGTCAAGAATGGATGACAGTTCCACCAAAGTGCCGTATCTGACGATCTGGTAATCTATGTCCATTTCAGCAGCTGTTTCTTTTACAAGAAGAATCCATTTGTTCATAGCTGCACTATATACTTTTGAAAATACAAAAAGAAGGAACCGGTGATAACTGGTGCCAAATGGTGACAAGTGGTTTGATCATCTGCATTTGTTGCAATATTATTAACGCATGAGAACCGCTTATGTAGACGATGAACCCCTCTATGAAGATCAGCTCAGAAATGCATTAAGAAAAAATCATATTGACGATGATTTTGATTTTTACAGTGATCCCGATTCTTTTCTTAAAAACTCTGCCTGCTATGATGTTGTCATACTCGACATTCAGCTGGCACAGGAAAGCGGTATTAACCTTGCCAGAAAACTTCATCAGGAACAGCCGGCAATAATCGTTGTTTTTCTGACCAACTATCCCGGCACTGTTTTTGATGCATTTGGATTAAATGTCTTTTCATTCATAGACAAAACCCGGCTTGAAGAAAAGATCGGAAACTGCTGGACTATGCTGAAAAAAGAATTATCCATGACACAGACCGTATCCCTGACGGTTTATGGCGGTCATACATTTGCCGTGAATCCCGGATCGATTCTGTTTTTTGAAACATTCCAAAAAAAGATCAAAGTCTACATGGATAACGGAACGGCTTACAGCCTTGCCAGACAGTCAATGAATTCTTTAAAGGATTTGCTGGACAATTCATATTTCGAATATGCCAACCGCTCTGTCATCGTAAACATACAGAAGATCAAATCCGTTGAATCCGACAGTATCAAGATTCAGGGATACGGGAAGCCGATTTACACAAGCAGGACGAGACATGCGGAAATCTATTCGAAATTCATGAAATATCACTCAAGATAACAATTGCCGTACACATATGGTCTGCGATCTGAATCGTAAACCCGCCATTATGAGCTTCCGCCAGTGCTTTGATCTGCTTCAGCCCGAAGCCATGCGCTTTCTGATCGGGTTTGGTGCTGAGAAAAGCATTGTCATTACGGTCAGTAGTATTCTGTACCGACAGAACAATTTCCCCTTCCTGTTCAACTCTGACAGAGATGTATTTATTTTCCGCGGAGATATTCTCAATTGCATTATCCAGAAGATGTCCAAGAATGAGGGCCAGATCAAATTCTGCCTCGTTTTTTATATTTCCCATCTGTATGACAGCCTGTGTCTCTATACCAAGACTTCTTGCCTGGCTGAGTTTGAATGAAAGAATCATATCAACCGCCGGATGGTTGGAAGAAATCAAAACCGGCAGACGGTTCAGTTCCATAATGGAAT
>CACXCB010000074.1 GCA_902766005.1 uncultured Erysipelotrichaceae bacterium | reverse complement strand
CAAAGAGCAGCCGGCTTCTATCACTGATTCTGTTGTTTTTGATCAGCCCCATCAGCTTTACATAAAGACGTTTCGCTGTCTCTGGCAAAACTTCCTCTTCATTAAAGCAAGGCACAACAATATACAATACCGTCTGTTCCATTTTAAGCCCCCATAGATTATGCTATTCTGCCTTCTTCTCTCTGGTGAGCAAAGAAAGGACGATCTGTTTCGCATCAGCCCCACGATTGACGACTGCATCAACCGCATTTACAATTGGCATTTCTACCTCATAACGCTCCGAAAGTTCTAATGCCGCAGGCAATGCATTTAATCCTTCAACTACCATTCCAACTTCTTTTACGGCTTCATCTCTGCTCATACCCTGACCAATCAGATTCCCACACCGATTATTTCGGCTATGGCGACTGGTTGCTGTGACAATTAGATCGCCGATTCCTGCAAGTCCGTCAAATGTGGATGCATTACACCCCATAGCGCACCCAATCCTCTTAATTTCAACCATCCCACGTGTAATCAACGCAGCTTTTGCATTATCCCCATACCCGATCCCGTCGGAAATACCGGCCGCAAGGGCGATAACATTTTTTAGTGCTCCACAAAGTTCAACTCCATGAACATCCGGATTAGTATATACGCGCATACAGGTATTCATGAATACATCCTGCACAAAACAGGCTGTATCCTCATCTTCACAAGCTGCAACAATCGTTGTCGGCATATCTAATGCCACTTCTTCAGCATGGGTTGGTCCCGAAAGAGCAGCAATCTTTACCCGGTTATGTTTTCCATCTTTACTGATTTCCTCTCGGATGATTTGCGACATAGTGGCGAAAGTATCCTTCTCCATTCCTTTTGCCACATCTACAATAATCTGTCCATCCGGAATAAACGGAGCCGCTTCTTTGGCGGTATTTCTAACAAATACAGACGGAACTGCAAAAAGAATGATGTCTTTCTCTTTGCACACTTCCTTCATCTCTCCGGTAAATCGGATTTTTTCCGGAATAACCATTCCCGGAAGATTAGGATGTCTTCTTTCTTTCGAATAGCTCTCTACTTCTTCTGGAAGAGCTGACCATACGGTGACATCATGACCGCTTATGCAAAGCATGCGTGCAAGTGCCATTCCCCAGGTACCGGCTCCAAGAACGCCAATCGTCTTATTGTCCATTTTGCCTTTTCCTTTTTTGTATAGATAGAGTATCACACGCCCTTAGCCCAGCTCTTTTTCAGCAGCTTCCAAAGCGGTCGCAATCACCTGATCCATATCATAGTATTTGTATTCTCCAAGACGTCCACCAAATAGTACCTTCTTTTCTTTTTCTGCCATGTTTCTATATTCTGTATATAAAGCACTATTCTTTGCGTCGTTTACCGGATAGTACGGCTCATCTCCCGGTTTCCATTCCGAACTGTATTCCTTAGAGATCACTGTCTTCGGAAGCTCATTTCCGTTTTCATCCTTTCCGAACTCGAACCATTTGTGTTCAATGATCCTCGTCCAAGGAGTCTCAGAATCAGTATAGTTTACGGCAGCATTTCCCTGAAAATTCGGCTGATCAAGAAGCTCTGTTTCAAATCGGACAGAACGATATTCAAGATAACCTTTCTCATAGCCGAAATAGGCATCTATCGGCCCCGTATATACAACCCTATCCGCCATGGAATCCCATTTTTCTTTATCAGAAAGATAGTCAGTTCCTAGTTGAACCGGGATTCCTTCCAACATATTATTCACCAGTTTTGTGTAACCACCGATCGGGATGCCCTGATACAAAGCGTTAAAATAATTATTGTCAAATGTAAGCCGTACAGGAAGTCTCTTTATGATAAACGCCGGCAGCTCGCTGCACTTTCTTCCCCACTGCTTTTCTGTATATCCTTTTACAAGCTTCTCAAAGATATCTTTTCCCACCAGTGTAATTGCCTGTTCCTCAAGGTTGCGGGGCTCTGTGACGCCTTCTGCATTCATTGCTTCTATGGCGTCTTTCTTCTGCTCTTCGATTTTTGCGGCAGCTTCTTCCGGTGTCACTACTCCCCACATTTTGTTGAAAGTGTACATGTTAAAAGGCAAAGAATATAATTCGCCTTTATAATTCGCAACCGGAGAATTGGTGAAACGGTTAAACTCTGCAAAGCCGTTTACATAGTCCCACACTTTTTTGTTATTTGTATGGAAAATGTGTGCGCCATATTCATGTACATGAATACCTTCTACCGTTCTTGTATATACATTTCCGGCAATATGAGCTCGTTTGTCAATGACACAGACATTTTTGCCACTGTTTACAGCCTGCCTGGCAAAAACAGCACCATAAAGCCCTGCACCTACAATAAGATAGTCATACTTCTCGTTGTTCATCTTCTTCACTATAATCCTCTTCATCAGGTTGATATAAATCTAAATATGTTTTAATTGTTCTGGCAATTCCAAATCCGGCGCGTTTTACTTTTACAGCTCCCTGCATTCTTTTTTTCGGAGTGACTCTTCTCTTTCGGATATGTTCCGCCCACTCGATTTCAGCTTCTTTTTTTACCGGCAAAAACTCAACTGTATCAATCACTTTTGTCTCTTCTGATACCCGTTCCGATAAAAAAGTCGGCAGCCCCGCAGCCTGTGCCTGAATAGCAGCTACCGGGAGATCCCTGCCTGCAGACGGGATAATAAAGGAATCCATGGCCTGCATAAGTTCGCTGATCTTCCCACCTTTCATAAAGATGATATTCTTCGAAAGACCATAGGCTGCAGCTTCCTGTCTGATCGTTTTTAACTCAGGGCCATCCCCGACCAGCAGCATCATGGTTTCCGGTTTCTTTGTCATCAGTTCCGCAAGAACATCCATCATAAAGTCATGATTATTCTGTCTGGTAAAATCCCCTACATTTCCTATCAGCAATGCCTTTTCAGGAACATCCAATTCATTTCGCACGCGATCTCGCACAACCGGATCAAAGTGCAATGCAGCGGTGGAAACACCTTCCCTTACCCGGATCACATCTTCCAGATCAATATTAGGGAACATCCATTCCGCTGCAGCATCAGATGCAGCAGTAAACTCCGTTCCATACATAACCAGCGTCCTATTAATGATTCTATGCAAAACTCTCATAAATACGGATGTATCTGGATTGAAAGAAGCCGCATGGGAATGCAGGATAATTTTGGGCACACCTGCTTTTTTAGCCGCAGATGCAAGGTTTCTCATCATCAGCGCATTATCGCTGTGAATATGAACAACGTCATATTCTTCCTCCAAAAGAAGGACTGACAAATTCTTGCCGCACTGGATTAATCCTCTTATACCGGTTTTTCCGGATCCTATATCATGGACTACTGCCCCCAATTTTTCGAGCTTTTCTATCCGTGACTCTTCTTTGAACGGCTTTATATAAGCAATATCTATTGAAAGATCCTCCGGCTTTTTTCGAAGTATGCGGCAGATCATCGAATAAAGGCCATTTACAGAAGTATCATCAACATTAACTTGCAGAACTTTCATTTTCATTTCCTCAGGCATCTGAAACAATAGATAATCAGCATTCTTCCATTTTCTTTTTCTGTTCAAAAATGTACTGCATTTCCTGCAGTCGGAATTCGAACTGTCGTTTGTCATTCTGAAGGATTGTCTCCAGCTGAAGTCCAGTAAAAAGTGATAGAATAGCAGCAACTCCGGTGAACCCGCAAGCGATAAGCGTTGGAAGTCTGGGAACCAGTCCGGAATGCAGATACTCTGAAAAAACCGGAACAAAGAAACATACAGTCAGAATTGCCAACAGCAAAGATACAAAAGAAAAGAACTCCAGCGGTTTATAATCCTTGAAAAGATGCATGATCGTCCCCAGTACTTTTGCTCCATCAGAAAAAGTATTGAGTTTAGATTTACTTCCCTCCGGACGATCCCGATAAGATATGATTATGTTTTTTACATACATGTTTTTATCTACAGCATGAATTGTCATCTCTGTTTCTATCTCAAAACCTTTTGAGAGGACAGGAAAAGTTTTAACAAACTGAAAGCTGAATGCCCTGTATCCTGTCATGATATCCCTGATATCACTTCGGAACAGATGATTAATAGAAAATCTTACCAGACTGTTTCCGAAATTGTGAAACGGCCTCTTATTCTCCGTAAAATAGGTAGATGACAGCCGGTCGCCGACTACCATATCTGCTTTATCTTTCAGTACAGCGTCCGCCATCTCCCGACCATATTCCGCAGGATAAGTATCATCCCCATCAATCATGATATAGCATTCCGCATCGATCTCGCGGAACATACGGCGGACAACATTTCCTTTGCCCTGCATGGGTTCCGATCGAACAACCGCACCTTCTTTGCGGGCTATTTCAGCAGTAGCATCTGTCGAATTATTGTCATAAACGTAAATGACTGCCCCCGGAAGAGCCAGCTTCCAGTCACATACAACTTTTTTGATTGTCTGTGCTTCGTTATAACACGGAATAAGGACTGCTATCTGATCCATTTCTTTGCTCCGATTAGGTCTTTTATTAATTCGATTCTTCCTTATGAGAATTTCCGCTTTTTATAAACTCATACCCAAAGAAAACTATAAATGGTAATGAAATTACAAAAGGAGTCATATAGCGAAAATAGTAACCATTCGTTGGTCCGGCAATCAGAACCAGGATTAACATAATCAATGGAACAGTTAATGCAAATGCTTCCAATGACTTCTTTTTCAAACAGTAGAATGCCCAGAAAAGAGTAATCCAAACATACAAGAAAGAACAGCGAAACATCGCAATAATCGGCATAGAAAATATACCTTCTCTTAATTTTTCATATATGCTTCTGAACAATGACAGCTTTTCAGGATAACTCAGATCCATTTCTAATTCAGTACACGTGTCATTGACCATCCCCATAAAATTCTGACTGACTTCATAACTATAATAATTTCCAAGTGCAAGATCCGGGCAGAACAACTGGCTCTTATTATTTATTGTAGCAGAAAAATAAACATCCGGATGCTTAAGTCCCATTTGCAGCCACACTCTAAAATAGTTTTTTAAATCTTCCTTTGTTGCTTTTTCATTAAATGTTCCCTTCACATAGTCTGAAATATCAGGATTATAGTCTCTGGCAAGCGTATGGTATCGAAGCACCTTCGAAATGGCTTCTCTTTCTTCATCAGTCACTTCTCTATGATATTCTTTTACATATCTTGCTGTCTGCTGAAATGGAATAGAAAGCATTTCTCTGGTACTGCCTTCATTGACATGCATCCCCGGCAAAATAACATGATTCCATCCTATCCAGAAAACTATAATGCCCAGTAAAGTAATTATAGCAGTTTTTCTATAACTTTTCTTCAGGCACAAAACCAGAATAAATGGCGCTACAATATATATTCCTTCATTTCTAAAAAT
>CACXCB010000073.1 GCA_902766005.1 uncultured Erysipelotrichaceae bacterium | reverse complement strand
CTGTAAATGTCTTTATTCATACCTATATTATATCACAAATGTGTGTAATATGCACATTATTACACACGATATGCAGCAAAAAAAACATCTTACCCACCACTGAAGTAGTGGGCTTGCGGCGTTAAAAACTTCTGTCATGTTTCGATGATAGCATCAAAACAGGTGCCTGTATTTTTTCAATCGGAATCAGTGTTTCGGGTTTTACCTCTTTATCCCTGTTGAACATAATAATGTGCATTTCTTTTTCCTGCATAAACATTTTCAGAATATTAAATGTACGACTGCGGTAAGGAGCATATGGAAGCTCTTTGCCACGATAACTCCAGCAGGATGTCCCGGAAGGTGCCTTGTCCTTTCCGTTTCCTGATAAACCTTCACTGATAAAATGAGAGGGAACACGCAAGATAACACAGGATATATCTGAAAACATTGATGCAGCAATCAAAGCCATTTCACTGCCTTTGGATGTTCCGTCTATGCCGATCTTTTTATAGCCATGTTTTTTTAGCCATGCAACAGCTCTTTCAACATACTCTACAGGAACACGGGACAATTCCTTTGGTGTCTGCTTTGTTTTGAAAAGTCCCAGCGCTAAAGCAGGTATTCCGTTTTTATGATAGAATTGTGCCTCCTGCTTGGACAGTGCCATCCCTCCGTCCGATCCGGACATCACAATCATTATTTTATCCTTCTGACCATTACCCGGATAAAGAATGGCTTCAAATCCTTCCTCGGATACAGAAGTGCTAATTGTTTGTTTCATCTGAACGTCACCTCAATGATTTTTACCATGCCAAGCTTAATGCCTAAAGAAAGGACAAATTTCCATTTCATCGGCACTTCCCTGTTTTTCAATAGATAAGAAGGTATCGGATATTCCTTTACATTTATAAAGGAATTACCCCATGCGGCAAACAATTCTTTCGAATCGTCAATCGCAAACCATATTTTAGTACCGTTTCCGGTCTTCTGAACAACTTTATTGGATTTCCGCACACCGCTTTTGTTTTCTCCATCAAAACAAATTCCTCCACCCGGAAAAGCCTTTGCAAGAGCCAGGAAGAATTGCTTCATCTGTTCTTCATGAAAATACATAAGTACTCCGCCGGAGATAATAAATACCCCATCACTCACCTTCACGTTATATGGTTCCTGTTGAATGCGCTCCATCCAGGAAAAATCCATCAGATCCCCTGCAAGATTCCACTCTCTTTCCCTGCATATAACAATCTTTTCCCTTGCTTCAATGACATCAGGCAGATCCATATTGATGAATTTACATGTACCGTTATCTACCTCTTCAAAAGAAAGATCCAACCCACAGCCAAGATTGATAATTGTCGCATGGGGATGTTTTTTCAGATATCCTTTAGCTGCATCCTGCAGCATTCTTGCACGAAGCCCCCATGTAATCATGTTTAATTCGGAACTCTCTACTTTTCTGAAATCATACTCCACATGCTTTGCAGCTTCTTTGGCTGCCCTGTTTGGAAATGTATTGGGAAAATGTTCTTCACAATACACCCTTCCATACAATGGCATCATTAATGTTTCCTGTACTGTTCCCGATTCCACTTTAAATTGATCCATCTTTTTCTCCTAATCGTTCCCTTATATCCGATACAAACCGATCGGTTTGTATCACTACGTATTGTCCGTGCTTCATACCCGGAAGTTTTCGAAAATGAACCTGTGGTACATGT
This sequence comes from uncultured Erysipelotrichaceae bacterium, assembly GCA_902766005.1. Classification (GTDB taxonomy): domain Bacteria; phylum Bacillota_I; class Bacilli_A; order Erysipelotrichales; family Erysipelotrichaceae; genus Bulleidia. Next base: position 4,378 of record CACXCB010000073.1, on the reverse strand, counting down.
GTCTTCATGTAGCGAATATCCAGTCTTCTATCCTTTTCCTCTTTTTCACCATACCAGTATTCAATAACCGTATCCATGCGGGGAAAAACTTCCGGCATCGAATAATTGTCTGTTGAATCATATACACGCCATATCGTTTTTGCGCTCATATGCCGAAGCACATGAAACATTCGATCCAGAGCTTCCTGTGTATAATCCTTTGCGGGAAAAGCAAAAGAGAGCGCCTTCTTACTGTGTTTCCCCCATTCTGTCATCAGGAAATCCTTTACCAGGATGATTCTTGTTAAGAGCCATGGCAGCTCATAGGGTGTAATACCTGCATCGATGATGGCATTCTTGAACGTAATACATTGATCTGCCAGGATACGCAAAGCAATACCTCCACCCATAGACAATCCATACAACAAATCTATATTTTCATATCCTTTTTGCATCAATGCTTCTTCAATATCCTTTGCAACCTGTTCCACCGATGTAAACTCTTCCGATGTTTCAGGATCGTGTCCCGGGACAGAGACAAGTATGACATGATACTTTTCTGCAAGAGTATTTGCACAAAAAAGAAACATATCCCACGACATGCCTGTACCGTGGATCATGACAATCCTTCGCTCATGTTGTGTCCCATATTCATGAAGTAATGTATTTTTCATGATTCATCCTTTCCATTGATCAGTCATGTTTACTGGTTAGATAACACTAACTATTATACTTGTTGCAACATTCTTTTTCAACAAATCATCGGATCCATTGTCCTGTTTTTGCATTCTCCTGATTTGTTTTGTACATTTCTCCGATTTTAGAATTATCTCTGCTGTGTTTTCTATACAAATTTATGATTCAAATTTATAATGGATGGAGAGTATTTTTCATGAAAGGCGTTATCGATATGAAAAAAGAAATAATCATGATTTTATCTGTCGCATGCCTGGCAGGCTGTCAGGCAAACACCGGTCCGATTTCATCTGAATCATCAACTGCCGAAGAAGAGATCTCCTCCGTTGTCGAAGAAGATGTTCCGGTTGAAGAGGAAGAAATTCCTGCAGAAACAATTGTTACTGCTGAAGAAGCCAAAGAACTGCCTGCAGAATATGATTCCTTCATGGTAAATGAAGAAGGACATGTTACACAGATCCTGATTCAGACAAACAAGGATCTGCAGAATTTTCAGATATTAAAACTGAATTATGAAGGCATAGGTGAAGGCGGGCAGTTGCAGATGTCTGCAGAAACCGTTTATACACAAAGTACTTTATCCAAAGATAAGCCCTTCTTATTAACAATGACTTTCTATGGTGATATGCCTTCATACGGCATATCCTATGAGGATGATGAAGTCAATTTCAAAGCTATTTCGATGAGCGGATATGATGGATCAATCTATCTGGAGAATTTCATTCCTGTTGAAGCATCTCCTGTCAATGATATTGCAACATATGCAGATCTGTTAAATGATATTTATTACTATATCTTGCAGGATGGATCAGTAGATTCCATTCCTGCCGATACCGGCATTTTTGAAATGACCAACATGTCTGAAAATCCACTCAACCAAATCGGTTATACATTCTTGGATCTGGATCATGACAATGAAAATGAATTGTTAATCTATGCAATCGAACCGGAGGGATCCGAAACAGGAAACAGATTGTTGGCAATCTATACAAAAGGAAATCAGCCTGTTCTGGAGGGATGGGCAAGAAACAGATATTATCTGTTAGACGGAGAAATCATCTACAATGAAGGTTCTTCCGGTGCAGCAAGTTCCGTACGGGCAACTTATGAATGGAATGGATTGCGTTTAAAACCAATCGATTTTTACTTCACTGAACTGAAAAGTGACAGTATGACTGTCGGCTGTTATCACAATACAACGGGTACATGGGATCCCACTGCAGCCGATGAACTGGATATGACAGAGGAGGAATTCTGGGACATGATGCGTCAATATGAATCACGAATTCAATTCTTCCCTGTTACACCATTCAGTGAATGGTCCCATAATTAAAGGAGTACGACATGATACAGGATATTGCCCCAAAACAGTTAATCAACCACTTTGAAAACCATTCACCTGATGAAAACAGTTTGTTTTGTATATTCTCAGACAGAAAGCTGCTATTAAAATGTGATCCTGAAAAAGAAGAGATTATTTATCCTTCTCCAAAAGAAATCGGCATGCCTCACAAATGCATATATCTTTTCGCCATTGACGAGCAGAAGTACTTTCTGATTGATGAAGAAGTACCCGCTCCGGAAGGGTTTGCCTACTGCTCCATGATGGAACTCAGGAAGAAAAATCCGCATACCAATGAAAATGTATATGCTGCATATACTGCTTATCACCTCTGGCATTGGTACAGTACCAATCGTTATTGCGGTATGTGTGGCAAAAAAACATATTACGACACAAAAGAAAGAGCATTAAAATGCTCATGCGGAAACACGATATACCCAAGAATCAATCCTGCTGTCATTGTCGGTGTAAAAAACAAAGACAAACTTCTTCTCACAAAATACAATCGTGGATATGGCTTCTATGCATTGATTGCAGGTTTTACCGAAATCGGTGAAACCATGGAAGAAACCGTTAAAAGAGAAGTCAAAGAAGAAGCAGGTATTAACGTTAAAAACATCACTTACTATAAATCGCAGCCATGGGGTATTGCCCAGGATATTCTGATGGGCTTCTATTGTGAAGTGGATGGAGATGATACCATTACCGTTGATCATTCGGAGTTAAAAACTGCCGAATGGATTGAAAGAGAAAACATTACCCTTCAGCCATCAGACTATAGCCTGACCAATGAAATGATGCAGGCATTCAAAGAAGGAAAAATACAATAAAAAGGATATGTCTTACATTGATGCACATTGCCATCTTGGCTCTCACCAATTTGATGATGACCGGGATGAAATGATAAACCGCATGCTTTCAAAGCGTGTGGATAAGGCAATTATTATCTGTTGCAGCAAACATGATCTTGGTGAAGGTATCCGCCTAAGAAATCAGCATTCCGGTTTCAAACTGGCATGCGGTATTCATCCCCAGTCTGTTGAACCTGAAGATACAACGGAAAGATTTGAACGGTTCAGAAAAATCGTTGATGAATGTAAACCAGATATGATCGGAGAAATCGGTCTGGATTATTATTCTCATCCGCACACAAAAGAAAAACAAAAAGAATTTTTCATACAACAGTTGCAATTAGCAGGAGAATATGATTTGCCTGTTGATATTCACAGCCGAAAAGCCAGTGCTGATACTCTGGAAATTCTGAAAAAATATCCGGTAAAAGGTATTATTCACAGCTACAGCGGATCGGTTGAAATGGCAGCTCTCTACATCAAACTGGGTTATTTCGTTTCATTTGGTGCCAGTGTATTATTTCCAAACGCCAAACGACCTGCGGAAGTGATCCGTTCCATTCCTTTGGACAGATTACTCATTGAGACGGATGCGCCATACCAGAGTCCCGTAAAAGATCACCGTCATGAACCGGAGGATGTCGTCAATATTTATAAAGTGATCAGTCAGATCAAATCTATTTCCATGGCCGAACTCGAAAATCAGGTTGAAAAGAATTATGACCGCATTTTCCGGTCTGTTAGCCCATAATGCATGTTTAAGAATTTCAGAATGCTTAAACATTATCTTTGTCATGAAAGACAAAAAGATTTCCGGATAAAGACAGATGATGATTTCAACATATACCGTGAACTTCTGCTGCCTATGGAAAAGACTGCTTACAGCAGTCTTTTTACAAATCACATTTTCACCAAGCAGCTTTGTTTTGGCAATAGGGTACAGATCGAGGGGAATGGGAAAGGAAATGGAAAGGTTCTTTCCTCCGGATGGGGGATAAAAGGATTTCAACCAAAAAGGACCTGTGCCCCGTAGGGGTATAAAAGGGGTTAAATGGTTACACTATTTGACCCATTGCACTCTCTTTTATCCTAATTTTTTCACTATGTTTTATCCTCTCGCCCTCTCACCGAGCGTCCTTTTTTCTTTCCATCTGAGCCCTCTTCTTATCATCTGAGCCCACTTCTTGGCCCCTCTTCATCTCAATTATCTTTTTCTCTTCATCCTTCTTTTTTTTCTTTTTTTTGCAAGGCTCTTTTTCCTGTTATTTTTTCTATTTTCTTTTCTTCTTGTTTTTCTTCTGTTCCCCACTTCGGTAGTAGTTTATGCTATTAATACGTAGTTTACACCCCACTATAGACCTGTTTTCACACCGTATTTAGGTTCCAACACCCCACTTCCAGGAAATAGCTTGTACCCTGGCACACAACGCAAAAAAGCCCTGTACCGGGTATACTTTCCCGGTGCAAGGCTTGGGTATTGGGGTTAGGTTTTTCTTTTTTTATTCTTTGG
>CACXCB010000072.1 GCA_902766005.1 uncultured Erysipelotrichaceae bacterium | reverse complement strand
CATGCAATCATTGATTGAATCGCACATGACAGCTATTTGATCAACATCACGAGCATTGATCCGAATAAGGACATCTCAATGCGTGAAGTATATGGCTTAGCCAAAAACTTACGCGAGTAAACTCGCATAGCGGTTCCCGACGTCCGGACAGACGGTTTCCGACTTACCGGACGCGCGGTTTCACCGCGCAAGAATAATCAACATCGGGATCAACCCTTGCATGGACGCCCATCCAATGGCCTCCAGTCCTCTTTCCGTTTTCAGATACACGGTAAGCGCATACTTTTCTTTACTTTGAAAATTGAGAGTCCGAAGCATCCTGTTCATATCATTTGCTATAAACATAATCGTCATGAACAAACTTCAGGAACTTTCTCATCTGTTCTTTAGTTATCGTCTCTCGGGTAACTGAATCTTTTTTCTTGGCATCAATCGGATCCATTCCAGCAGGAATCATTCCAGCCTTCATACATGATCCCCCTCATAATCTACTTGTAATATTTTTCTTTTATATCTTCAAATTCATCCGGTGTCACAATATATAAATCTCCTTTTGAACGAGTTAATGCTACATATAGTTTATTTAGCGTGGCCGTTTTTAGTGTCGAAGCTAGAAATGTATCTTCAAGCAATTTTTTTGTTGAGCCATTTAAAATAACACATGTGGTTTCATATGTATCACCCTTTGAATAAGACCAGTTTACTGCCCTAAATGAATATCGAGAGGCATTTTCATAAACAAGTTTTACTATATTTTTATCATCAAGTATCTCTTGTATATTTAAAGGTCTTATCACAGATCCAGAATTTATCCCCGCTGATTGAATTTGAATTCCAAGTTTATTTCTGACAAAAGAACATATCTCTTCAGAACATCGTCTTGAATGAATCAAAGAGGTTTTATCGATATCAAATCTCTCTCCACGTAGTTCCTCAATAAAATCATCGTAACAAATTTCTGTTTTTGCTTTCTTAAATGGCTTGCCCGAGTTATTCTGACCTGAAACAGAATGCTGATAATAATCACCTACCAAAATAATATTTTTCAGGTATTTTGATAATTTCACTATCAGCTCATAATCATTCTCTCTAAAGTCCTGAAACTCATCTATCAATACATTATCAAAGAAGAGATTAAGTTTCTCTGCCGCTGTGCGTACAAGGGAATCTCGTCCCTGTTTTACATACATTGCTAATTCCGATAAAGTTTCACAATAATACTGTTTCCTTTCATCCATGTAGTGCTGAAGGAATTCTTTCTTTTTATATTTTCTATTTGGCACTTCTCGACCATTAACTTTTATTCGCTGCTGAGGTGGCTTTTTTAGAGTTATACTCGTCTCATCAAACTTATATTCTTCACCAAAAAATTCAAATATTGACGCTTCATATGGACGAATAAGCATATGATAAACAAATGAATCAAATGTCATAACTCTGGTCATCTCAGGAATTTCTCCATACGCTCTTAACAACTCATTTTGTATGTTTTTAATATTATCACGCGTAAAGGCAACTATTAGATTTCTTTTATCTGGCTGTATTTCATGGCAAATATGATACGTCTTCCCTGCACCTGCAACCGCCAGTATTACTCGTTTAGCCATTCAATTGCCTCCTCCACATACACAGGGATATTGAATTCTTCCTCAGAAATAAGCATCTGATATGCTGTTTCCACCTTATTAGCAAGCATCTTCCCCAAGACCTGCCCATAATCTTTCTCATGAAATAAATATCGTGCTCCGTCACGGACAGAAATCATATCATCAAGTTTATCCTTATTACAGTTATAAACGCTTGCCTCCCAGGTCCAATTATCCATCGTTGCACCCATGAAAACATGTTGTTTTTCGTTTTGAAGATTAAACTCATTCGCCTCATCAATTTTAGACTGAGTGTGATCATTGTCGGTTATTACTGCTATTCTTTTATCAGTTTGTTCTGCAATCTCCAAATATCTCTTATAAGAAATACCGTTGCATGCTATTATCGAAATCCCATCATTTTCGATAGTCCTTCCGGTTTTCATTTCATAAAACTTAGGTAACAACAAATATTCTGTAGCACCTTCTACAAGAATTACCTTTTTCGATAACAGCAGCTGTAAAAACTCATTATCATCAGCCTTTTCGAAAAAGGCTGATGTTTGCGGATCAACATTTTTTAATGATAAATAGCGATTTTCTGCAATCCAAATAACATTTCCAAGATTAAGTCTACTAGCAATCATGTTACTATGCGTAGTTAGAATAATCTGGGAATCTTGCTCATGATCCATTATTTGTTGAAGCATTTGCTTTAAGTTCGTAAAACACAAATGATTCTCAGGTTCCTCTATCAAAATAGTATCGAGGTCATCCTCCCGATTAAGTGCTATTTGTGTTTTCACCAAACTTTCCATTCCACTTCCCTTATTTTCAAGCGGAATAGAGTCTTCATATACTGAAAGAACGCTTTCGAGTACAACCTTTTTATTATCTATCCCAAATCGTCTTCTATCATCAATATCTGGAAGACTCACATCTTCAAAGGATGTATTTAATTTTTCTCTGAACGCATTCTTAGCTTTAAGTTTCGTATCATTACTATAAAGATTTGAAAAAAGCGCTCTATTATAATAGTTAAAAGCAGAGGACTTTGACGTCTCTGATGTATCAATGAATAAATTCTTTATTGGTCTCTTGGCCACTTTGTATGACAGATTTGCATAAGTCTGCCATGTCAATGAATAATATTCAAATGGTATTTTCCCATCATTAATAGAATCAGCCAGCTCATCAGAAAAATCTTCATCAAATTTACATTCAAATCTTATTCCATATTTTTCTTCACTACGATTACCGTATTCATGATTTGGTCCGTAAAAATCAATAGACCTTGGTGTATTATCTAACTGTAAATCAATTTCAATCAATATTTTGGGCAAAGAAGCCACACTTGGGCTGTCTTGAAAAGATTTAATATTTTCCAAATTAAACAAATCTTGTAATACGGATTTGTCAGCATTCCAATACTGTTGATTTAGTACTATT
>CACXCB010000071.1 GCA_902766005.1 uncultured Erysipelotrichaceae bacterium | reverse complement strand
GGATGCACTGTGGGTCTATGGCTATGATTACGGCCTGGAAGCTGATCATGGAAAAATCTATATCGGCAGTGGTATCGACAGTGTAGTCGCGGATGGAGAAATGGCTTTTTCTGCCCTGAAACAACCATTTGAAATTGATCCGTCTCTTTCCGTGGACCCGGTCGGATACACGCTTGTAAAAGGTGAGGCTCCGTGGTATGACGAATTGACCTGTATCGGTGAACCTGCGCCGAGTACGAAAATAGCAACACATGTTGAAATTATTCCACCCGGCAGTCTTAAGGTAGAATACAATGCAAACGGACATGGAAAAGATCCTTTCACAAGATATGTCAAACCCGGAAATACCGCACCTGAACCGATAGAACCATCTGAAAAAGGGTATACCTTCGGCGGATGGTACACAGAACCGGAATGCACGAATGAATATGATTTCAGCACGCCTGTCTACAAGAATACAAAATTGTACGCTAAATGGTATGCCGATCTGACAGTGAAATTTGATGTTCAGGGACATGGCTCTACGCCAAGCTCTCAGAAAGTACCATACGGAGGCACCGCTGAAAAACCATATAGTCCATACGCATATGGCTATACTTTTGACGGCTGGTATACAGAACCGGAATGTACAACTCTTTACGATTTCAGCAAAGAAGTCAAGGAAGATATCACCCTCTATGCAAAGTGGCTGGCTGATGGAATTGTTGCATTTGATGTTCAGGGTCATGGTACTGCTCCGGAAGCACAGCAGATCAAATATGGAGAAACTGCAACAGAGCCGGAAGATCCGACAGAGGAAGGGTATGTCTTTGTCAAATGGTTTACGGACAGTTCATGTACAACAGATTATGATTTCAGTACACCGGTGACAGGTGATATTACACTGTATGCCAAGTGGCTGCTCAAGGTGATCGGCATGAATTTGCATGCCGATGGCACAAAACTCGACGGTACATATTATATGCTGAATACAGATATGCTTGAGCCTGTCTTTGCGAAAGATACCGCAGAAGTGGAAATGATACTTGGTCATCTTTGTACGGACAGCAGCTGCAGCAATGTCATTACTGCTCCGCCGGAAAAAGGGACAACGTATTTTTTCAGAGTAACTATGAATGATGTCAGTTCCTTCGATAAAGGTATTCAGAAGATCTTGTTTGATCCGGAAATCGCAAACAATATTAACGCTACAGCGGAAGACGCAAAGATCGAGTTCGAAAAATTGCAAGGCAGCCCGAGCGGTGATTCTGTTACAATCCTATTGAAATATACGGAATCGGAAATTGCCTATACAATTACAAAAGGCGCAGATACGACCTGGACAAAAGGATCTTCTGCAGGAATTGATTACACGGTTAAGAGGAATCTCAGCGACAGCAAGACATTCAGCTTGTTTGAAAACATCGAAGTAGACGGAAAAATTGTTAATACGACAGAATATACAGCAGCATCCGGAAGCCTGAATGCTACACTCAAAGCTTCTTATCTGGAGAAACTTACTGTAGGAACGCATTACGTAAAATTCAACTTCAAGGACGGAAGTGCTGAAACAAAGATCAAAATTAATCCTAAACCGGTCAAAAAGGATGAAAGCGGCAGAAAGAAGGCGGTGAATACAGGGGATCATAACGGATTATGGTATAGTCTGTTATTTGTATCGTTGATTCATATCATCGGTGTAGTGATTTGTCGTATTAAATACAGAGAAGGATAAAAAAGAAATACAACGGGTTAGTCATAGCCCGTTGTATTTTTTAGGGAATAGGAAGAGAAAAAATAAAAAAAGGATTCTGTGAATCCTCTTTCAGTGGAGCTTACGAGATTCGAACTCGTGACCCCCTGCTTGCAAAGCAGGTGCTCTCCCAGCTGAGCTAAAACCCCGCATTTCAGTAAACAGTGGGCCTGAATGGACTTGAACCAACGACCTCACCCTTATCAGGGGTGCGCTCTAACCACCTGAGCTACAGGCCCGTTTCCTGAATGCCTATTAATAATACCACCATAAAAAATTATGTCAACAACTTTTTGCAATTTTTTTCTTGTTATTTTTCAGTTTACATAATTGACATCTTTTATAGGAAACGATAGGATAAGGACAGAAATAAAAATGGAGGAAAATATCATGGCATTGATTGATGAAATCAGCAGGGAATCCTGGATCAAGAAAACTTTTCCCGAGTGGGGAACCTGGCTTGTAGAGGAGATTGAAGAGGAAAAAGTTCCGGAAGGAAATGTGGCGATGTGGTGGCTTGGATGTGTAGGCATCTGGATGAAGACACCGAATGATACAAATATAACGATTGACTTATGGACAGGTAACGGCAAGAGAACCCATGGCAACGGCAAGATGGCCGTAGGGCATCAAATGGCAAATATGTCAGGTTCAAGAAAAATGCAGCCGAATCTTAGAAACGTACCGTTTGTGATTGATCCGTTTGCGTTCAAGCATGTTGATGCAGTTCTAGCAACACATTATCATCATGATCATATGAGTGAAGAATGGGCAGCACATGTGATTCATTCCAATATGACAACATTTGATGATAATGGAAAAGAAATCCCTGTTCCGTTCATCGGACCGAAGAAATCCGTTGAGCTATGGGTCAGCTGGGGTGTTCCGGAAGACCGCTGCATCGTTGTGAAACCGGGTGATGTCATTAAATTCAAGGATCTGGAAATTGTTGCACTGGATTCCTTTGACAGAACATGTCTGGTTACAACCGATTCCACCGGACCTGACAGGGAAGAACTCACAGGAAAATGCCCAACCGACATGGATGAGAAAGCGGTAAACTATCTGATCAAGACCCCGGGCGGAAACATTTATCATTCCGGTGATTCCCATTTCTCTATTTATTTTGCAAAACACGGAAAAGACTATGATATCGATGTTGCCTTTGGTGCATTCGGTGAGAATCCGATCGGCATTCAGGATAAGATGACATCCGTAGATATTCTGCGTATGGCTGAAAGCCTCAGATGCAAGGTGGTTATTCCTGTGCATCATGACATTTGGGCAAACTTCCAGGCAGATACCGAAGAAATCAGATTGCTGTATGATTTCAAGAAGCCGAGAAACAACTATCAGTTCAAACCGTTCTTCTGGCAGGTCGGCGGAAAGTATACCTATCCACAGGATAAGGATCTGATGTATTATCACCATCCGCGTGGTTTCGATGACTGTTTCGAAAATCCACAGAATATTCCGTTCCGTTCATTATTATAAAAATGACCACGAATGTGGTCTTTTTGAAAAGAGGCTAAAATGAAAAAATACGTATTGGGAATCTATGAAAAAGCCATGCCGAATACCTTGTCATGGAAAGAAAAGATGGAGACGGCAAAGAAGGCGGGCTTTGATTATATAGAAATCAGCATCGACGAAACAGATGCGAAACTGGCAAGGCTTGAATGGACAAAACAGGAAAGAAAAGACTTTGTGGATCTGATGCAGGAGATGGACATGCCTGTTCGCTCAATGTGCTTGAGCGGACATAGAAAATATCCTTTCGGTTCAAAAGATTCCTCTGTTCGCACAAGAGGTCTTGAAATTATGGAAAAAGCCGTGCTGTTTGCACATGATCTTGGTATCCGTACGATACAGTTGGCAGGATATGATGTTTATTATGAAGATTCGGATGAAGAGACAAAAAAACTGTTTGCAGATGGACTGATAAAAGCCGTGGAAATGGCTGCCTCTTATGGCATACTGCTTGGCTTTGAAACCATGGAAACAGAATTCATGAATACCGTTGAAAAAGCCATGTACTATGTCAATCTGATTCATTCGCCATACCTGCATGTCTATCCGGATATCGGGAATCTGACAAATGCCTCTGTTACCTATCAGACGGATGTTCTTGAAGATCTCGAGAAAGGAAGAGGGCATATTGTTGCCATGCATTTGAAAGAAACCGTGCCCGGTGTTTTTAGGGAAGTACCGTTTGGGACAGGACATGTAAACTTTGAGGCAGCAATCCAGAAGGCAAAGGAACTTGATGTTCATCGCTTCCTGACAGAATTCTGGTATGTCGGACAGGAAAACTGGATGGATGATGTATATCAGGCAAGCAGCATGATGCGTAATATTCTCGACCGTGTTTATGGATAGGAGCAAAATATGTTAAAAACAACAAAAAAAGTGATCGGTAAACTGAACAAGTGCTATGCACTTGCAGAAATCAATATGGGTGATTCACGAAGCCTGCTTGTTGGTGCAGAAAAAGAAGATCCTTGCTTCAGATATGATCTGGATGGCAATTATATCGAAACACTCTGGGAAGAACCGGGTGGCGTCATGACACTCGAGCAGTATGGCGATGCAGTATTGTCTACGTGGAAATTTTACTCTCCGAATAATTCGGCGGAAGCCAAGATTGTTTATTATATAAAAAAAGAAGACAAATGGGAGTGCAATGTGCTGTGCGATCTTCCGTTTGTTCATCGTTTCGGTATTCTCGAAAGTAACGGAAAGCATTATCTTGTTGCCTGTACCCTGAAATCCGCGCATGCCTTCAAAGATGACTGGACTTGTCCGGGAAGGGTCTGGGTAGGTGAACTGCCGAAGGATATTACCATATTCAACCAGGATCACCAGCTGCAACTTGAAGCATTGATCAGCGGCTTAACGAAAAACCACGGTTTCTGCAAGAAGGATAATACCGCATTGGTGGGAAGCGAAAACGGTGTATTCAGGATTTATCCCCCGCATGAAAACGAAGGGTGGCGTTATGAGCAGATCTCTACACAACCTGCAAGCGACATGCTGTATGAGGATTTTGACAATGACGGCATCAGTGAACTGTTTGTCCTTTCACCATTCCATGGGGATACGATATCCATCTGGAAAGAGGGGAAACAGGTCTATGAATATCCTGAAAAACTGCCGTTTCTGCATGCGATTTACAGTGGAACAATTCATGGAAAAACCTATGCCTTTACTGGATGCAGACAGGGCAACAGGGAACTTCTGGCAATACATTATGATGATATGAAAAAGGGATACGTATCCGAGATCATCGATCAGGGGGCAGGTGCTGCCAACTGTTATTTCTATCAGAAAGATGAAAAAAACTATCTGTTAGCCGCAAACAGGGAAACAGATGAAATTGCAATATATGAACTGGAGGAAACATGTTAGAGAAATTAAAGGAAGATGTATACAAAGCAAATATGTTACTGCCGAAATACGGTCTGGTCGTATTTACTTGGGGAAATGTTTCCGGTATTGACAGGGAAAAGAATCTGATGGTCATCAAGCCGTCCGGTGTTGAATATGATGTCATGAAGCCGGAAGACATGGTTGTTGTGGACATTGAGACCGGAAAAAAAGTCGAAGGGGATATGAATCCTTCCAGTGATACGGATACACATCTTGTTCTTTATCGCAACTTTAAAAATATCGGCGGCATCGTACATACCCACAGCCAATGGGCAGTCAGCTTTGCGCAAGCCGGAATGGGTATTCCGGCAATGGGGACAACCCACGGCGATTATTTTTATGGCGAAATTCCATGCACAAGAAAGATGACAGTGGAAGAGATTCAGGGATCTTATGAACTGGAAACAGGCAATGTGATTATCGAAAGATTCAAGGGAATTGATCCGGATCGGGTTCCGGGCGTTCTCGTTCACAGCCATGGCCCTTTTACCTGGGGCACAGATCCGTTTAATGCGGTACATAATTCTGTTGTACTTGAGCAGGTTGCCTTCATGGATTTCCATGCCATGATGCTGAATCCAAATGCCGGCAGTATGCAGCAGGAACTGCTGGACAAGCACTTCTTAAGGAAGCATGGACCCGGTGCATATTACGGACAGAAGAAAAAAGTATGAACATTCTATGCATTGATATAGGCACGACAAGCATGCGCGGTATTCTGTATAACGAACTCGGTTCCATACAGGGTATCAAAAGCATCCTGACACCTCTTGTTTTTCGGGGCAGCTACATCGAGCAGAAGCCGGAAGTTTATCTTGATGGATTGCTGGAAATATGTGACACATTGCAGAGATATGGTGAAATTGATGCCATTTCTCTGACTTCATTACGTTCGGTTGTCACATTGGCTGATGCAGGCGGGGAAGCTTTGACGAACTTTATCATGTGGCAGGACGACCGCAATTCCCATATCGTTGAAAACCTGAAAAAATATGATGCAGAGATTCATCAGACAACCGGTACTCCGGTGAATACGGTTTTTACTGCCGGCAAGATTACCTGGATGAAGGACAACCTTCCTGAAATCTATCAGAAAGCTTATAAAGCCATGATCGTGCCGGATTATCTGATTCACTATATGTGCGGAACATGGAAGACAGATCGCAGTTACGGCAGCAGGACAAATCTCATGAATCTGAAAACAGGGGAGTGGGATGAGAAGATGCTGGAAATATTCAATATTGATAAAGAAAAGCTTTGCGATCTTGTTGATACGGGAATTGTCGGATCAACAAACAGCACGTTTGAAAGAGAAACCGGCATTCGCAAAGGCACACCTGTCATCTCTTCAGGAGGCGACCAGCAAAACAGTGCACTTGGATTGGGAGAAATGGATTCTTCTTCAATGGTCATCAATTGCGGTACAGGATCTTTCATTCTTGCATTGGCTGATCAGCCTTATCTTGAGAATCCTGCCATGATGTGCAATGTTTCGGCAATGAAAGACAAATATATTATCGAATCCAATGTCATGTCCTCAGCAGCCTCTTTGAATTGGCTGATCAAGGAATTCTTCCCTGATGAATGGCACAGGGGAAATGCGAATTATGACAATATCAATGATATTGCTGCTTCTTCACCGATCGGTGCCAACGGTGTTATCTGCGTGCCTTTGTTTCAGGGATGCGGATCCCGTGACTGGAACCAGAATGCAAGAGCGGGGTTTTTCAATATATCCTTGGGCAATACGAGAGCGGACATTGCCCGCTCCCTGTATGAAGGAATTGCTGCTGAGATTGCCTTAAGCATTTACTCCTTTCCCGAAGAATATCAGAAAGCGGATAAAATCATGATCGGCGGCGGAATGACAAAGAGCGATTTCTTCGATCAGGTTCTTGCCGATGTGACAGGCAGAAAGCTGTATCGGTATTCGGATTCACAAGCCAGTGCCATCGGTGCATTTATGAATGCTGCCGTAGCCCTTAAAATCTACGATTCCTATTATGAAGCCTTTGCGGCAATCCGCAGAGAGACAATTCCGCATTGTTTTACGCCTTTTGCAGATCATCATGATTTCTATGAAGGGTATCTTGAAGAGTACGAAAGACTGAACAAAACAATCAACCACTGAGTGTAAAACCGATGAAAATCGGTTTTTTCTGACAAAATCAGGCATTTTCCGACAATAAATATAGTAGGAGGGAAAATATGCAATGCAAAAGATGCCTGAATACAGACAAACATTATTTTTACAAAGGATCAAAAGGATGGTATTGCCGCAAATGCATTTCTTTCGGCAGGGCAATGGTGGAGGAAGATCTTGCACCTGTTTCATTACAAACGGTACATGATGAAAGCGGGGAATACTCACTGCAATATCCATTGAGTGATATACAGAAAAAGATATCGGATCAATGCTCTGCTTTGATCATGCAGGGCAAGGATGTTTTGCTGAATTGCGTTTGCGGAGCGGGCAAGACGGAACTGGTTACGGAAAGCATTTCATCGGCATTGAAGGAAAAGAAGAAAGTATGTTTTGCCATTCCGCGCAGACAAGTCGTCCTGGAGTTAAAAGAAAGGCTGCAGGCATACTTTCCAAGTGCAGAGGTAACTGCTGTATGCGGCGGATATACATCCAAGACAGATGGTGATCTGATTGTCTGTACTACCCATCAATTGTACAGATATTACCAAGCATTTGATTTGCTGATACTGGATGCGTATGGAATAATAGGACTAAATTCAAAAG
>CACXCB010000070.1 GCA_902766005.1 uncultured Erysipelotrichaceae bacterium | reverse complement strand
GTTGATGCAGCGGACGGAGATTATATTTCAGATCTTTTCGATGATGCAGGAACCTACAGGAATTCATTTAATACATTAAGTGCAGGCCCCATCAAGGACTCACACAAATTCTCCATTGATATTTCCGATGAACCCGGTGCCATCGCATCCGTTGCAACCATACTTGCAGTTAACGGAATCAACATCAAGAACATCGGAATTCAGCACAACCGCGAATACATCGGCGGTGACATGACGGTTGGATTCTGGGACGAAGCATCTAAGGTCAAGGCGGCAGAGATACTTCAGGGCAAGGGATATATTCTGCACGGAATTTGATTTATCACATGGAGAAAATGCTTGTATGAAAAAAGAGCTTTTGAAAAAACGAATAGTTTTTTTAGGGCTCTTTTTTCTTTTTGCCATAATCGCTTACGGAATAACTTCGTATTCCTCTACTCTTACGTATTCCACGGTTTGCGGAAATCTTGATTCATATGTTTACAGATATATGGGAATGCTTATGGCTAAGGGCGGCATTCCTTATCGCGATGCTTTTGATAATAAAGGTCCATTGTTATATCTGCTTAACTGTATCGGATATAAGATTAATTGGAAGTACGGTGTGTTCATTATAGAGTTTGTTTTTATGATGGCTTACCTTACTGTTCAGTTCATGATTGCCGGAAGATTTGCCGATGTTAAGAGATCTGTTATCTATACTTTTGCTTCACTCGGACCTGTCGGTGCTTTCTTTGTCGGAAACATGACGGAAGAGTATTCGCTGGTATTTATATCTGTCGGGATTCTTGTCTTCATAGATTATTTTCTCTTTGATAAAAAGGATTGGTATAGAATTGTCATATGCGGTATGGCGTGTGGTGCTGTACTGATGATCAGACCTAATATGATTGCCGTATGGGCAGTTTTTTGCATATATGCAGTATTTGTAAATATACGGGAAAAGAAAACTTTTCCTTTTAAAACGATGCTTTGGTTTACCGCAGGTGCCCTGACAGTTATTCTTCCTTTCCTTGTATGGCTTGGAGCAAACGGAGCCCTTGAAGAGTTTTGGAAAGACTATATTCTAACCAACAGAAATTACTCAACGGTTTATAATTCACTTTCCAATATCGTAAAATCATTCAAAACATATTTCCTGGTATCTATATCTGAAATATATATATTGCTTGTTCTTTTTTTGATCTTTAGAAAAGAAAACAAAGGATTTAATATTTCATATTTGATATTACTTATTCTTAACCCGCTTGTGATCAGCTTGCCCGGTAAGGGATTTGAGCACTATGGAATGGTAATATTACCTACGCTTATATATCCTGTATCTGCTTCTTCCGTATCAATAAAACAATTGCTTAAGACTAAAAAGTATCTCTTTGATACAGTTGCATTTCTTACCGGTGTTTTGTGTATCGGTTTTATGATCAATAACTACAGGACCACCATACCGGCACTTCTTTCCGGAAATCCCAGACAAGAAAGAGATGAAAAAGTGGTATCAGTTATTCTCGAAAACACTGAACCTGAAGACCGAATATTGGTTTTGGGATTTAAAGATTACTATTATGTTGAGTCGGACAGATTGGCTTCGTCAAAATTTCATCTCCTCAATTCAATAAATGAGGATTATCCGGGTGGAATCAAGGCGGTTATAGAAGATATAAACTCTGATCCGCCCAAATTGGTAATTGTCCAGGAAGGATATGATGATGACTATTTCAACTTTGATGATTATATTTTGATAGATGATGAATTAAACATCTGGATGGTTGAAAATTAATAATAGCTGCTACCGGAATACGTGAAATCAATTATTTAAGATATCCATGAATCGGCAGATACTTCAACTTTTGATTCCGGATCGAATTGTTTGCGAAAAGGATTCAATTTATTTATTCATATAGCAAAAATATGAAAAAGGGCTTTTCTAAGCCCTTTTTTATTATATATTCACAATTTGTATGTCGATATTTTGTATTGCGA
The DNA here is from genome assembly GCA_902766005.1 of uncultured Erysipelotrichaceae bacterium. Classification (GTDB taxonomy): domain Bacteria; phylum Bacillota_I; class Bacilli_A; order Erysipelotrichales; family Erysipelotrichaceae; genus Bulleidia. The sequence continues at coordinate 71 of CACXCB010000070.1, read as the reverse complement.
CAGAAACCGATTTACTGTAAAATATGTATGTGCGATTCTATGAATTTTCAGAATATTTGTAAAATTTGCAC
>CACXCB010000069.1 GCA_902766005.1 uncultured Erysipelotrichaceae bacterium | reverse complement strand
GGCTGTAGTAGGTCAGCCTAAGCAGAATTCAGAATATATTCAGGCAACAAGCCGTGTAGGAAGAAAATATCCTGGATTAATATTTACTGTTTATAATCCATATCGACCTCGAGATTTGTCTAATTATGAGAATTTTGTTGGTTTTCACTCACAGATGTATAGATATGTTGAAGGAACAACAGCTACCCCGTTTGCTGCTAGAGCAAGAGATAGAGTCCTTCATGCATTGGTTGTTGCTATATTAAGACTTCAAACAGAATGCATGGCTGGTAATAAAGGGGCATCTAATATTATAACTATATCTGATGAAGAACTTCAGACCATTAAGAAGAAAATACTTGATAGAGTTGCTGTAGTAGCGCCATCCGCTTATGAAGCATCAAATGATGATATAGATTCGTTTATTGCGATGTGGAAGGAAATTGCAAAAGAGCAGAAGTTATTCTACTTTGTTACCAATACAGAAAACAATAAAAGATTACTTAGTTATTATGGACAGCCTAGTACGGATAAAGAAAAGGCAACGTTGAATTCTATGAGAGATGTAGAACAGTCTTCTACAGTATATTTATATGAAGAGGGAGGACAACAGTAGTGTTTGAAAAAAAACTTGGTGAAATTAGACCGAATCAATTAATAACTACATATGGTCCTGGCTCTATTATGGACGCTGTACATGATTCTTTGACGGTGCTTGATATTGAGTATTGGAATTCAAATAATATTGGTAAAGAGATTAGAGATTCAAGACTTGCTTCCTTTATGAGAGTTCGACATTTTTATATGCCGAGTACTACTGGTAAGGAGGATATTCCTGTTGCCTCATTTCCATATGTTCATGTTTGTACAAATGATAGATGTAAAAGAATTTTTGATATTAGAGAAGAATTAAAGAATTCATCTTATTCAGAAAAATATAAAAAATTCCAAGGGAGTGTTTCATGTCCTGATTGCGGATTTTCTGCTTATCCAGCAAGATTTATTTCTATTTGTGAAGATGGTCATATGGATGATTTTCCATGGAGATGGTGGGTTCACCATGGGATGACTGACTGTAAGAAAAAGATGCATCTATATTCCTTTGGTACCACATCATCACTTGCGGAGCTAGAGGTGCAATGTGATTGTGGTGCTAAGAGACGAATGAGTGGTGCAATGCAGAAAGAGAACTTTGTGGGATGTAATTGCTCAGGAAATTATCCACAAAGACCTAATGCGCCAAAGAAGATATGCAAAAAAGACATGATTCCAAGCCAGCGAGGAGCTTCTAATGTTTATTTTCCGGCAACTAGAACGGCAATATCTATACCACCATGGACCAATCCAATAAATGATTTGGTTGCTGAACATAGAAAAGAAATTGAACTTCTTATTGATGTTCTGGGTAAAGAAGATGGGCTAACCAAAGGATATGAAAAGTTTTTTGAAGAAAAATACAGCAGAAAAGATTTTGATGATGCATATCAGAGACTAGAAAAGAATATACGTGATTATGTGGAATTAAAGGAGATGGAATATAATGCCATTACCCATCATCAGCAAGTAGAGTTTCAACATGACGTAAAGTATTTTAAAGCTGAAGAAGTTGACATTAAAGATAGTTTAAAGAAGTATTTTTCGAGAGTTATTAAGATACATAGACTAAGAGAAGTACGTGTTTTATTAGGCTATACAAGGCTTGAAATGCCTGAACCTGAAGTTGATGATCAGAAGCATATTGTTAAATTAAAATCTGCTGGTCCGGAAAAATGGTTACCTGCTGTTGAAATTAATGGCGAGGGTGTTTTCATTGAGTTTAATCGAGAGACAATGAATGCATGGCTGGAACAGAACAGAGTTAAAGAGCGTTCGGATAAATATCAGAAATGCTATGAAGATTATTGCAAAGGTAAGGGATGGGAAAACTTCAAACCAAGAAATGGTGAATATGTATTAATACATACTCTATCCCACATGTTAATTAAAGAAATGGCTATACAATCAGGATATTCATCGTCAGCTTTACATGAAAGAATCTATAGCAGTGATAAGATGTGTGGATTGTTAATTTATACAGGAGCTGCTGATAAAGAAGGTTCCTTAGGCGGATTGGTTGAGCTTGGATCAATGGATAAATTAATCCCATTATTAAAGGGGGCATTGGAAAATGGACTTACCTGTACTACTGATCCTGAATGCTTTATGAAGAATCCTACTTCAGACAGAATAAATGGAGCGGCATGTCACTCGTGCACGATGATTTCAGAAACGGCATGTGAGAATGGTAATAGGTTGTTGGACAGAGCATTAGTTGTTCCACTGCCAGAACATGAAGAAATGGGATATTTCAAGGAGTTAGTAAGTGTGTTATGCGGAATCCAAGTATAAAAGCTGAATATTTGGCTGCAAAGATAGTTCAGGCGATAGAATCATATTCAATCAGAAATATTGATTCAGTATTAGTTGATGCTATAGTTGAGCTGCGAGAGCAATTTCCTAGTTGTTCGGAAGAAGAACTAAGTGATATTTTAAATCTTTGCTTTGAAATATATAATTCAAAAAATACTGAGAAGATTGACCTTGTGGTAACTGCGCCAAATTCTTTCAGAATCAAAGCGAAAAGAACAAGGGATGTTGTTGAACAACTAATTAAGTCTGCAGAAAAAAGCATAATATTTACAGGGTATACTGTCTCGGATTATTTTTCTGGAATGTTAGATATGATAATAAAGAAAAGTCAGCAGGGTATATATGTTAGATTCTATGTAAATGATATAAATAGACATAGGGATTCAT
>CACXCB010000068.1 GCA_902766005.1 uncultured Erysipelotrichaceae bacterium | reverse complement strand
GACTGTATTTTGGAAGACAAGAATGATCTTTGATGGAAGTAAAAACCTGTAAAGCCTGTGGGAAACATTTTCTAGACACCAAGAACACATCCTATTGCCGGATCTGTAGTAAGAAAGGGTACAAAGAATTGGAAAGACGCCAGAAAGAGGCAGATGACCAAAGATGGCAGGAGGAGAATAAAGTGTTATAATACAGACATACAAAGCATGTGCAGACATATCTGTGTGGAGGGACATAATGAAAAAACGCATTTTCAGATTCGCAGCACTGGCTGTCATTCTTGTTATATCACCCGTGATGGCATATTCAGAAGATGATATGCAGGATATGGTCGTGAGCGAAGACTTTACAGAAGAATACTCCGAAGACATTGGGGAAGGACAGGATGATCTTGCAGATGACGAATACACCGGACTCATTTCCGATCTGTCGGAGAATACCCTTTTCATAGCTGCATCGGATGATGACGATGATGGTGACGATGGCGATGAAGAGGAGACAGAGGAAACAGAGGAAACAGAGAAAGACCCGGAAGCCATCGAATCTGTTTCGATTGATAACGTGTATTTCATGCTGCAGTCGGGAACGAAGCCGAAGTACTCAGCCAAAGTGACACACGGGAACGCCGCCATACGGTACGAAGGATGGTCTGATGAGGGCGGCAATGTGAATTACAGCAGCTCTGCCAGCTATCAGGATGACGATATCAAATTCACTAAGTTTGAAAAGGACCAAATTTATACATATCACTTGAGCATCATCGCTGAGGACAGTGATTATTTCACCGAAACCACGCGTTTTTGGATCAATGGAAGTGCATATTTGGGGACACTCAACACGGCCAAGACAATATGTACCTTTGACAATATATTTTCGGGCCGCGCCGAATGCCTGCATGAATACAAGACATATGAGGTGGAGGCAACCTGTACAACTCCAGGACGGGAATATAAGCGATGCACCTACTGCGGAGACGAGATCACGATCAAGACAACTCCCGAAACCGGACACAATTATGAGCTCGATGAAGATAAATCTGTCGAGGCGACATGCACCCGCGCCGGTAAGGAAGTCTACGTATGCGGAAATGATAACTGCGGAAACATTTACGAGAAGCTTATACCCGCTCTTGGGCACCATCTCGTATATGACGTAGACGACCCGGCAACAGACACCACTGAAGGGACATACACTGTTAAATGTAATCGTGATGACGGTGCCTGTGGGTATCAAGAAAAGTCCTGGACCATATTTCCATACAAGAAGATCAAACTACTGAAGGAAAAGTACCCCTATACCGGATCGGCGATCATCCCTTCCTTCAGAGTGGTTGATTCGATCGGAAAAACTGTAGATCCGAAGTTTTATACGGTCGTATGCTTCCACAACAAGAACATCGGAACTGCAACACTGCATTTAACATTCTCCGGGCGATACAGCGGAAAGATGAAAAAGACATTCCAGATCGTCAAGGGGCGTCAGACTATAACCGTGAAGTCCGCATCCATTACCGTGCCGAAGGCGGATGTTAAAAAGAAAACTATCCGGGTCAGCCTCGGAGCAAAAGCAAAGACAAAACTGACGTACAAATCGAAATCTAAGAAGATTAAAGTAAATAAGAAGGGGGTCGTGACAGTTAAAAAGGGAACCAAAAAAGGAACCTACACAATCACCATAACGGCAAAAGAATCAAAGAACTGGAAGAAAGCGACGAAAAAGATCAAGATCAAAGTAAAATAAATAAAGCAAAGGCAATAAAACTGCGGAGAGATCCGCAGTTTTACTATATTTCCGATGCAGCAAGCATCTTGTTTCCGAAATCCAAAATCAGTACAATAGAATCAACTGGTTTAATCAAGCTTTGCAACTTGGCTCTTCAGGACTTCGCCCTGAATTGGAGCCTTTCCAGGTTCAGTGAAGCATACGATGACATCGGGCTCATCCAGGAGTTCATGCATCGAGTGTTCTGGCCTTTCAGGATCAGATAGTAAGCAATAACATATGTGATGCCGCTGCGCTTATCGGACTGTTTTATAATAGTAATGCCAGATGTTCGATTTTTTCAGAGATACTGGCAATGCCATTTAGCCAGATGTTCGAATGATAATCGAACAGGGTCTTGATTGAAGTAGTAAAGTCTATCGAATACTGGTGCTTATTGCCTGGTCTGCGTTTTTTGCGCCTGTTCTCGGCTGCGGCTTCGTTTGCAAGCAAAACGCCAAAGTTATATAGCACAAGGCTTGCATATATTTCCTGTTTCAGAAACGCAGGCTTTTT
>CACXCB010000067.1 GCA_902766005.1 uncultured Erysipelotrichaceae bacterium | reverse complement strand
TAAGAGCCAGTATCAGAAAAATGCCATGCTTGCGGATTACTTTTCAAGACTTAATGAGTCATTTAACCAGTCAACAAGTGCTAATGATGCTGCGGTAGAAGCATATTGCAAGCGAAACGGAATTGAGAAAGAGGCATTTACAAGGACGGAGAGTAACATGATGGCATTTGTAAGCCCATCAAAGGCGATTGAGATTTATAAGCTCTTTACCGGATCTAACGAGGATAAGATGAAGCTGTATCTGCAGGAAATAGATGAGGTTAATAAATGTGCCTTTGCAGATTTCCAGATGGGTAACTTTGCTAAACTTTTTAAAGGCTCAACCATAAAACAGAGAATAAAGAGTGCTCTTATCGGAACCTGCTTAGAAGGTGTTGGAAGCAAAATGGCAGAGATCATCAAAGATGCTGATGATCCACAGAAAGCAGGCAGAGCTGATCTTGTTGATATTCCAAAGGGGTATACAAGCATTGCTGATATTAAATCGAAAACCCTGTTTTTCCAAAATATCTATTACAATTATGTTGGAAGATTTACAGGATTATTGCAGATGGGAGAGCACAAGTACAGAGGAGCAATGTCTATCGAAGATATGAATAATATGGATCCACAACTTGCGGCTGGAAGAATGAATGTTGATTATGTAACAGCTGATGAGCAGCATCTGCAAGATAATATCAAAAACGCTGAAATCTTAATTCCAATACATGGATATGAAAAAAATTTACCGGAAGCCCAGCAATCCCGTGCCCACTTTGGCGATGATATGGATATGATCTATTCAAAAGAGCTTAAGTATCACATCAACAATCAGAACAGACCTCAGCAAGGAGCTCAGGGAAATAATGGTAACTAAATGAAGAGACGAGAGATGCATGTAGAAAAGCATCTCTCGTTTTTTGTGGTATAGTATTCCTTTTTACCAGTCAGAATCCCAGTCAGTGCCGCCCGAATCCCAGCTGTCGTCAGAACTCCAGTCGTAATCGGAGTCTGAATCTGAATCACTGGAAGAGTGGTACTGATCGTAATATGATGAATCATCCCAGTCTCCTACATAGTAGGAACTGTCCCAGTCCCTGGAGAGATAGTATTCGTCGTAGTTTTGCTCTATCTCTGCTGCTATCTCTTTGGGACCTGAATAATCACCAATTCTTGACCAGTCGTTATCATCCCAATAGAACCAGTCATCCTGGCAGTTATACAGGATTGCATCGCCATATTTATAATAGCCGTTGTGTCTGTTTTTTATTGGGGTGATGATAATTGAAAAGATAAAAGCCCCAACAAAGGCAATGATCCAGAAGTAGAAAGAAAACTTGCCAAGGAAGTAGCCAAGGCCTGATCTTTTTCTACTGCCTCCACCTGAAGATCTGGTGGTGCTTTCTCCGGTTCTTTTTTCTTCGTTCAAGTGCTTTTGATGAACAATCTCATCCTTGAGTCTCTGATATAGTTCGTTTACAGCATACTGCTCGTCCTTACCCTGATATCTTACAGCTCGGCTTCCGTCTGCCTTATTTTTGTAGACGATGAAATCTCCGGTAGCTTCATCTCTATATATTCCGAAAGCCTTGGGCTTTTTGTAGTCCACTCCAATAAAGAATCTTGTGACTTCCGCATCCGGGAGGTTTCTTTTTTTATACCAGTCCTTTAGTTCTTCAATTGTCTTAGGCTTACCGGTATTCTGGTGGGACGGGTTTGGAGCGCCGCAGTTTGGACATTTCTCCTGAGTGTCTTCATATGTATTTCCGCAATAATCACATTGTATTTTCATAGTTCTGACCTGATTTTCAATAAAATTGGATATCTTTTTAGATTATAGCTCTTGAAATGAAAATACGGAATGTATTTTATAACGATTACAGATTTACTTTATATAATATTAATAAATATTAGGTATAATTATAAATGGTGCAGTCGTTAATGCAATTTTGTGTCTCTGAATGGAGGTAAATTATGAGCGGTAACCCGTCTAATAAAGCAGGTTCATCAACAAAGGCAATCAGTGCAAAGATTTCAATCTTGTTTGTTGCAATGCTGCTGATAACTATTTTAATAGCAGAGGGAATCACATTCTCCCTTGGTTATGCAATGATCAAGGACCTAATCTACAATTCTTTGGAAAACGAAGTTTCTGTAGATGCCAGTAGCGTAAACAGAGAACTTAATTCTACATTCTATTATCTTAATGGTGTTGCAGATGCGATAGAGCAAAATGACTTTGCCTCCAATGAAGATATCATGCAATACCTTGCAGGAACAGTGGGAAGATATGCGCTTCTTCCAACTGGAACATATGTAATGCTCAATGATAAGACATTTCTTTATCCAGCAGATCCGACATATGAAATAGAAGACTGTACAGAGAATGTCATGTACAAGGAAGCTATGACATACACTAACAGTTGGTTCTACTATTATGATGTTCCTTATTTTGACAAAGTTACCGGCGGTCTTTGCGCATCGGTTATAAGACATGTTCACCTTAAGGACGGTCGACATGGAGCATTTGCTGCAGATATGTTTTTATCAAGTGTTCAGGAAGACCTTGGCAGTGTACAGCTCTATCAATCAGGTGGTGCCATGATGATCACAAGTCAGGGACTTGTGCTGACTTATAAGAATACTGATGCTTGCGGTCAAAATGTGGCAGATATCAGTGATGATCC
>CACXCB010000066.1 GCA_902766005.1 uncultured Erysipelotrichaceae bacterium | reverse complement strand
TGTATATGACTCCAGTAACGAGCGTGATTTTGCTACAGATCTGGATACAAATGTCGATGTGGCTGTCTATGTGAAACTGCCAGACGGCTTCTATATTTCCACACCGGTTGGGCATTACAATCCTGACTGGGCAATTGCTTTCTATGAAGGCAAGGTGAAACACATTTATTTTGTTGCAGAAACCAAGGGATCTATGAATTCTATGCAGCTCAGGCTGATCGAGGAGTCCAAGATCCACTGTGCGAGAGAACACTTCAAAGCTATCTCCAGCGGAAATGTTGTCTATGATGTTGTGGACAGCTATAAATCTTTACTGGAAAAAGTGATGAAATGATGTCCTGGAGGTTGTAAATGTCGAAGTTAAACATTGATCAAAAAAGTGTAAGAGTGCTTTTTAGCGAGAAAAAATCAGATTTCTTAATTCCAGATTATCAGAGGCCATATGCTTGGGGAGAAAAAGAATGTCAAACGCTTTGGGATGACCTTTTCCTTTTCGCATTTCCTGATAATGATTGTGATAAATTCAATAGTGATAGCGATGAGTATTTCCTTGGACCGATTGTAACATTTAAGAACGATGACGGCAAAATGGAAATAATTGATGGTCAGCAACGACTTACCACACTTATGTTGCTTCTTCGTGCGTTTTATGACAAATACGGAAGCATGAAAAATGATAAAGCAGTTAAGACCAGTAAATTTATTGAACAATGCATATGGAAGACGGATGAATTTGGTGATCCAGACAAATCTGCCCTTAAAATAGATTCCGAGGTGGCTACAGATAAGGAAAAAGGTGAGTTCCTTAACATCCTAAAAACAGGTCTCGTTTCTGATGGGGAAAAAAGCAGTTATGCAAGTAACTATCGTTTTTTTCAGAAGAAAATTGTCGAGTTTTTGAATACTTATCCGGATTGGTTTTCCTTCTTCCCGATAAGGATAATGAACAATTGCATTTTGCTTCCTATTGAGGCTGAATCACAAGACACTGCATTGAGAATTTTTTCTACTCTCAACGATAGGGGCAAACCATTGTCGGATGCTGATATTTTCAAGGCACAGTTCTATAAATATTATTCAGAAAAAGGCGAAAAAGAGACGTTTATTCAAAAGTGGAAAGACTTAGAGGTCCTTTGTGATTCTATTTTCCACCCGATTACAGGGACGCCGATGGATGAGATCTTTACAAGATATATGTATTATGAAAGAGCAAAGCAAGGGATTAAATCTTCGACCACAGAGGCGTTGCGAAAGTTTTATGAACGCAATGCATACAGCCTTTTAAAGAATAATCAGACGTTCGAAAACTTAATTGATCTTGCAAACTTCTGGAATGACGTGCAAAACCAGAGTGTGGAGAGATTTTCGGATAGAGTTCTTCGAAGGCTATTTGTTCTAAATTACGCACCAAACGGCATGTGGACATACTTTGTTTCTGTCTACTACATGGCAAATCGGGATTCAGATGGACTACTTGACGATCAACAGTTCTATGAATTCCTCAATATAATAACGGCTTTTATTTGGGCGTATGCAGTGACAAACCCCGGAGTTAATGCGCTGCGAACACCTGTGTTTGCGGAGATGATCAATATTGTCAATGGACAGCCAGTCAAGTTCGCGGATTATCTCTTTAATACACAGCAGCTGCAGAACGCATTTAATAACTATGCGTTTAGCAATAACCGAGCAATAACTAAGTCTATGTTGACATGGTGGGCATTTCAGGATCCTGAACAGATACTATTATCTCTTGAGAGCATTATTGAGATTGAGCACATATACGCTCGTAATCGTCAGGAAAAAGAACATACTCTGTCCAATCCGCGTAATGTTGAGAGTTTAGGAAACAAGGCACTTTTGGAGAAACGAATCAATATCAGAGCTTCTGATTACCGATTTAGTGATAAGGTTAAGTACTATATTGGATTCGAAAACAGTCGGAAACAGAAAAAAGAAGGAACGAACATTAAAGAGCTTACGGATCTAGCAGCAACTGCTACAGACTTCACCGAGACTGATATTGTTCAGAGAAATGCAAAAATTCTGTTTGGTTTTGTAGAGTATATGCACGACAACGGTCTTCTAAGTGAAGAATAAGACTATGGCTACGTTTAAGAGGTGACAGGTCCGATGACAATATTGGATAACGAGCAGGTAAAGAAAAAATGCCAAAGATTCACACCAGATGAAACTGTAATAGAGATGTTTGAAATGGCAGGATTCAGTAGTCCGCGTGATATTATCGGAAAGAAATTTCTTGATAATTCATTTGGTACAGGAAATATTTTGGCCGAAGCCGTAGAACGGTACATTAAGGCGTGTGAACAATTAGGGCTTTTACCTGCTGATATATCGGAAATGTTGCAGCGCGATATTTATGGTATAGAACTGGATGAGCAATTATACAGTCTGTGTTTTGCTCGACTTGACGCTATAGCAAACAAATATCATTTGCCCAAAGTCCGGTGGAATCTTATTCATGCAGATGCGCTAAAATGGGAAACCAATGGGAAATTTGATTATATAGTTGGAAATCCACCATATGTAGCATATAGAGAGATTGACGATGAGAACCGAAAGTATTTACGCGAGAATTATAAGTCTTGCGGACGTGGGAAATTTGATTATTGCTATGCCTTTATAGAAAAGGCGATTGATTTGCTATCTGAAAGGGGAGTTCTCGTTCAATTAGTGCCTAATAATATATACAAAAATGTGTTTGCGGAAGATCTTCGCAATATGTTACGTCCACATATTACAAGAATAGATATCTTCCCAGCACAAAAGCTGTTTAAAGACGTGCTCACTTCCACAAGTATTTTCGTTTATGAAAGATCATCACAGAATGAAGAAGTATTATGCAAAGACATAACTAGCAAGCGTGATTATCGAATTAAACGGGATAGTTTAATAGGCAAATGGATGTTTAGAGAACAAGCTGTTAATTGCAGAGCTACCTGCCGGTTTGGTGATTATTTTAATGCATCAAGTTCTGTAGCCACGTTATTAAATGAGGCTTTTATAATTACGCAATCGGACAAAGTGTCTTTAAATATAGAAGAGACCCTTCTGCGACCGGCAGTCAGTCCAAAGTCAAAACATTTTAAAAGGACAGAATATATCATTTTTCCTTATTTCTATGAGGAGGGCCGTCTCTGTCGGATTAAGCCTGAAATCTTTGAGAAAAAATATCCTCGAGCAACAGATTATTTAAAACAATTTCATGACAAGCTAAATGCACGTAAAGCCGATAAAAATGCTCAGTGGTATGAATATGGCAGATCTCAGGCACTACAACATCTTAACCAGGAGAAGCTGTTGTTGTCGACAGTTGTCACAAATACCGTAGAGGTTTACCGGATTGGGGCACAAGAAATACCATACACAGGTATATATATAGTTCCAACAAAAGATAAATCTATTGATTTGGCAGAGAAAGTACTAAAAAGTAAGCGTTTTATGGATTATATCAAGGAGATTGGAATTAGTGTTAATGGAAAATCTGTTCGAATCACGTGTGGAGATATAAATAACTATGAGTTTGAAATGGAGGATCCGGCATGGAAGAACTGAAATATACAATCGATGATAGTACGATTGTGGAATTATTGGGCATACAGAATTTTACCAATGAAGAAACGGCAGTTCTTGAGCTGGTGAAGAACGCCTACGATGCAAAGGCTAATAATCTAAGACTTCGTTTTGAGGAAGATAAGCTTTATATTCTTGATGACGGAGAGGGGATGAGTGCTGAAGACATACGTATGCATTGGATGTATGTCGGGAAAAGCGATAAGCAGTATGAAATAATCGATGAAAATGATAACAAGCGAATACTCGCAGGTTCAAAAGGAATAGGAAGATTTGCTTTATCTAGGCTAGGTGGAAAAGTTAGTATTTATTCAAAGAAAAATAACTGTACAGCGATTATCTGGAAAACTGATTGGGTAACCTCTACGCTCGAAGAAGACATAGACAATAATGAACTTGGAACCAAAATCATAATAGAGAATTTAAGGCAAAGATGGACAAAGCGGAAATCCACAGAACTTATAGAATATTTATCTAGAACATATAATAGTTCTTTTATGAAAATTACAGTTGAATATGACCGTACAGAAACAGCTGTCCCGCCTTATTTTGAACCTCCGGTTCTTGGAGATAACTGCCTCAGTATTATCAAGCTACATTATGATAGCGAAACTTGCTCATTATATACAGAAATTAAGTCAGATGAGTTTCAAAGTGCAGCAAGTGCTTATTGCACTGGATTTGATATTACCGAGGAAAAGAAAACAGATTCATTGTTAAATGAATTGAAATCAGCACAAGAGTTTGACTTAGATGAGGATGAATTAGAAGCAGCCTTAAGAGAAGTCGGCAGTTTTCAGGCCGAATTTTATTTCAAGAACCAACCGTCTACAAAAGATAGAGAAGATTTTCTGTACAAATATGGACGCCTTTCTGGTGGAATGAAAGGCGGGATTATTTTATATAGAAATGCATTTAGTATCGCGTCTTTTGAAGGTGAGAAGGATTGGCTTAGATTAGGTATGCGTTCACGGAAGTCGCCGGCGTCACCAAGTCATCCTACAGGTGCATGGAGAGTTCGAGAAAACCAAATATCTGGTAAAGTGCAAATAGATAAAAAGGATAATGTTAAACTCCGGGATATGTCTAATCGGCAAGGTCTTGAAGAAAACATTTATTATTTGCTTTTTGTGGAGATCATCATTACAGGAATCAGGGAATTTGAGAGATACAGGCAAAGTCTTATTCGTATGATCAATAAGAAAAATATAGCGACAGAGAAAAAAGAAAAAACTCCTGTTGCTGACAAGGTTGTATCTGATCCTAAGAAAGCTAAACAGTTGACTGATAAAGAAGCTCAACAATTGGCTTCGGAAATTAAAGCTTTTAAAAAGGGTGAGAAAAATGCCAGAAAAGAAAAAGAAGACGTTGAGTCAAGATACAAATATGACGTCAGAATATTGAACGTATTGGCTACAGTAGGCCTAAAAGCTTCCTCGGTAGCCCATGAAATGAGAAATGATCGTAACGCGATTAGTGATAATGTTACACATATCATAAATGCTCTAAAAGAATACGGAATGTGGGAAGAATTGCTTCTTCCTGAACGTACAGAGAAGGCGTATAAAAATGTCCCGGCGCTATTAAAATCTAATAGTCGTATTTCTAGAAAACTGGTTACTTTTATGGATACCATGCTTTCTGAGGTAGAGAAGAAAAAATTTGAGCCAGAAGAACAGAATATATATGACCTGATCAAGCAAAAGGCCGATCAGTGGGAGAGAGATTATGCACTGATTCAAGTAGTATTGGATATTGATAAGAATATAGTATTCCATATTGCGGATGATATTTTGCAGGTAATATTGGACAATCTTATTCTTAATAGTATTCAACAAAATCAAAAAAGGGAACAAGTAGTAATTAATGTGTCTGTGGTAAAGGCAAACGGAGTGCTGTCCTTTAAGTACAGTGATAATGGGAAGGGGTTGGATGCTAAATATAGTGCAGATCCCAGAAGAATTCTTGAAGTACATGAAACTACAAGACCGAATGGACATGGGCTTGGAATGTGGATAGTCAATAATACTGTTGTCATGTCTGGAGGCGAAATTACAGATATAAACGGCGACGATGGATTCGTAATAGAATTTACTGTTGGGGGAAGAAGCTGAAAATGGATGTTATCAAAATGATCTATATAGATGATACCATTGATCCTACATTGGACGCCTATCTTGATCAATACGCGCCTCAAGATGAAGATGTAGAGATTGAATTTAATGATGTTCCGTTTGATCCAAAGGACGGATACGAGTTTTTGTTAAACTCGCCAAAGGTAAGAGAGGCCAATATCATATTGGTAGATGATTGCCTTTTTGAAAATCAGACAGTAACGAGAGGGAAAATAACTGGAGAAGAATTTAAAATCGTATTAAGGAAATATTTTCCTTTTATTGAAACCATTGTTATAACACAGAATAAAGCGAATCCTGAAACAGGAACGATCTCAAAGTATAATGCGCAAACTTCAGGATATGAATCTGCAAATGAGTATTATAACAATACCTTGCCAAAATATATCGAGGAAGCCATACGAGAAATAAAGTTTTACAGACAACTTGGGAAAAAGCTTGGGGAAAATGCTAATTGGGAACCTGTTCTAAAAGAAAAGATAATAAATTCTCTACAGGGCTTAGATGAGTATCATGAGCTTACGAAAGCAGATATAGATGAACTTATCAGAGCCTTTAAGGAAGGTAGTGTCAAGTGACGTATGAAAACCCTGAGCTAAAAAATAAGGCTCAGATGAACCTTGAAAAGTAGTAAATATCCCAGACTGG
>CACXCB010000065.1 GCA_902766005.1 uncultured Erysipelotrichaceae bacterium | reverse complement strand
CTTCTGGGGTGGGAAAAGTGCTGTGATGGCAGAAACACCGGAACTCAAACCCTATGTTTTTGAAGCGGATAAATATGATCGAATCATTTTTGGCTTTCCGGTTTGGGCCGGAAATGTGACTCCTCCTATCCGCACATTTGTAAAAGATAATAATTTGAAGGGCAAGCAGATTTCTGCTTTTGCGTGTCAGAGCGGAAGCGGGGCCGAGAAAGCTTTTGAGAAGCTGAAAGGTGCCCTGGGGATTGAGAAGTAGGAGGCTGAGCTTGTTCTGATCGATCCGATGAATAGGCCGAATGAAGCAAATGAAAAGAAGATTAAGGGATTCTGTGCTCGGTTAAAGTGATGGCATGATGTAGAAGGAACTTATCCGGAGGCAAGCAGAGATTTCCATACATAGAAGAGGAAAGAGATTATGACTCCGGAGGAAGAAAGACATGAAGAACCAATATGTCGGCGATATAGGGGACTATGGCAAATACGGTTTGCTTCGTTTCCTGGCAAAAAATGGGATTAAGATTGGTGTCAATTGGTATCTGACAGAGAATGACGGATAATCCGACGGTAAGTTCATCGAATACTTGAATCATTTTGAAGATAGAATCTATGATCCCGTACTGTTTGATGCCCTTCGAGACATAGCTTTCCGCTCGAACAAAACGGTTAGAATGATTCAGGATGCCGACTTGATCTCGGGTGCTGAGTACTACGGAGAGGTTCTAAAAAGCAGTAAAATTGAAGCAAAGACAAGAGAATTAAGCCGAAAACTGTGGTTCAATAATTCGACACTTATGCTGATAGAATTAGATCTTATTTTGCTGATCCTGATAATGGTTTCAGCTACAGAAAGACTGTCGGAACAAAGGATAGCGAGAAGTTCATTCTTCCTGATGAAATCTGCAGGTATTATAACAGCGGAAAGAATGTCGTCTTCTACTGTCATAAAGGCCGCAGAAAACCGGAGGCCTGGGAGGAGACAAAGGTTGAGATCCGAAAATACATCAGAGACGCGCAGATATTGGCTGTCACTTATCATAGAGGAACTCAGCGTTCATACATATTTGTATTGCATCTGGATTGTTATATGAAGTACAGGGATATCTTGACGGATTTTTTGAAGTCTTCCTGGAGTAAAGTATTCTCGTGGGAGGGTATCGGCGGAAATGTGTGTTCCACAAATCACTAAAACTGAAGAGCAGGAAATAATTTCTGCAGAAATTACAATAGGTATGTCAGGGAAGAATATTTCTGACATGGATATTGAGGCAGAACTGGACAGAGTTAATAGAGAACTAAACCGATATGTCAGTAATGCTGACAAAGCTGACTACGCCTTTGCTGTATTCAGTGGAGTTTTGTCCGGGGCTATTGATGTTCTCTTTGTGGGTGAAGCAAAGGTTAATCAGAACGAGTTTCATTTATCACGTGAGAAAGTAAATAACTTTATCATAGAGTATGCACAAGATAAAGGATATAAAGGCGCCGGACTTAGTGGTGCGATCAGACATTTAGAAGAAACATTCAAAGTTGCACAGGACAACATTTGGAGTGGCAAGAATATAAGAGTTTCGGCGATGAATCATCACCTCGCAGATCTTGCCCATCATCCTACACCCCTTGGCCTTATATCGGCAATAGCTGTACAGTTCCTTCGATTCGGTACATTTATTAATCGCGAAGGCGATTGGAGACTTGTGTTTGTCGGAGTGAATACCGAGGACATGAAGGATAATAAGCGCAAGATTGTGGCTGCTATCATAACCGGCATTTTAAATTGGCTAGTCACGATTGCTGAAAACAAATATGAAGAAGCACAAGGAAAAGAAATCCCCAAAGCGCTGCGACATATCATGAGACTTGTTGCGTCAACGCCCATGTTGATAGAGATTGCGGACTGTGCGAATAACTGGTTCGGTCATCTTGTGAGCGATATGGGAGGTTCTTATAGTACAGCAGGTCGGGGAATGGGGATCCCGAGTATATTTGCTTCTTTGCTGCATGAACTGTCAGGACTGCCGATACTAAAAGACAGCGGACTTCCGGCATACGTAAATAATCTGTATGTGAATCAAAAGTGGGATCTTCGCCATGAACTGGCTTATGTAAAAGAAGTTGGAAAGCAGACTATTCCGATTCTTTTTAATGAGATTTTTGTCAGAACAGGGTTTTTTGTAACACGATTAGCAATCGAGATTCAAAATCATAGAACTCTAAATGAAGTTAACTGGGGCAATGTTATTCCGTTTCAAAACAGAACTGTCGACAGAATGATGACAGTGGCAAGTATGACCTTTACAGTGGCAGATACAGCGGATGCAGCTGTTCGAGCTGCACTTGAATCCGGTGGAAATTGGATTTTATTCGCCGGGCACTTTTCCGCCAGGTTTAACTACATCGGTGCCGGGCGTGCAGCATTTGCAATCGTAAAAGAACTGTCGTATGAAAAGAAAGAAGCACAGCTTCTTCATGAAAAGAGAATCCTTACAGAG
>CACXCB010000064.1 GCA_902766005.1 uncultured Erysipelotrichaceae bacterium | reverse complement strand
CGCAGCATGTTTGCTGATACATTTGCATTATGAATGGCATTGCCGGATATCAGCTCGGTTACCGAAATGCTGAACGCCTCCGCAATAGGTCCCAGCAGGGTAATGTCCGGAAGGCCTCTCGCATTTTCCCATTTTGAGACGGTTTTATCAGTCACTCCCAGTTTTTCAGCCAGCTGAAGCTGTGTCATCTTGTTCTTTTCCCGCAGTGTCCGTATAACTGCGCCTGTAACATATTGGTTCATATTTGTTCTCACCTCCATGCACAGATTGTAGATCAGTTTTTTCGATGATGGTACCTACGCAAAGTAGAGACAGACGAAATACCTCTCAAGTTCCGCAAGGCAATTATTTCAAATATCGTATTGACGAGTGTGCGGCGGTTAATCATCAATTATACGTCTTATCAATTCATCCATGGCTTTGCTTACGTGCTTGTCCTTGTGAATAAATAACTGTGAAAAAACAGGAAAATCTGCCCCAGCCCAGTCTATCTTTTTCAACAAACCATTTTTTACCTCTTCTGTCGCAACCATGGTTGGCATGAATGCAATCCCTAGTCCGTTAATGGCAAATTGCTTTAGTATTTCCTTACTGCTTGTTTCCAGTTCAATCTTTGGTGTAACCTGATGATCCATAAAATCCTGAAGTAGCATATGCCTGAAACTGCAATTATGGGATGTCAGTAAAAGAGGGATACCTTCAAGATCCTTCTCATTTACCTTTTTCTTTTTTGTGATCGGATGATCGGGACTTGCAAAGAAAGTCAATGTTTCTTTTCTCTTATGTATCATTTTAAGTTCCGTATTATCTATAAGCGGATTCAGCGTATAAACCATATCCAGCGCCCCGCTCTTTAGCAGGGCAGGAAAGGTGTCATGTTCTATAAACTGAAGCTGAATATCCATTTCCGGAAACTCTTTTTTATAAACCATAAGACTTTCGGGAAGTCGGTTGTAGCAAAAAGATTCGGACACTCCCAGCTTTATGATCCCTGATGGGATTTTTGCAGCAGAAACTTCCAAAAGGATCTCCCTTTGAATTTTTAGCATCTGCTGCGCATAAACAATCAATTTTTCTCCTTCTGCTGTCAGGGTAAGCGTTTTCCCCAATCGTTCAAATAGAAGACACCCAAGTTCTTCTTCCAATTGTTTTATCTGGGTCGTTACTGTTGACTGAGCATATCCGAGCATATTTGCTGTAGCTGTAAAGCTCTTTGTTTCAACAAGTTTAAGAAATGTTTCAAGCTGTGTGTTGTTCATATCGCCTCATTGTATCAAGTATTTTGATTATTACTATCGTTTATTTCAATTTTACTGATATATTATTTGTGAGTATTATATGATTAACGAAAAGTAAATGCAAGTATGAACGGGGAAACAATCATGAGTATTGAAGTAAAAAATCTATCAAAAACATACAAGCTAAAAGGTGGCCTAACGAAAACCGCCGTCGATAACATATCCTTTTCCATTCCTTCCGGAGAGATTGTCGGATTCATTGGGCCAAATGGAGCCGGCAAATCCACCACAATAAAGATGATGACCGGAATTCTTATCCCCGATCATGGCTTTGTTTCCATCGACGGACGCAGCTTCAAGAAGAACAGAAAAGAGATCCTGATGAAGACAGGCGTTGTCTTCGGGCAAAAAAGCGTCCTTTGCTGGGATATTCCTGTTTTGGATACTCTTAAACTTTTTAAGGATATGTACCGTGTCCCAGACATAACATATAAGCGGAATATGGAGATGTTTTCAGAAATTCTCGGCATAGAAGAGTTTATCAGGCAGCCCCCGAGGCTCTTAAGTCTTGGTCAAAGAATGAAGGCAGATCTTGCCGCATCTCTTATCTATGATCCTGACATATTGTTTTTGGATGAGCCCACAATCGGTATAGATGTGCTTTCCAAAGAAAGGATCAGAAATTTTATCAAGAAAATAAATGAAGAAAGACATACCACAATCATCCTCACAACCCACGATGTTTCAGATATCGAAACGCTTTGCGAAAAAATGATAATTATTGATGAAGGCTCCCTCATATATGACGGGACACTCCCAGAACTTAAAGCCACATATCAGACAACCGATCTTGAAGAAATTATAAAAAGAATTTACTTAGCCGGAGAGAGAAAAAATGCGTAAATATCTGGACTTATCCTTAATCGGAATAAAAGAACATACAGCATACTTAAACTCAGTATGGGCGAACTTCTTGTCTAAGGTTGTGTACCTGTATATGCAGTTTGCTTTATGGAATGCCCTTTTTTCCTCAAACGCAGGCAAAAGCATTCCTCTAAGTCACGATGATACTATCCGGTATATTATCACAGCAACAATCATATCCACTTTTATGGAATGTGATGTTATCGAATGGATTAATCAGCAGATTGGATCAGGAGATGTGGCAAATCAACTAATCAGGCCTGTAGACTACAAAGCCATGATTTTTTCAAAGCACCTTGGCACAAGTGCTGTCCGTCTTGTACTATATGCTATCCCATTAGGTATAGTAGTAAAGATCTTCTACAACAAGCCATTAATCTGCAGGGAACAGATTATTTACGGGATTATCTCAGTCCTTATAGCATACATGATCCAGTTTTTATATTCACTGATCATTGGTTTGATGGCATTCTGGCTTATTGTCACATGGCCTCTTAACATGCTCCTTGCTGCCATATACAAGCTGCTCTCGGGTTCATGGATACCAGTTGCAATGTTTCCAGGTCTGCTTGCAAAGATAAATATGTTTTTACCATTCCGTGCCATCTATGCTATACCGGTAACAATCATCACTACCTCTATGAATCAGACAAATATTATAGCTTCTATCGCTACCCAGCTTACCTGGCTGGTCATTCTTTTTGTGTTATCAGAAATAATCTGGGTAATCGGAAAAAACAAACTCATTGTTCAGGGAGGTTGAACCATGTATCTTTTAAAGATGTACAGGCACTTTGTAATCATATATATGAAAGGAAAACTGGCCTATCATTTTTCTCTTGTCTTTGAGCTTATTGCTAACACAATACAGATAGGGATTTACTATGCAGGATTTATGGTTATATTCCATAATTTTGACAACATTGCCGGATGGACAAGGGATGAAGTACTCTTCATGTTTACGACCAGCTGGCTGACCTACAGCCTGAGCTGTTTCCTTTTTTGGAGTCCAATGAAGGATATGGGACAGCTCATTCGCACGGGAAAATTCGATCTGTATCTGACCCGGCCAATTGGTCCTATGCTATATATGGTTTTGCAGCAGTTTCAATACACCTTCATTCCCAGGCTCGTACTATCAGTTTTTTTCTGGATTTACAGCATGTCGAAACTTTCTATTGATTGGAATCCTATCAGTTTGCTCCTATATGGCATAAACATGCTTTCTGCCTTCGTGATTTTTTCATCTATAACCATATTTACAGGCACAATCAGCTTTTGGACGATAAAAAGCGAGGAAATAGTATCGCTTCTCACAAATAATAACTACGGACTAAAAAATTATACAGATTATCCGATCAGCATATACAGTAAAGGCGTACAGTTTCTGCTTACATTCATCATTCCCTACGCATTTACCGGATATTACCCTGTGGGGAGTCTCCTTGGAAAAGATCTGATTCACCCTGAACTTGCGCATATTTCTTTGCTTATCGCATTGGTCTCAGGAATTGCAGCATATCTGTTCTGGAACAACGGACTTAAGCATTATAACAGTGCCGGGGCATAGTAAGGTATAAGCCACGTTAGCTACCATGTACTGCATAACTCCGGTCTTCGCCTGATCAGGGCGCTGCAAAAGGCCAGAACGCTCAAGCACTGATACGATCAAAGAATCTCCGATTGGGTTGTACTCAAAAGAAACATAATCACCCACAACAGGAAACCGATCTGTCATTAAGTCATAAAAGCTCCCTTTG